>JABFXX010000093.1 GCA_013368795.1 Kofleriaceae bacterium
CTACCAGCCGCCGTGCCACCGGCCACGCCACTACCAGCCGCCGTGCCACCGAGCGGGCCGCCTGCGGGCACGCCGCCTGCGGGCACGCCAACGCCGGGCAGCGTCCCTGCCGTACCGGTGTCCGCCACTGCGAGCGCACCGACGCCGGGCAGTGTTCCTGCAGTGCCGGCGTCCGCCGCTGCAGGTGCAGCGTTCGGATGGCGGTCCCCATCAGCCATCGTCGCGAGGGTATCATGGCGACATGGCACGCCGGCCATTCGCCGCATGCATGCTGCTCGCGGCGGCCTCCTGCGGTGACCCTCCGCCTCCCTCGACGAGGCCGCCCGACGCCTCGTTCGGCGACTTCCAGCCGCCGCGCGTGATCGCCGCCGAGCCTGACGACCGTGAGACGGCCGTCTCGGTCCTCACGCCGATCACCGTCACGTTCGAGGAGCCGCTCGTCGCGGCATCGGTCACGTCATCGACCGTCGAGCTGCGCATCACCGGCGACGAGGCGCCGCAGGTCGTCATCGGCGACGTGTCGTACGACGACGCGACCCACACGATCCGCTTCACGCCGCCCGAGCCGCTGCTGCACGGCCGCCACTACAGCCTCGTGCTCGGCGACTTCACGGACCTCGCCGGCAACGTGTTCGTCGGCCAGACGATCGCATTCACGACGTCGATCAACGAGACCACGAAGCTCGTCACCTACACCGGCGGCGCGATCAGCGAGTGGCTCGGCGCGACGCTCGATGCCAACGGCCGCGTGCGCTCGACCCTGCGCTACGACGCACCCGGCGCCGACGGCGTGTGGCTCACCGCCGACGATCACCCCGTGCAGCGCCTCGACTTCGCGCGGACGAGCGTCGATCTCGTCGGCGACGTGCGCGAGTACGGCCCCGGCGCCGACGGTGCGCTCGGCACGGCGGACGATGTCGTCATGACGCTCGAGCGTCGCCGCTTCGACAGCACCGGTCGCGAGACCGACGACGCGATCTACATCGGTGCGGGTCCCGACGGCACATGGGCGACCGCCGACGACGTCACCGGTTCGTACCAGACGAAGGGCTGGATGGACCTCTCGCGGATCCAGCTGAGCTTCATCGACAGCCCCGGCACCGACGGCATGTGGCGCACCGGCGACGACGCCGGCCCGTCGTGGCACGGCTACACGTACGACACCCGCGCTCGGCTCGTTCGCGAGATCGTGCGCTCGACGGGCGCCGATCGCTTCGCTGGAACGAACGACGACGAGATCCTCTCGCACATCGATCGCACCTACGACGCGCTCGGCCTGGCGCGCGTGATCGTCTACAACGCCGTCGGCGCCGACGGTACGTGGCTCACCGACGACGACGTCGTCGAGCGCTGGCAACGCATCGAGCGCGACGAGACCGGCCTCGTCGTCGCGACGATCGAGCTCGCTGCACCGGGTCCCGACGGCACGTGGCTCACCGACGACGACGCGATCTCACAGCGCGCGGTCTACGCCTACGCGGCCAGTCGCCTGCGCACGTCGCTCACCGTGTTCTCCGGCACCGACGGTATCGCGACCGTCACGACGACGACCTACGACGACAAGGGCAATCGCACCGACGAGCGCCGTGCCTCTGCGCCGGGCCCCGACGCGACGTGGGGCACGGCCGACGACGTGCTCGAATCGCGCAGCGAATTCGATCTCGCGCACTAATCGGGGTGGCCGATGTGCGCCGTGCGATCGAACGCGCGACGCGCCCGCGTGAACGCCGACTTCTCGACCTGCCAGTCGCCCGAGAACGCGGTGTCGAGATCGTAGATGAGGAACAGGACGTGCGCGATCGCGCCGGCCATGCCCGCGGTCACCGTCGCGTGCAGCCAGAACTTGTCGAACGCGAGCAGATACACCGAGCCGATCATGATCAGCGCGCCGGTGTAGAGCAGGACGGTCAGCGCGATCGGGATGCGCGTCGCGGCGGCGTTCAGGCGATTCGTGCGGTGCTCGGTGAGGTCGTTGAACCGGCTGAGGATCTCCGAGTACATCGCGACGTGGCACTCGTTCGTCGGCATGCACGCATGGATCGCGAGCCACACGTCGTCGAGCCGCGCGCCGATGCGATCGAGCGCGACCTGATCGCGGTTCGCCATCGCAGCCCACTCGTCGGCGATCACGGCGTCGAGGTAGTCGCGCAGGCCCGCTTGGATCGCCTTGCGCGACGACGATGGCAGGCCACTCGCCGTGCGGTGCAGATCGACGAGCACGTTCGCCTCGCGATCGACGTAGCCGCGCGAGTCGTTGTACTGGCCCCACACGACCACAACGACAAACGCCAGGAGCACCGCGTAGATGCCTCCCAGCGTTTGCACGAACGTGCCGAGCGAGTCGCTCGAGCTACGGAGCGCGTCGTAGTCGACGAGCGCCCGCGCGATGCAGAGGCCGAGCACGCTGACCGCCGCGACCGCCGAGACGACGACCGACAGGCGAAGCGACGTGCGAAGCCACTGCGGCATCAGCGCCGCCGATTGTTACTCGGGCAGCATGTCGACGCCAGTGGCGAGCGTCGTCGCCTGGCCGTCGAGCGTCAGCGTCGCGCCGATGTCGTCGCGGTTGAACTCGACCTGCGCGGTCGAGCCATTCGACAGCGTGACCGTCACACCGGTGTCGCCGTTCGCGACCGCCGACGCCGCGCCGCCGTCGAGCGACAGCACGTGCAGGTAGCGGTTGTCGCCACCGGGAACGTTCTCGTCGAAGCGGAAGCCCGACAGGTAGCCCGGCAGCGACGTCATGCTGGTGACCGCGCCCGACGCATTCGCCGGAGCGAGGCGCTGGACGGTCATCGTGTGCGTGCCCTGGATCGTCGCGTTCGCACCCGAGATCGTCGGGCGGATCGGCGACGCGAGCTGCCACACCTGCGACGTGCCCGCGCCCGACGCGACGCGGTCGTACACGACGACAACGTTGGGCTTGAGGAACACGACCTCGCGCTGCACCTTCGTGATCGCCGGGTTGTTCTTGTACGCGGGGGTCAGGTCCGCCGCCGCGTAGAGATAGTCGTCACTGCCATGCAGGCTGACGAGCTTGGACGTCGTGCCGACGACCTGCTTGATCGGCGTGCTGCCGCTGTTGATGCGGACGAGCGAGTGCGCCGTCGTCTCCTGCATGAGGCCGTTCTTCGAGCCGAGCGCGGCGTCGGCCATGAGCCAGCCGTCCTTGAAGATCATGAGCGCGCCCTGATCCTGGTGAGCGTGCGACTCGGTGTACGCGCCGGCGATCAGGTTCACCCACGTCGCGCTCTTGTCCCAGCCCGAGCGCGAGTAGACCTGGCCGATGCCCGACGCGTAGTGCGACGTGCCCATGCCGTCGAGCGGCGCGGCCGTCACGTCGTCCATGTCGTAGAGGAAGTCGTAGACGAGCATCTCGGGGCGCGCGATCTTCGGCACGTTCGACTGCTCGAGCATCTTCTTCGCGCGCGGCGCGACGGGGTCGTTCGGGTACAGCGCGACGAGCTCCTCGAGGTACGCGCGCTGATAGTCGAAGAACACGCAGGTCGCATCGCGCGGCTGGTCGCCGGTCGGCGCGAACTTGTCGATCGTCGGCATGACCTGGTGCATGAACGTCCGCATCGAGCGGCGCGCGTGCTTGGTCTTCGCGTGGAGCTTCTCTCCGGTCGTCGAGGTCCACAGATCGTAGAGGTGCCAGAGGCCGCGCATCGACACGCCGTAGGCGGTGCCCTCACGCGAGCCGCCGCCGATCAGCTGCTCGTCGAACGTCGGCACGAGCTGGCCGAGGACCTTCGTCTCGCGGAACTGCTTGATCCACTCGTCGCCCTGCGGCGTCTCGCCCTTGGTGGCGAGGCCGAGCAGCATCGTCGCGCGGAGGAACGAGTAGTAGTAATTGTTCGCGGGGTTGTTCGTCGACCAGCCGCTCCACGTGAGCGTCTTGCTGCCCCACTTCGCCTGCGTCGGGTTCCAGACGTTCCACACGGCCTGGTTCGCATAGGCGAGCCAGCGCGTCTTCTGCGCCGGCGTGACCGTGTCGAAGCACCAGTCGTAGGTGAGCGCGAGGTCGCCGATCAGATCGCCGATCGCGAGATAGCTGTCGTGCGCGACCTGGGGCTGGGTGCCCGCGGCAATCTTGGCCTCTTCGCCGGCGACGAATGCGTCGACGTCGGCGACGGCCTTCTGGCAGTACTGCGCCGAGCCCGTGAGCTGTCCCATGAGCGCGACGTTCCAGATGCGGAACTCCCAGATGTCCTGACCGGCGACGAAGCTATCGACCGTCGACTTGAAGCGGCTCGCCGCCTCCGTGTTGGCCGATAGCGACGCCTTCAGGCGGGCCTTGTTCGCAGCGATGTAGATGCGGGGGTGCTGGGTCGGGTACGTAGGCTCGACGTCGGCGCCATCCTCGCCCGTGTCAGCGCCGGGCGTGTTGGCCTCGCCCGCGCTGTCCCCACCCGAGTAGTCCGCGCCCTCTGCCTTGTCGTCCGTCCCGCACGCCGCCAGCAAACCGCCGACAAGAAGCACGCTGTTGAGCAATCGGAGTTGAGTCATCGCGGCACGGGGTAACAGAAGCGCGCGCTGGGCGCCTTGTGTATTTTTGTCCTACACGAAGCGCATTTACCGAGATAAGCAATCTTCGGAGTGACATTTCTCGACGGCAGATCGGCACTCGATCCCAGTGCCGTGCGATGCCGATTACCGATCTGACTCGAGAGTACAGCGAATTTTTTTTCGTCTGAGGGAGCCCTCCTGACGGAAGGCCTCGCGGTTCTGGTGACGAAATCGGCTCGTTCATTAAGAAGATTTCTTGCAGCGCACGGACACTTGCGATCGGATCCGCACGGGCCGTAACGTCCGGCGAGATGCCGTCAGCCAAGATCCGGACCCGATCCGCCCTGATCGTGATCGCGCTCGAGCTGGTCGTCGGCGCCGTGATCTGGTTCTCGAACGCGCCCGCCCAGGCGCAGCCGGTCGGTGCCGCGGCAGCCGAGACGGGTTCAGCGGCCGCTGGCTCGGCCGTGCAGACGCCGACGGTCGAGAGCGCAAAGGATGCGGCAAGTACCGCTGCGGCGCCGGCGAAGACTGCGGTCGAGGAGGCGCCGAAGAAGGACGCCTGCCCGATCAAGAAGAAGTCGAGCGGCGCGAAGAAGGCGCTCTGGGAAGACCTCCTTCCGATCGCGATCCTGATCGTCGTCATCACGGTCGTGCTGTGGCGGCTGCCGAAGGTCGAGCTCGGCCACTCGAAGGCGTTCCTCAACCGTCGCCTCCTCAACTGGCTGCCGCTCGGCCTGACGTACTCGTTCCTCTACTTCGCCCGCTACAACATCAAGGCGTTCCAGGGAATCGGCCTGACCGAGTCCGAGTACGGCGCCGTGTTCGGCTTCGGAACGGGTGTCTACGGTCTCGCGTTCCTCCTGAACGGTCCGCTGACCGATCGCTGGGGTGGCCGCAAGACGATCCTGATCGCCGCGGCGGGTGCTGGCCTTGCGAACCTGTGGATGGGTTACATGGCCGCGACCGGCAACACGTTCGGTCTGTCGGTTCCGACCGCCTTCACACTCGCGTTCGCGCTCAACATGTACTTCCAGAGCTTCGGCGCGGTGTCGATCGTCAAGGTCAACGCGGCGTGGTTTCACGTCCGCGAGCGCGGCACGTTCGGCGGCATCTTCGGCATCCTGATCTCGCTTGGCCTTTACTTCGCGTTCGACGTCACGACCCGGATCAAGAACCACTTCGACATCCAGTGGATCTTCCTGGTCCCGTCGATGATCCTGTTCGTCTTCTTCGTCCTCTCGTTCGCGTTCGTCCGCAACACGCCGAGCGACGCGGGCCACACGGACTTCGATCTCGGCGACGCGACGGCGTCGTTCGACGACGCCGAGAGCAAGCCAGGGCTCCTCGAGTGGCTCCGCCAGATCGGCCGCGTGCTCTGGAAGATGCTCACGCACCCCGTCCTGCTGACGATCGCGTTCATCGAGCTGTGCTCCGGGTTCCTGCGCCAGGCGATCCTCCAGTGGGGCCAGGACTTCGGTAAGGGCGTGGGCATCGGCGACCATTTCGTGTTCCAGAACTGGGGCATGGTGTCGTGCGTCGCCGGTATCACCGGCGGCATGTTCGCCGGCGCGATCAGCGATCACGTGTTCCAGTCGCGCCGCAGCCCCGTCTCCGGTGTGCTGTACGCGATCATGCTCGTCGGCTCGATCTTGATCGTCCCACTGT
The DNA here is from genome assembly GCA_013368795.1 of Kofleriaceae bacterium. GTDB lineage: Bacteria > Myxococcota_A > Polyangia > Haliangiales > Haliangiaceae > JABFXX01. The sequence continues at coordinate 6,178 of JABFXX010000093.1, forward strand.
TCGGTACACCCGCGGCGATCGGGTGGGTCGTCGCGTTCATGTCGATGGCGATCATTGGCGTTCACGGCATGCTGACGGCGACCGCATCGGCGGACTTTGCCGGCAAGAAGTACACCGGCGTTGCGGTCGGCTTGATCGACGGCTTCGTCTACATCGGAACGTCAGCCCAGTCGTTTCTCTATGGCAATACGCTGCCCGCCTCGAAGATTCGCGATGCCGCGGGCTGTCTGGTGTCCAATCCCGCAGCCGCGAAGACCGAGAACTGGCACATCTGGCCGTACGCGATGATCCCGGTCGCACTGATCGGCTTCCTGCTCACGCTCAAGATCTGGAACGCGAGGCCGCGCAGCGGCTCCTCCGGCGGCCACTGAGCTCGGCCTTCGATGACGGTCGGAGGTCGCGTGTTGGTGACGCGCGCGCCGTGTGTCCTCGCGCTCGGCCTCGCCGCGTGCAGAGATGCGCCGCCGTGATCGTCGACGTGTGAACCGAGTGCGGGCTCGCCGATCGAGGCTGGGCGGATCACGGGCTGCCGACGACCGAGCTATCGGGCCTCGCCGCGAAGCCGCACCGTTGGCGATCTGTTGTGAACGCAGCCGACAGCGGCGTCGCCGTAGACCCCACCGTCTCCGACCTCGCGGCGGTCTCGCCCGTGGCGATGCCGGTCGCAACCGAGCCGCAGGGCGAGGCGGTCGCATTTGCCGCCG
>JABFXX010000187.1 GCA_013368795.1 Kofleriaceae bacterium
GATCCGTGCCGCCGCTGCGCTGCTCGCAGACTACGCGCGCGACGCCGACTTCACCGCCGCCCTCCGCATCTATGGCGGCGACTCGTTCGCGTACTCGGTCGAGCGCGCGCTCGCCCGTGGTGTCGACGGCCGCGACGAGCACGGCGCGCGCATCGTGATCGCCGCGCGTCCGTCCACGCTGCCGCGCGGACTGTCCTCCACCTCGCAGGCCGCGGGCTACACGGGCGCCGAATGGATCCCGGCCTACAGCGGCAACTACCAGACCGCGAATCGCGGCCTCGCCGACGTGAAGGCGATCGTCATCCACGACACCGAGGGCAGCTACGCGGGCACCGTGTCGTGGTTCAAGGATCCCGCCGCCAGCGTCTCCGCGCACTACGTCGTGCGCTCGAGCGACGGCCACATCGCGCAGATGGTCGACGAGAAAAACATCGCCTATCACGTGAAGTGCTTCAACACGAGCTCGGTCGGCATCGAGCACGAGGGCTACGCCGCGCAGCCCGAGCAATGGTTCACGGAGGCGATGTACTCCGAGTCGGCGAAGCTCACCGCGTATCTCGCCGACAAGTACTCCATCGCCAAGGAGCACTCGACGACGGCCATCATGGGTCACGGCGAGGCGCCCGACTGCTCCGACCACACCGATCCCGGTCCCGGCTGGAACTGGCCGCACTACATCGATCTCGTGAAGACCGGCGGTGCCGCGTCGTTCCTCGCCGAGGACATCAGCGTCGACGCGCCCGACTCGCTCGTCTCCGGCGAGGTCGGCACGGTCACGGTCACGATCTCCAACACCGGCACCGCCGCGTGGGACCTCGATGCGACGCGCATCGGCACCGCAGACCCGCAGGATCGCGACTCCGCGTTCTTCGTCGAGGGTGACTGGATCGGCCCCAACCGAGCGACCGCCGTCGACGCGCAGACGCCTGCCGGCTCGCCAGGCACGTTCACGTTCCAGATCCAGGCGCCCGAAGTCGCGGCGACGACCGTCTACGACGAGGCGTTCTCGTTCGTGCAGGAAGACGTCACCTGGTTCGGCCCGACGTTCCACGTGCTGGTGCAGGTCAAGCCCGACACGGCCGCCGAGCCGACCCCCGAGAACAGCGGCTGCTCGATCGGTGGCTCGGGTTCAGGCGGCATCGCGTGTATGCTGGCGCTCGGTGGAACGCTTCGCCGTCGCCGTCGTCGCTGACGCGCCGGTTCGTGCTGCGTGCCTCGCCGATGCTGTCATGAGCAAGTCGACGGGCGCTTCGACGAACAACGCGCGCGAGGGATACAGCTCGCCCACTCGCGCGGTCGTCGCGCTGTTCGCCCTGCTCGCGCTCGGCGCGTGCAATGACGCCATCACGCTCGAAATCGCGAGCGATCGGCCGGTGCCGTCGGCGATCGATGCGATCTGCGTCGCCGTCGCCGACTCGTCGATGTCGGGAGGCCACTTCGGCCGCGCGTATCGGCTCGACGACGCGCTCGATCATCTGCCGCAAACACTGCGCATCGATCCGGGCGATGCCGACGGCGCGTTCGCGTGGGTGCGCGCCGATCGCGGCGGCGTGCCGGCGCTGCTCGCGACCGCGAACGTCGACTTCGGCAGCGACGTCACGCTCTCGCTGCCTCGCTGCCAGAAAGGCGGCGGCGGCGCGCCGAATGCCGTCGGCACTGCCGCAGGTCCCGCGGACGCGCTGCTCGCCGCGTCGACGGGGCAGGGCGGCACGCTCGCGATTGCAGTCGGCGCCGACGGCACCGCCGCGATCCTCGACGCGCGCTCCGGCGCACTCGTCGCTGGTGACACGCCGCCGCTTCCCGCGGGCACGCCGGTCGCGCTCGTCGCCGCAGACATCGACGGCGACTGCGATGACGACCTGATCGTCGCGACCACCATGGCGGCGCCCGTCATCTGGATCCGCGAGGGCGCGACGTTCACCGCCGGCGCCTCGATCGGCGAATCGCCCGTCGCTGCACTCGCGGCAGCCGACGTCGATCGCGACACCGATGTCGATCTCGTGATCGGCGGCGGCAACATGCTCGCGCTCTATCTCAACAACGGCGCCGGCGCGTTCACGGCCGATCCGTCGAAGCTCTCGGCGGGCTCGCGCGCGTCGGCGATCAGCGCGCTCGCGCTCGGCGATCTCGATGGCGACGGCAACGCCGACCTCGTCGTCGGTCAGGCGGGACCGCCGCTCGTCGCGTGGCTCGGCGCCGGCGGCAACTTCAGCCCGGCCGATGCCGTCGTCCCGCCGGTGCCGCTCGATGTCGCGTCGCTGACGCTCGCCGATTCCGACGGCGACTACGACCCCGATCTCGCCGTCGCCGTTCGCGGCGCGCCGATGCGCCTCTACGTCGATCGCGATGGTCGCCTCGAGGATCAGTCGTACGTGCGGCTGCCGCGTCCGATCGCGACCGATGTCCGTGCCGTCGCGTTCGGTGGCTGGGATGCCGGCTGTGCGCCCGATGCGATCCTCGCAACGGCCGACGGCGCGCCGACGCTCAGCGGCCTCGACGAGGGCGGGTTTGCCGCCGAGACCACGACGACGCCCGCATCGGCGACCGGTGTCGTGTTCGTCGACCTCGACGATGACGGCCACCTCGATGCGCTCGTCTCGACCAACGAAGGTGTGCGATGGCTCGTGCGCTGATCCTCGCCATCCTGTGCGCTCTCGCCGCGCCGGCCATCGTCCACGCCGACGACGTCGGACCGCAGGCGATCGAGACGTACCTCGAGCGCGGGCGGAAGCTGTTCGACGACCAGGAGTACGCCGCCTCGATCCAGGCGCTCGCACCGGTCACGCGCGACGTGCGCGCCACGCGCGCGCAGCGCCTTCGCGCGCTCGAGCTCATCGCGCTCGCGCAGTTCATCCGCAACGAGCAGGGCGCCGCGCGCGCGACGTTCGAGCGCATCCTCGATATCGATCCGGGCTATCAGCTTCGCGACACCAGTGGCTCGCCGCAGCTGCGCGCGTTCTTCGACGATCTGAAGAAGCAGCTCATCCCGAACTTCGATCCCAAAGCGGGCGCCGACCTCGAGCACGCCGCACCGACCGCGGGCTCCGCGGGCAAGCCCGTCGAGCTCGAGGTCCGTGTCACGCGCGGCAACGTGTTCGACCTCGTCGTCGCCACCCGTCGCCGCGGCGAGCTCTCGTACTCGTTCAGCGCGCTCACGCCGCGCGGCGACAACCGCTGGCGCGCGCGCATCACGCCGGCTGCCTCGTCGAAGCCCTACGTCCTCGAGTACTACGTCGAGGCGCGCGACGCCGGCGGCGGCCCGATCGCTCGCATCGCCGCCCCCGACCAGCCGCTCGAGATCGCGCTCACACCCGGCGGCTCCGACGGCGCGCGTCCCTGGTACAGCCGCTGGTACGTCATCGCCGGCGGTGCCGCCGTCGCGGCGGGGATCGGAGGCGTGATCGTTGCCGCAACGCGCGGCCCCGACCCGGGCAGCCTTCCGCCGAACACCGTCACCGTCACTCCGTAAATTCAGGAAGTTAGTGAGCCGCGCTCGCGCGCGCGCAAAACGCGCGTTGCCCTGCGACTTGCAAATCGCCACAGCGCGCGACCTCGCACCTCACTTCGCGCCGCACTGGTTAGCTGCAGTATCCGCGGCGCGTGACTTCGATCATCGTCGAGAAAGCCGCTTCCCGTCAGTGTCGTGACACCGTGCTCGCCGGCCGTCCGCCGCGCGGGAATTGGACTTGACCCCCATGTTTACAATCGATAGGGTCGCGAAACTTCCAAACCGCCGTGTCTCCTGGATTCATTCCCCACGGCAGGTATTTCACCGGGACACGATGAGAGGAATTTCAGAGATGAAGAAGCTTGCCTTGGGCGCGTTGCTCGCCGGCCTCCTCGCCGCATGTGGCGGCGACGAGCACCCCAAAATCATCGACAGCAACACCGCCGATACGCCGACGACGTGCAACGTCCTCACGCAGGCTGGCTGTGCCACCGGTGAGAAGTGCACCTGGCTCCTCGACGCGCTGACGCCTCAGTACGTCGGCCACGTTGGCTGCGCGCCTGACGGCACGGCCAACATCGGCGACGAGTGTATGTTCGGCGCGCCCGGCGCGACCGGCGTCGACAACTGCAAGGCGGGCAGCGTCTGCGGCGCGTACCGCATGGGCACCGGCGTCTGCAAGGCGATCTGCGATCAGGCCGGTGGCGACCCGGCGTGCGACGCCTCGCACGTCTGCGTGACGTACTCGAAGCTCTTCAGCACCGGCGAGTCCACGCCGCCTGCGGCAGGCGTTTGCGACCTCGCGTGCGACCCGCTCGCCGATAACGACTTCGACGGCAGCGCGGACCAGCTCACGGGCCCGGCCTCGGCACGCCGTGCGAGCACCTGCGGCTCCGCTGACAACGTCGGCTGCTATGGCTCGCCGAGCTTCGGCACGGGGCTGCCGACCGGCTACAGCTGCACCGGCGAGATCAACCACGATAAAGGCACAACCAACGGCGGCTATGGTATCCGCCACCGCACGCAGTGTGTCACCGGCACCGGCTGCGCCGATGACGACGGCACGCGCTACCTGAACAGCTGCAACCAGGGTTACATCCCACTCCTCAAGGAGTCGACCGAAGTTTCGACGGCGATCTGCGTGGCGATCTGCAAGCCGGCGAACTGCTACATGGGCAACTGCCCCAACAACGCGGGGCAGGGCGCTGCCGGTGACGGCTGCCGCATCACGGACCGCGTAAGTGGTAATGGTTCGTGGCACGGCCTGAGCGATGATGGTGGTGGCGAGCACTGCGTCTTCGAGTGGTTCTTCGAGCTCGACGATCAGGGTGCCTATCTCCCCTCGCCGACGAGCAATACGGTCGGCTTCTGCTACGACCACACGTCATACAAGTACGACAAGGACGGTAACGCGAACACCGGCACGAACGGTCGCGAGGCCGGGCTTCCGGCCTGCAGCACGGTGCCGGATGGTATCGGTTCGGGCTCGGCTCCGTCGGATCCGGACTACTTCGGTGCTGCCGAGCTCGGCTGCGTCGACACGAGCCACGTCCCGGGGCTCGGTTCGGCTGCCGTCGGCAAGGCGACCAAGCTCCCTGCCGACGTGATGAACAAGATCCGTTCGATGGATCGTCCGCGCGCGCTCTACCACCGCGCGATGCAGTAAGCGCGACTAGAAACGCGTAGCTGAGGGGCCGGTTCGCCGGCCTCTTTGCATTTTCGGGCGAGTGCGCAACCGAGTACGATGCCGGTCGACATGCGGTGTATGAGGGCGTTCATTCCATTCTCGGTTCTCGTTGTTCTCCTGCTCGTTGCCTGCACGAAGCCAAACCCGAACCGTTGCTGCCGCGACGAGATCGACTGCGAAGAGAAGGGTATTCCGATCGGCAGCCAGTGCGAGGAAGGGCTCGTGTGCCGCGGCAACCAGTGCATCGCACAGCCGTGTGGTTCCTCGGCTGCCTGCGATCTGGCTGTCCCCTACTGCGTGGATGAGCTCTGCGCCGCAACCTGCACCGAGGACGCCCACTGTCCGGGCTTCGAGCAGACCGATGCGCCGTACTGCGTCGACGGTGCATGCGCCGAGTGCCGCGACTCGGCGGACTGTCCGTCACCGACAGCGGCTGTTTGCGATGCTGGAAGCTGTCGCGCGTGTCGCGCACACGACGAGTGCGCGAGCAATCTCTGCGATCTCGATACCGGCACCTGCATTGCGGAAGCGAGCATCGCGTACGCCGCTCCGAATGGGAGCGCCGTTTCGGCCTGCACCATGGCCGAGCCTTGCACCCTGACGAGAGCTGTCACTGTCCTCGACAGCAGTCGAACGACGATCAAGCTGAATCCCGGAACGTACTCGGAAGGAATTGCGAATGTCTCTCCTCAGCTCGCGGTGTACGGTCCGGCGACGATCCAAGGCGTCTCGCTGGAGCGGACGAACGCCAAGCTCAGAGACCTCGCCATCATCGGCGGGTTGTACTGCAGCACGGCAAACAGTGTTGCTCCGCGCTCCAACCTCGACGCCGCGCGCGTAGACGTCACACTGTCTATTGATTCGGCGGTCGACGCATTCTTCTGTAATCTGAAGCTCGACCGCGTTCGGATTCAGCAGCCTGCGACGCAAGGAGTAGCGTTGGTCGTCAGCGACCACGCGACGCTCCAGATGGATCGTTCGAGCATCGATAGCGTCGGACGTTGTATCTCTCTCTCGAGTACATCGTACGGCGAGGCGAGGAACTCGATATTTCGGAACTGCCGGGGAGTCAACGGCGTGATCGCTGGCGAGCCAATCTCGTTCGAGGTGTTCTTCTCCACCTTCTACAACACGATCCTTCGATGCGACCGACCTCTGCTTACGGTTACGATTCGTGACAGCATCTTCCTCAACGAAGCCGCCGGTGCGCCCGCCGACACAGTGTTGGGCGCCGGCTGCCGCAATGAATACTCGTTGATCAAGCCTCAGTCGGCGATGGTCTACGGAGTCAACAACACGCTCAACGCGGATCCCAGGTTCGTCAATGCCGCGATGGGTGACTTTCATCTATCAGCAGGAAGCCCCGCCATCGATACAGCCGACCCCGCCGCGACCGAGACAGTCGACTTCGACGGTACGACGCGGCCGCAGGGCCCTGGCCGCGACAAGGGCGCGTTCGAGTACAAGCCGTAGTGGACGCGGCCCGTGACCGCGCCAATCTGCTGACCTATCTCGTGGTCGTGCCTCTCTACCGTCGCGGCCCATCATTTCCCACGTGGGACATTGTCCTGGCGGCCGACCTATCTCGTGGTCGTGCCTCTCTACCGTCGCGGCCCATCATGTCCCACGTGGGACATCGTCGTGGCGGCCGACGTATCTCGTGGTCGTGCCTCTCTACCATCGCGGCCGATCATGTCCCACGCGGGACATCGTCGTGGCGGCCGACCTATCTCGTGGTCGTGCC
>JABFXX010000485.1 GCA_013368795.1 Kofleriaceae bacterium
ATCGGCGAGGACGAGCGCCTGGCCGATCATCTCCTCGGTGGTCGCGGTCCAGAGCGCTTCGCTGCCCCAGTCCTCGATGTGGATCTTGTTGACGAACGCTTCGTAGTTGACGCGATCGTCGAAGCTCGCGCGCTCCGACGGACCGAAGCAGCCGCTCGCCGCCGAGACGACCGAGCCATCGTCCTCGATGAGGAATCCCGCGGTCAGATACGAGACGAGGTCTGCATCCAGTGGGCTGGAAGTTTCCTTCGCCGAATCCAGAAGAGAGCGCATCGCGCTGTTTACTTTCTCGATGTGCATGCAGCTACGAGCTCCGTAGATGGGTCGTTGTCCCCGTTGAAATCGACCAGCAGCAGCACCGATCGAGTCAGCTTTCGACGCCGACTCGACTCCCCCCAAGCGCGGCGGAAACTATCACCGTGATCTGGAGAACGGAATGCGAGATCACCGTCGAAGATTTCCGAAAAGCGCGGTCGCAGAATGTCCCACTGAGTGCGCGTGATCGAGCACGCAGGAAATCATGCAGCGCGTCAGCGCGCGTTCATCTTTGTTCACGACGAACGTTGCATCGTCATCGTGCAACGGTGCATCGATTGCGTTACTTGTGTCGGACTCGTCACGGAGCTCGAGTTGTTGATCGCGAGCCGCGCCGCCGTCGTCACCGCACAAGTCGCAGACTGCGACCGTGCGTATGTCGCACTGATGCGAGCGCGTCGCGAGCCGGGTCCGAATGGCGAAACATCGATCGCCGAGATCTGGGAGACGACGGATCGAGGTCAGACGTGGCGCGCCCTGCCCTGGCGACGCGCCGCGCGCAGCTTCATCTCACAAGCAGCGTTCGCGCGCTGGCCGCCGGAGTGGGTCAACGCGATGTGGCTCGGCGATGCGGGCCTCGAGATCGAGGTTCGCGAGGACATGGGCTGGGGCCGCTCCGACGATCGGATCTGGCGCGCGACCTGGCGGGGCGACCGCTGGCGCGTACGCTTCGATCGCCACTACCGCTCGGAGGTCGACGGACTGATCGTGCCTGCGTCGGTCGAGCTCGACCTGCCGGGTATCAGCGCACCGCCGACATTCCTCGGCGCGTAGCCCGCGGGTCAGCGACGCCGGCGGCGCGCGAGTCCGACGAGCCCGACGAGCAGCGCGAGACCGGCACTCGAGCCGCCAGCCGCGCTGCAACCGCCGTAGACGTCATCGCCGAGGCCGTTCGCATCGTCGCCGCCGCTGCCGGTGCCGGAACCGGTACCAGAGCCCGAACCGTTGCCGCCACCACCGCCGTTTGCCGCGACGGTGACGTTGATCGTCTGCGTCGTCGCCTGCCCTGCTCCGTCGGTCGCCTTGATCTCGAGCGTGTGCGCGCCGACCGCGAGGTTCGTGACGTGGAACGTGAACGGTGCGGTGTTGAGCGTGCTCGTCAGCGTGCCGTCGATCGACAGCTCGGCTTTGACGAGATCCGTGTCGACGATCTGCGCCTCGACATCGAACGACGTGCCGACGGTGGCGCCGTTCGCCGGCGCGGTCACCTGCGCCATCGGCGACGGGTTGTTGATCGGCGCACCATAGAGGAGGACGACGCCGTCCTTGTCCTTCTGCGTGAACGCGAGCGTCGTCGAGGTGCCATTGCACTGCGGGTAGTGCATCACCGACGCCGAGTCGTAGGTCGTGAGGCCGCGGAACTGGTTGTCCTCTGCGCACTGCGTCGCGTTCGCCTCGGGACGGATGTGCTCGTGGCGGAAGCCGAGCGTGTGGCCGAGCTCGTGCGCGAGGATGTTGCCCAGCGAGATGCCGCCGGTGCCGCCCGGCTGGAACGCGGTGTTGTCGATGAGGACGTTGCGCTCGCTGCGCGGGCTGTTCGGGAAGAACGAGCGCGCGAGGTACTGGCCGTTCGCGTTGACCGGGTTCACGTCGAACATCACGTTGGTGTTCTGCGCGGTGCAGTTCGCGTCCTGGCCCGGGACGTACGTGAAGTTGACGTCGGCCAGCTTCTCCCAGCCGGTGTCGCTCGCCGCGGTCATCGCCGCGATCACGGCCTGCTTGTTCGCGCCGAACGTGTTCGAGATGCAGTAGGTCAGCTGCTTCTTCTGCGTGGCGCTCCAGACGATGTCCTGGCCGTTGATCGAATAGACGGCGAGAGCGCCCTGCTGCGTCGACTCCCACACCTCGCGGAGTGCGTCGTCACCGCTGACGACCGTGTCCCAGTCGATGATGTAGAGCCCGGTCGAGGGCTCGCGGTACATCCGGGCCTTGAACTCCTCGAACGAGATACCGCCGGTCGAGCTCAAGTTCGGCTGATCGACGCAACCCAGGAGCGACGCGGACGCGAGGGCCAGAACGACGAGACGGGACATGCGGCCTCGCAATTACACGAGTGGTGCCACATGCCCCGTCTTTGAAGCCGCATACTTAGCGCGGCTGTATGTACGACCTGGTGAGTGGAGGCGGAACGGATTCCCCCAGGGGATCAGCCACGTTGCACTAGTTGTGCAACGTGGCTGGGTTCCTTACTGGCAGGTGCCTGCGGTGCAGGTCGTGCCGCTCGTGCAGCTGAGAACGCCGGCCGCGAACAGCGGGTCGGTGCACGCCGTGCCCGCCGCGACAAAGCCGCGGACGTTCAGGCTGTACGGCAGGTTGTTGTTGCCGTTGCCACCGTAGCTGTCGACGATGATCGAGTAGTCACCGGCCGCGACGTTCGAGCGAACGATCAGCGAGTCCAACCCACCGCCGTCGTCGTCGTCGCACTCGACTTCGGCCGAGCACAGCAGATCGCGGAACGAGAGGATCGTATCGCCCATCGAGCCGATCGTGTCGATCTGCAGGCGAGCGACCGGAACCGGCAAGCTCAATCCCCAGACGACGTCGTTGGCCGTGTTCGAGTTGCAGCTCTGGTCGTAGTTGTCCGCTGCACCCGCCAGCGTGCCGGCGGTCGTCGGCATCGTGATGTAACCCAGGATGTCGTCGACGCGCTCCGGCGTGCAGAACGCCTCGCTGAAGAACGACGCGTTGGTGCAGCGCGAGTCGTTCGTGTCGATCAGCATGTCCATGTCGTTGTCGATGCCATCGCCGCACTGCGGGCAGTTCGGGCCCGCGACCGGGAAGCAGTCGTCGGCCTCGTCGTTGTCAGTGGCCGACGTGCAGCCCGGCTCGAGCGGGTAGTCGATCTTGCCGTCGCCGTCGTTGTCCATGCCGTCGCTGCACTGGAACTGCGCGAGGCAGCGGCGGGCGCCGGGCGTACCGCTACACGTGTAGTTCGCCGGGCACGTGATCGCGCCGGACTGCGCGAGGGCGGACTCGCAGCTCTCACCCGGCTGGATGATGCCGCTCGTGATGAGGGTAAAGGGACCGCTCGCCGTGGCCGAGCTCCAACCGTCGACAATCAGGTAGTACGTACCCGCAGCCAGATTGGTGACATTCGTCATGCCGTCCTCATCGTCGTAGCATTCGATCGGCGACCCTCCACACGTCGAGTTGAGCAGCGAGTGAACGCTGTCCCACGTGTTGTCGATGACGAGCGAGAGCTTCTGCATCGCCGGCAGGTCGAGACGGATTCCGATGTCGGGCGAGCTGTGCGTGCTCGTTGCACCGATGCCGCACGTATGTCCGTTGACCTGCCCGGCGACGGGCCGATAGTCGTTCACGGCGCCAGCGGTCGTCGCCATCGTCATCGGCGTGGTGGCGACAATGATCTGCTCGCTCTGCGTGCACGCCTCGCTGTTGTTCGACGGATGGATGCAGCTCACGTCGGCCGGGAAGTCGGTTGTTCCGTCGGCATCGTTGTCGACGCCGTCGGCGCAGGCCGGGCAATTCGGGCCGGACGGAGGACCGCAGTCGTCGGTCTCGTCGTCATCGTTGATGCCCGTGCAGCCGGGGTCGCCGGCGACATCGATCTTGGCGTCGCCGTCGTTGTCGATTCCGTCGTTGCACTGCGCGACCTGGCACGTGCGCGAGCCCATCGCCCCCGAGCACGCATAGCCGGTGTTGCACGTGAGCGCGCCCGACTGCGCGAGCGGAGACTCGCAGCTCCCGCCGTTCTTGATCTTGCCGCTGATGTTGAGTGTGAACGTACCGCTCGCACTCGAGTAACCGTCGATGATCACGTAGTAGCGACCCGCGGCAACGTTGGTCAGGCTGTTCATGCCCGTCGGGCTGTCGTAGCACTGCAGTGCCGTGCCGCCGCACGTCGAGTTGAGCAGCACGTAGGTGCTGTCGAAGCTGACCGGGCTCAGAGTCATTGCGAGCGTGTCCATCGCTGGCACGTCAATCTGGACGGCAACATCCGGAGCCGTCGCCGACGAATCGGTCGACGTCGAGCACAGGTGCGAGGGGCTGCCCACGCTGCCAGCCGGCGGACGGAAGTCGTTGGTTGCGCCCACCGTGGTCCCCATGACGGTCCCCGTCGTCGCGACGATAATCGGCTCGCTCTGGTTGCACTGCTCGTTGACGCCGAGCGACGTCGGGCACGACGTATCCGCTGGGAAGTCGGTCAGGCCGTCCAGGTCGTTGTCCATGCCGTCGCTACAGGCCGGGCAGTTCGGGCCGACGGTCGGCGAGCAGTCGTCGCCGCTCTCGTCCATGTCACCGGGCGTCATGCAGCCCGGATCGTTCGGGTAGTCCGTCTTGCCGTCGCCATCGTTATCCATGCCGTCGGCGCAGGCGACCGGCACACACGTCCGCGAGCCGACCGTGCCACCGCACGTAAAACCATTGACGCAGGTGAACGCGCCCGCGAGCGCGAGCGGGCCTTCACAGCTCTGACCCGCCGGGATCGTGCCGGTCGTCGTCATCGTGAACGGGCCCGTAGCGCTGCTGTAGCCGTCGACGACGACGTAGTACGTGCCGGGTGCGAGGTTCGTGCGCGTGATCGTCTCCGGCGTGTCCGTGCACTGGAGCGCCGGGGCCTTGCACGTCGAGTCGAGGAACGCGATGACCGCGTCGTAGCTGTTCGCGAAATCGATCTTCAGCGAAGCCATTTGCGTCGGGATGTCGATGCGGTACACGACGTCACCGGCCGAGTGCGACGAGCTGCTCGCGCACGTAGGCTTGAAGTCGTTGGTCGCGCCGACCGTCGTACCCATCATCACCATCTGGGTGATCGGGAGGACGTCTTCGGCCTGCACGCAAGCCTCGCTCGAACCGGCGGCGCTGTGGCAGTTCGGCTCCTGGAGATAGTCGATCGTGCCGTCGCCGTTGTTGTCGATGCCGTCGCTGCACTCGGGGCAGCTAGCGCCCGGCGGGTTCTGGTTGCAGGTGTCGCTCTCGTCATTGTCGTCAGGCGCCACGCAACCCGGGTCCGTGGGGTAGTCCGCCTCGCCGTCGCCGTCGTCATCGACGCCGTCGGAGCATTGCGGTTGCGAGCAGACCATCGTGGTTCCACCGAGCGGGATGCGGCAAACGAGGCCTGGGCCGCAGTCGCTGTCCACGGTGCACTCCGAATCTTCGCCCTGCAGCATCTCGACCTTCACGGAGTAGGCACCGCTATCGGTCGCGGTCTTGCCGCTGACGATCAGGTAGTAGGTACCCGCCGCGACCGACTTGGTGAGCTTCGACTTCTTGTTCGAGCTCGAGATGTCGTCGTGGCACTCGATCTCCGATCCCGCATCGCTGCACGCAACCGAACGGAGATCGAGCACGGTATCGATCGCCGTGCCGGCTTCATCCGTCGAAGCAACGATCACCTTCGGGGTCGGGACGTGGAGGATGTACGCGACCGCCGGGAAACCGCCGCCGCCGCCGCACGGCGAGGCGACCGTCGACGTGGAGCCCATGAGCATGCCGGTATCCACACCGCCCGGCGGCAACGTCTTGATCATGAGACCCGGACCGCACGCGAGCGGGTTGTCGGTGAACTCGACCCCGTCAGCCGCCGACTCGCAGCCGATGTCGCCCGGAAAGTCCGTCGTTCCGTTGGCGTCGTTGTCCTTGCCGTCGGAGCACTGCGGACAGTTCGGACCACTGGGACAGTCGTCCGACTCGTCGTCCGCGTTCGGCGCGATGCAGCCGGGATCGTCGGGGAAGTCGATCTTGCCATCGCCATCGTTGTCTCGATGGTCGGCGCAAGCGGGACCGTTCTCCTCGCTTTGATCCTCGGGACTGTCACAGCCGAAGTCGGCCGGGAAGTCGATCTTTCCGTCGCCATCGTTATCGATGCCGTCAGAACAGATTCCGGATCCTGCGTCGGGACCGAGTTTCTGATCACCGCATGCGATGAAACAAATGGATGACGCTAACGCGAAGAGTAAGCCGAGACGATGGCGGTCTATCAACATGAACTGGCCTCCCCAGTCGCGCGCACGCTAACACACGCACGCTCGACGAAGGAATGAGGGATCGCCGACGAAGATTTCGGAATCTTACGGTCGGATTGTCACACACCGTGTCACCGCCCCGAGTCGTGACTGCAGTCACGACGACGACGGTCGGAATGCGCAAGGATCGAACAGAGCTACGACCTCACCGGCCGCAGCTCTGGCATTTTGCAACGTACAATTCGCGCGCTGCGTCGTAGCGTTTACCTGACCACCTACTACTGGCAGGTACCCGATAGGCACCTCGTGCCCGCCGGACACGAGAGCACGTGAGTCGTGAACAGGTCCGATGTACAGGCGGTGCCGGCGGCGACCGTGCCGCGGACGTTGACCGTCACGTCGTCGTTGTTGAACGAGCTGTAGCTGTCGACCACGATGGCGTACTTACCGGCAGGTACGTTCGATAGCGTCACGACGGATCGGGCGCTATCCGGGTCGCCGTCGTCGTCGCAGCCGAGCTCCGTCATGCACGTCGCGTTGCGCACCGACAGAATCGTGTCGGACGCGACGGAGCCGATCGTGTCGACGGTCAGCGACACGACGGGCACCGGCAGCTCGAGCCCCCACGTCCGATCGTTGCCGGTGCTGCCCTGACAGCTCTGGCCGGTGAAATTGTCCGCTGCCGTCATGAGCGTACCGGTCACCGTCGGCTCCGTGATCATGCCGCCGAGATCCGCTTCCGCCGTGCAGAAGTCCTCCATGAAGAACGACGCCGACGTGCAGCGCGAGTCCATCGGGAAGTCCGTCGTCGAGTCCGTGTCGTCGTCGAGTCCGTTCCCACACGCGGGGCACGCAGGGCCGACGACGGGGAAGCAGTCGTCGGTCTCGTCATTGTCGGAGATCGACGAGCAACCAGGATCCAGCGGGTAGTCCATCTTGCCGTCGCCGTCGTTGTCGATGTTGTCGACGCACTTCGAGAGAACGCACGTCCGCGAGCCCGGCGTGCCATCGCAGGCGTGCGCCGGCGGGCACGTGAACGCGCCCGACTGAAACAGCGCGCCCTCGCAGCTGCCGCCCGGCGCCACGATGCCCGTCGTGGTCAGCGTGAACGGCCCCGTGTCGTCGTCCCAACCATCGATCACGAGGTAGTAGGTGCCGGCCGCGAGGTTGTCCACGGAGATCGTGGACCCGTCTTCGCAGGCGAGATCGGTGCCGCCGCACGTCGAGTCGAGCAGCGACTGCGTGAAGTCGGGGCCGCTCTGCGGAACGACGAGCGTGAGCGATGCCATCAACGGAAGGTCGAGCTGCAGCGCGACATCGCCCGCCGAGCCACCGCTGGCTGCGCACGATGGCGAGAAGTCGTCGCTCGTGCCGGCGGTCGTTCCTGTCGTGATCTTCTGCGTCACCACCTGGACCGCTTCCGACTGGTCACACGTCTCGTTGTTCGCCGAGGCGCTGACACAGCTCGGATCCATCGGGTAGTCGATCGCGCCGTCCATGTCGTTGTCGATGCCGTCGCTGCAGATCGGGCACGTCGGGCCAGGGCAGACGCCGGCTTCGGTGTTGTCGGAGAAGGAGTCGCAGCCCGGATCGGCCGGGAAGTCCGTCCTGCCATCGCTGTTGTTGTCGACGCCGTCGATGCACTCGGCGAGCGCACAGGTGCGGGCACCCACGGGTCCCTTGCAAGCGAAGCCAAGCGAGCAGCGCAGCGCGCCGGTGGTAACGAGCGGGTTCTCGCAGCTCTCGCCCGGCCGGATCACGCCGCTCACGTTGAGCATGAACGAGCTCGCGAACGAGGAGCTCGAGTCGACCATGATGGTGTACGTGCCAGCGCCGACGTTGCTGGCAGTGATGAGCGATGCATCGCCGCTGCCGCTGTTGTCGTCGCAAGCGAGGTCGGGCGACGTGCAGTCGTGATTCATGAACGAGAGCACGGTGTCGGTGGACGAGCCATTCGTGTCGAGCGTCAGCGACTCGAGTCCTGGTACGGTCAACGTGTAGGAGGCGTCGAGTCCCCCGTCGCCAGCCGGCCTGCAGGCAGGCTCGTGATTGTCGCTCGCGCCGGCAAGCGTACCGGTCGTCGTCGGCATGATGAGTGCGCCGAACACGTCGGGCTCGGTGCAGCCTTCCGTTGCAACCGACGCCGCCTTGCACCCGGGGTCCTGCGGGTAGTCGATGAGGCCGTCCATATCGTCGTCGATGCCGTTTGCACAGGCGGGACACGAGGCGCCGGGGCACACGTTCGATTCGCTGTTATCGGAGAGCGAGTCGCAGCCTGGATCGCTCGGGTAGTCGGTCTTGCCGTCGCCGTTGTTGTCCGCGCCGTCGTTGCACTGGGCCGCCGAGCACGTACGCGCACCAGGCGCGCCGTTGCAGCCGAAGCTCGGAGGACACGCGAGGACGCCCGCCTGAAACAGCGGGCTCTCGCAGCTGCCACCGGGCCGGATGACACCGTGGACGTTCAAGACGTACGTGTCGAGCGTCGACGTCGCCGAGTCGACGGCGATCGTATAGCTGCCGGCCACGATGTTCGTGCGGGTGATCAGCGAGTAGGTGCCGCTGTCCGGGTTGTCGTCATTGCACTGGATGCTGGGCTCGGCGCACGTGTTGTTCATGAAGGAGAGCACGGTATCGACGGCGCTTCCTTGCGTGTCGATCCGCAGCGACTGGAGCTGCGTCGGAATGTCGAGCGTGTAGACGCGATCCGGCGTGTCCGCGCCGCTGCACCTAGGATCGTGATCATCCGTCGCGCCCATGAGCGTTCCGGTGGTGCTCGGCGCCGTGATCGCGACCAGCGGCTCGGTCTCGCCGCAGCCTTCATTGTCCTGCCCGGCGCTGAGGCACCCGGTGTCCGTGGGGTAGTCGGTCTGCATGTCGCCGTCGTTGTCGACACCGTCCGAGCACGCCGGGCAGCTCGCGCCCGGGCACACCGTGTTTTCGCTGAGGTCGTTCGGCGTGAGACAACCCGGATCGGCCGGATAGTCCATGTGACCGTCGCTGTTGTTGTCGACGCCGTCGTTGCACTCGGTCGGCGAGCACGTGCGGCTGCCCGGCGTGCCGTTGCACGCGTAGCCCGGGTTACACGTGAGCGCGCCCGACTGCGCGAGCGGTGACTCGCAGCTCGCGCCGTTCTTGATCGTGCCGCTGATGTTGAGGTTGAACGCGCCGCTGTCGCTCGCGTTCCAGCCGTCGACGATCATGTAGTAGCGGCCGGCGGCGAGGTTCGACACCGACATGCCGTTCGGGTCGTCGTAGCACTCGAGCGGCGTGCCCGCGCAGGTCGAGTCGAGCAACACGTGGACGCTGTCCCAGCTGTTCTGCGGGTTCACACGGAACGAGATGCGATCGACCGCGGGGATGTCGAACTGGACCGCGACGTCAGGTGCCATGGCCGGCGGGTTCGTGAACGTGGACGTGCACGAGTGGCCGTTGAACTGACCCATCGGCGGCATGAAATCGTGTGTCGCGCCGACCGTCGTGCCGGCCGTGTTCGGCGTGGTCGCGATCAGGATCGGCTCCGTCTGCGTGCACGACTCGGCATTCGTCGAGGCGGCGATGCAGGTCGAGTCCATCGGGTAGTCGGTGTCGCCGTCGTTGTCGTCGTCGATGCCGTTCGAGCACTTCGGGCACGCCGGGTCGCTCGGCGTCGCGCAGGTGTCGTTCTCCGTCGAGTCATCCGGCGTCGCGCAACCCGGGTCGACCGGGTAGTCGACCTTGCCGTCGGCATCATCGTCGCGGCCGTCGTTGCAGACCGGGCCGGTGCAGATCATCTGCGTACCGCCGACGGGAACGCGGCAGACCAGCCCCGGACCGCAGTCTGTCGTGCCGGTGCACGAGCTGCCCTCGCCCGGGAAGAACTGGACGTGGAGCGCGTACGCACCGGTATCGGTCGCGGCCTTGCCCGACACGATCAGGTAGTACGTGCCGACGCCAAGCGACTTGGTGATCTTCGACGCCTTGCTCGTCGACGAGATGTCGTCGTGGCACGCGAGCTCGGCGGTCTGCGCGGTGCACGTCGCCGAACGCAGCTGGAGCACCGTGTCGGCGGTCGTCGCCGAGTCCTCGGTCGTCGCGACGATCACCTGCGGCGTCGCGACATGGAACACGTATGCGGTCCCGGGCGCGCCGGTCGCGACGTTGCCGCACGACGCGGTGAGGTTCGTGAAGCTGCTCGAGCTGAGCGCGCCGGACACGTTTCCGGATAGCGGGAGCTGAGCGATGGTGAGGCCGTTGCCGCACGCGACCGAGTTGTCCGTGAACTCGATCGTGTCACCGGCCGACTCGCAGCCCGCCGCATCCGTCGGCCAATCGGTCATGCCGTTCTGGTCGTTGTCTTTGCCGTCGGAGCACTGCGGACAGTTGGGGCCGCTCGGGCAGTCGTCCGCCTCGTCGTCGATATTCGGCGCGACGCAGCCCGGATCTTCGGGGAAGTCCGTCTTGCCGTCGCCATCGTTGTCGCGGTGGTCCGAGCACTGCGGCGCCGTGTTTTCTTCGGTCTCGTCGGCTTCGTTCTCGCAGCCAAAGTCGGCCGGATAGTCGGTCAAGCCGTCGCCGTCGTTGTCTATCCCGTCGGAGCAGATTCCGGATCCCGCGTCGGGCGCGAGCTTCTGATCTCCACAGGCGAACAGCGCAAGCGCCAATACAACGCACAGGTGGCGACGAGGGGTCATGATCCGAACCTTTCTGGGTGCGCAAAACTAACACAGGGCGGATCGGCAACGGAGCGCGCGATTTCGTCGAGGCCATTACAAAACGAGAACCTCGGCATCGCAGGTTGTCCCACCGCCTCTCCTGATGTCGGGGCGCGAACTGTGTGATCGAGTTTGCATCCGGCGGCAGCACGATCCCGCGCATTTGCGTCGGAGAGTTTTCCTGTTCGTACCGCGCGCGCGAATCGTTTATGGTCGCGCCGCCATGCTTCGACGAGCTTCAGTCGCGCTCCTCTTTCTCACCATCGCGTGCGGTCCCGAACACCGCGGCGGCGACGATGGGGTCTCCGGCGGAGATGCCGGTCCACCCGACGCGCCGTGCCTCACCTCCATCTCTGGAAAGGTCTTCGCGCCCAACGGCACGCTGCCCCTCTATAACGTGATGGTGTACGTGCCGGAGAATCCGCCGGTCGCGTTCCCCGAAGGTGTGCAGTGCACCAGCTGCGCTTCCGACGTTCCCGGCGGTGCCATCGCGAAGGCGATCACCGGTACCGACGGAAGCTTCAAGCTCGAAGGCGTTCCCCCCGGCGAGAACATCCCGATCATCATCACGACCGGCAAGTGGCGCCGTCGTCTGACCGTGCCGTTCGTCGGTCAGTGCGTCGACCTGCCGATCCAGGACGGCACGTTCCGCCTGCCAAAGAACCGCAGCGAGGGCGAGATTCCGCGCATCGCGATGGTCGCGGGCGGCTGCGACGGGCTCGGCTGCATCCTCACAAAACTCGGGATCGATCCGAGCGAGTTCGGCACCGACATCAATGGCCCGCAGCGCATCGTCTGGTTCCAGGGAGTCGGCGGTACGTCGCCGGCCACGCTGAATGCCACGAGTCTGTGGGGCGACCTCGAGACGATGAAGAAGTTCGACATCATCCTGAACTCGTGCGAGTGCGACGTCCACAACGAGAACAAGACCTCGCCCGATCTGCTCCGGCAGTACGCCGACCTCGGTGGTCGCGTGTTCGGTTCGCACTTTCACTACACGTGGACGAGGACGCTCATCCCCCAGTGGGCTGGCACGGCGAACTGGCAAGCCGGCAGCAGCGGCACGCCGGATCTCGTCGACATGAGCCACCCGGCCGGTCAGGCGCTCGCGACCTGGCTGCAGACGGTCGGCGCGTCGACCACGCTCGGCCAGGTCACGCTCAGCCAGAAGACCCCGGCCGTCGGGGCGGTCACGCCGCCGACCGTGCGCTGGCTCTACGCGGGCGCGGCGTCGAACCCGACGACCCACTATCTCTCGTTCCAGACGCCGGTTGGCGCGGAGCCGAAGGATCAGTGCGGCAAGGTCGTCTACGCCGGCATGCACGTCGCGTCCGGTACGGTGAACGCGTCGTTCCCGTCGGGCTGCAACGCTGCATTCACTCCAGACGAGAAGGCGCTCGTCTTCTTGCTGTTCGACCTCACCGCCTGCGTCGACATCATCCTCTAAGACGTCCGCACTTCGGACGATAACGGTCGGCGCCCCCGCCGGCCGTTTTTGTTTTCGGTTACTCGCCGGGCGTCTGATCGGCCGGCGCCACCTCGTCGGTGTTCGGGCGCGCGACGATCTCGATGTTCTTCATGTGCGCCGGCGCGGCCGCCCTCTCCTCCTTCGACATCAGCGCGTACTCGAGCTGGCCGAGGCGCTCGATCTCGGCGAGCGAGTTGTAGCCGCCGACGAACTGACCGCGGAGATAGATGAACGGCACCGTGTGCTGCTTCGTCTCGTTCGACAGCGGCACGAGCTTCGCCTCGTGCTCCGGCTCCTCGAGATCGATGTAGTCGTAGTCGAGCTTGTGGCGCTCGAGCAGCGTGATCGCGCGGCCGGTCCACGGGCAGCTCTTCTTGCCGTAGATCTGCGCCTTGAGCTCGGGGTTGCCGAAGCCCGTGCGCGCGGCTTCCTTCTGCTTCGTGGTCGGCGGGGTCGGCGCGGCGGCCGCGGCGCGCTTGGCCTCGGCGGCCTTCGCCTTGGCTTCGACCTCGGCGCGCGACTCGTACGACTTGCCGAGGAGCTTCGCGAACGCCTTGCGCGCCTTGATGTAGCGCGGGTCGGTCGCCATCTTGTCCTGGATGTAGTCGCGAACCTCGCCACCGATCTCGTCGGCACGGTTGAGCGCAGACAGGACCTTCTCGGTCGCCTGCGCGGTCCACTTCTTCGTCGTGGGTTCGGGCGTCATGGCGCCCTTACTACCACTATCCCGACCGTTCCTGGGCGGTCTTGGGAGGGGCCACCCAATTCTCCTCCTCGTGCCTCTTGTCCACGGGCGTCGTCGGCGTTGTATCGAGGACCGGCGACGCGAGCGGCGGCGTGATGACGGGCGCCGCCGGCTCCGGCGGTGGGCGATTGGCCGGCGGGAGAATGGTGCGCTGGACTGCGCGGGTCTCCTTGGTCGGAAGCGGCGGCGTCGAGGGACGCATCGGCGCGAGCGTCGGGTCGAGCGCGCCGATCTGGAACTGGTTGGCCTGGGTTACCTTGAACTCCGGGTACTCCTCAGGGTAGCCCGTCGGCGCGGGGGTCAACCGGCCGAGCGATACGCGATCTGCCGGCCTCGGTAGCGGCCCGGACGAGCACGCGACGGCGAACAACAGGAACGGAACGCCGATCGTCAGACGAGATCGACGAGAAGTCGTGTCGCAAACCATCCCACCACCCCCGACGTAAGAGCAACGACCGCGGCACCGGTCATGACCAACGTGAGTCGACGCATGACCGAGGTGAGTAGCATGCGGCATTCCAGCCGGGCCACCTATTGAGATCGAGTAGTTGGGATACCGATCGGGTGTTTTGCCACGCGTGGTGTGGTGGGTTCTGGCGTCGACACGAGTCCCCGCGTTGACACCAGAGCCGCCCACAAGCGGGCACACCCGCGCAGCTAGCCGAAGACTTTTTTCTTCAGCTCGCCCGAGGACGCCGCGTTGACGAGCTCGGCCCGCCCGCCGATGCACTCGCCGGCGATGAACACGACGGGAAGCCGGTACCCGTTGCTGTCGCGCCGCACTGCGTACTGCGCCGCAGGGTCTTCCTGGATGTTCGTCGCCGTGTACGCGACGCCGTTGGCATCGAGGATCTCCGTCAGCTTCGTGACGTCGCGCTTCTGCTTGTCCATGTAGTAGACGATGACGGGCGCCGCCTCGCGGGTCGGCGCCGACGGGGCCGGCGACGGCGCGGCGGACGTCGAGCGCTCTGCGAACGCGCGGCGATCGTCGAGCTCGCCGGCATCGGCCAGCGGCCGGCCGAGGGTCTCGTTGAGACCGCGCAGCCGATCGCCGACCTTGCCCGGAACGCGCTCGAGCGCGGCGTGGGCCCGCGCTCGCACTGAGTCGAGAAGACCCATCGTCTTAGTTCACGACGCGGAGGCTCTTGCGACCCGCCGGAATCGGCGGCGCGGCCACGTCGTCCGGATCGACCTCGGGCGCGACGGTGACGATCGACTTCTTCTTCATCGTCTTCGCCGCGGCCTTGCGCGCGATGTCGAGCAGGGTCTTGTGCGCCTCGTCGTGATCCTTGGCCGCCTTGCCGGTGACCTTGGAGACGATCGAGTTCTTCAGGTAGCTCAGGCGGCTCTTGCGCGCACCGACTTCGTAGACGAGGTCGGCGGCCGTGCAGCCCGCCTTGTGCGGCGCGCGGTAGAACGCGTGCGTCATCGCCGGGTGCTTCGCGAGGTACTTGCGGACCTCCTCGATCGTCATGCCGGTGTCGGCGAGCGCCTTGTCGACTTCCTTCTGCGCGAGCTGCTTCGCCTTGAACAGCTGCATCTGGACGCGGCTGTAGACGTTGACCGCGCCGTCACCGTTCGTCTCGATCGGCAGGAAGATGCCCTGCGGATAGAGCTCGGTGATGAACGACTGGATGCCGTCCGAGACCGACGACGACGGCATGCAACCGAACGGCTTCACCGAGAGGGTCATGTTGACCTTCGAGTAAGCGACGTTCTGGATCAGCTTGCCGACCTCCATGTGGCCTTCGCCGCCGCGGAGGTTGTTGTCGTAGAACGCGTGCGAGATTTCGGCGATCTCGTTCATGTCCGGCAGGTGGTAGTCGTTGAGACCCATCGCCTTCGCGAACGTCTGGAACAGGCCGCGGAGGACCTGCTCGCCGGCCCACAGCGACGCCATGCGCTTGCGCACGTCGACGCCCTTGAGGCTGAACTTGCTGCCGCCCTCGGCCTTGGTGGCGTCGGCGCCGCGCAGGTTCGCGCGCTGGTGGGTGTCGTAGCGACCCTGCCAGATCATGTAGAGCAGCCACGCCGTGACGAGCTGGATCTCCGGCTCGGCGCCCTCGGCCTCGAGGAAGCGCTGCAGGCCGTAGTTGCCGTCGCCTTCCGTCGTCATCGCCCAGAACTCGCCGATGATGCCGACGCGCGGCTTGGCCTTGGTGCGGTCGACCTTCACCTTGCCCATCGTGCGGCGCACCTTGTAGAGCGCCATCGGCAGCGAGGTGTTGTTCTCGAACGCGTCGCTGATGATCTTCTTGCTCGCCTCGATCGCGCGGTCGGCGGCACCGGGCTCCACCTCGTACGGGCGGATGCGGTAGCCGAGCGCGTTGAGGCAGTCGCCGATGAGGATCGCGCGAACGACGCCCCAGAAGAACGTCGGGTTCATCTCGAGGCCAACGCCCTCGCCCGTCGCCTGCTTGAGACCGCCGGTCTGCTGGAACAGGAGGACGCGGAAGCCGTCGAAGCCCGAGTCACGGAGCGCCTTGCGGTACTCGGTGACGTACGTGCCGAAGCGGCACGGACCGCACGCACCGGCCGTGATGAACACGTGGTTCTTCACGATCTCGTCCTTCGACATGCCGCGCTCGCGGAGGCCGTCGAGGTACTTCACGAGGTTGCCGACGGTGAAGTACGTCGGGTTGCACTGGCCGCGGTTGCCGTACTCGCGTCCGTACTGGAGCGCGTTGTTATCCGGCACGTCCATCGCGAGGACCTTGTAGCCGATGCCGCGGAGCGCCGCCTGGATGAACAGGTCGTGCGCCATCGTGAGACCGGAGACGAGGATCGTCGTGTGCTCGCGCTGGTCGCGCGTGAACTCGCGCGGGACCGCGTCGAACCACTGCTTCGCGTTCTCGACGGGGAGGCCGAGGCGCTTGCGCTCCTCGATCTCGAACTGCTTGAGCTGCGCCTCGATCGCCTCGAGGGACATCGGGTCCAGGTTGCCGGGCTTGTCGTTCGTGGTGCTCATGGTTTTGCCTTTTCCTTAGTCCTGCTCGCTGCGAGCCTTGGCGCGCGTGACGGTGGCGCTAGAGCCAGCCCCGCTGCCTTCCTTGATGACGTTGAGTGCGGCGACCTTCTTCGCCTTGGGGTTCTTCGCTGCTTCCTCGGCCTGCCACGCGGCGACCTGGGTCTCGAGTGCCTTCACTTCCGCATCGAGCTTGTCGTCGATGCGGCCGACGCCGGCGAGCTTGCTCTGCAGCGCCTTCATCAGCTCGAGCTTCTTGCTCGCCATCGCGTGGTCGAGCTCGACCTTCTTCGCCGCCTGATCCTCGAGCTTCTCGCGGAGGAGCATCAGCGTGTGGGCGTAGGTCTTGACGCGGATCTTGATCGAGCCACTCGGCTTGTTCGCATCGATATCGTGCAGCGCCGAGTACGCCTTGCCGGCGCTCGCGATGACCGAGTCGATGAGGCCGTACGTCGGCGCGTCGTGACCGCACTTGAAGCTCGACAGGTCGAGGCACGCGAGGTTCGGGTGCCGCGCCGCGTACTTCGCCGCCCACACCTTCTGGACGGAGTTCGTCGAGTAGTTCTCCGGCCAGACGTCGGTGACGTCCATCGGATCCTCGATCAGCTGCTTCGCCATGTCGTCGGCGAACAGCCAGTCGAGCGTCGGCTTGTCGCGCGGCAGCGAGCGCATCGAGAGGATCGGATAGCCGAGCGCCTGGAACTCCTCGAGGACCGAGTGGTTCAGGCCCGGATCGTTGTGATACGGGCGGCCGAGCATGACGAGCGCGACGCGGTTGTCCTTGACGACCTCGTCGAGGATCTCCTTGCCCTTGCGCTCCATCTCCTTCTCGAACGCGGCGACGGCCTTGAACGCCTCGTCGATCGCGAAGTCACTCTCGTCCTCGGTGAGGCCGAGCAGCGGGCCCCACTCGTTGAACATCTGCTTCTTGCACATCAGCGTCTCGTTCAGCGTCACCGCCGTGTCGAGGTAGCTGATGCCGCGCTCGGCGAAGAAGTCGGTCTCCTTCGTGAACGCCGCGCGGATCACCTTCGGCGTACCCGAGACGACCGGGCAGCTCGCCGTGTCCATCTGATTGACGATGTACGTCGGGATGTGGGTGATCGCCGGGAAGAAGATGTAGTTGAGCGGCTTCTTCTCGTGGTGCTTGAACAGCAGGTTGTGGATGTGCGCCTGGCAGACCTTGCTCGGGTAGCACGGGTCGACCGAGCCGTACTTGCAGCCGGCCTGCCACATCTCCTCGCTCGTCTCGTCGGAGAACACGACGTTGCGCGTGTCGAGGCCCACCGTCTCGAAGTACGCGCGCCAGAACGGGCCCGTCGAGTAGAGGTTCAGGACGCGCGGGATGCCGACGCGGACTTCCTTGCGCTTCGCCCACACTTCAGCGCTCGCGCGCTGGAACGGACGATCGACTTCCTTGTGGCGGACCGCGCCGAGCAGCGTGCGCTTGACGACGACGTCCTTGACCGGCGTGCCGTGCTCGGGCATCGGCGCGTGCTCGTAGAAGCTCTTGAACGCGAGCTTGGCCTCGTAGTCGACGAGGTTCGGGTACTGCTTCATGCGCTTCTGGCGCTCCTTGTTGAGCACCTTCAGCGCGTCCATGTTCTCGACCGTGCCCTTCTCGCACGAGAAGCCCGAGATGTAGCGGGCCGTCTTGCCGTCGAGGGTCTTCGTGTCGATGAACGTGCGCGAGCAGTTGTTCGGGCAGAAATTGCAGCGCGTCTTGTCGTCGTTGGTCGACACGTACTCGATGTCGATCGCCTGATCGAGGCCGACGAACGAGGTCTTGGCGCGGCGGCGCGTCACGCGGAGCGCCTCGAACGCGGCGCCGATCGCGCCGGCCTCACCGCAGTGCGGGTGGAGGTAGACCTCGGCGTTCGGGACGCGCTTCTCGATGTAATCGACCTGCGCCTTCAGCGCGGCGACGTTCTTCTGCGTGCCGCCCTGGAGGACGAACACGCGGCCGAGCTCGCTCATGCGCGGGATCTGGACGACGTACTGCCAGACGTTCTTCGGCAGCACGAGCGCGAGACCGGCGAGCAGCTCCTCCTTCGAGTAACCCTCCTTCTGGAAGTTCACGCGGTCGGAGTCGAGGAACACGGCGCAGCCGTAGCTGAACTTCGGCGCGAGGCGCGCTTCGAACGCGACCTCGGCGTACTTCTTCACCGGCAGACCGAACTGATCCGCCATCGCCTGCAGCAGCATGCCGTTACCGGCCGAGCAGCTGTTCGACAGACGGAAGTTCTTCACGTCGCCGTTCTGCATGAACATCACCTTGATGTCCTGCCCGCCGATGTCGCAGATGACGTCGACGGCCGGGAACCAGCGCTTCGCGCTCATCATGTGCGCGACGGTCTCGACGATGTTCGCGTCGGCGCCGAGCGACTTCTCGAGGACGTCGCCCGCGTAGCCGGTGACACCGAAGCCGGAGACCTCGAGCTGGGCGCCCTGATCGGTCGCCCACTTCTTCATCTCCGCGAACATGTCCTTCATGTCCTGGATCGGGTTGCCCTTCGAGAGCGTGTACACCTTCTTCAGGATGTTCTCGTTCTCGTCGATGAACACGCACTTCGACGAGGTCGAGCCACCGTCGAGGCCGATCACGCCGCGGTACGTCTTGCCGGCCTCGAGGATCGCGTCCTCGTAGTCGGGCGTGCGGTACTTGTCGACGAACTGGTCGCGCTGCTCGGGCGTCTCGACGAGACCCGGGCCGGCGCTCTCGCCGAGCTTCGCCTTGCGGCCGTGGTTGATGAACTCCTCGAGCGGATCGAGGCCGCGATACGCGCCGACCGTCTCGGGCTCGTAGAGGCCGAACAGGACCGCGCCGTACGCGGCGTAGAGGTCGGAGTTCTTCGGGACGAAGATCAGCTCCTCGATCGGAACCGTCTTGTCGTACTCGTAGCCGCGCTCCGCCCACGCCTCGGGGATACGGAGGCGCCAGCACTGCTGGAGGAACGGCAGGTACGTGTTCGGACCGCCGAGCAGCAGGACCTTGGACTTGAGCGTGTTGCCGCGCGTGAGGACCGCGAGGTTCTGGCTGACGATCGCGTCGGCCAGCGAGTTCATGATCTCGTTGCGCGGGATGCCGCTCTTCACGAGGTTCACGATGTCGGTCTCGGCGAACACGCCGCACTTGGCGGCGACGTGGTGGAGCTTCGTCGGATCGAACATGAGGCCCGGGACCTCTTCGCGCGGCATGCCGACCTTCAGCACGCACTTGTCGATCGTGGCGCCGGTGCCCGACGCGCACTTGTCGTTCATCGACGTCTGCGCGGTCTTGTCACCGGTGTCCTTGTTCTCCTTGAACATGATGATCTTGGCGTCCTGGCCGCCGAGCTCGATCACGCTGCCGACGTCGGGGTGGAGCTTCTCCACCGCCATCGTCACGGCATTCACTTCCTGCACGAACTTCGCGCCGATCTGCGGCGCGATCGGCGAACCACCGGAGCCGGTGATGAACACGCGGATCTGGTCGTTCTTCAGCGTCGGAAACGCCGCGTGGATCTCGCGCAGCATGTCGCGCGTCATCTCGGGCTGGCGCGTCTCGTGGCGCAGGTACTTGCTCCACAGGATCTCTTTCGAGCCCGGATCGACGACCGTCATCTTCACGGTCGTGGAGCCAACATCGATTCCGATCACGACCTTGTCTGGAACATTCGACATGAGGTACCTCGCCTGCGAACAGGGCTAGACTGACGCGTCAGTCTACGAATGGACTGACGCGTCAGTCCAGTTCTAAATACTGGCAAGAACAGATCTCTTTTCGGGCACTCCGCTTCGCAGTGCGCACCGATTTACGCGCCTAGATGTCGGACCATTACGCGGGATCGGCCACCGGATTGTGCATTTTTCGTACAGGCAAGGATCGCGACTGAAAGCAATTCCCACCTTTGGGCACAGTCACGCCCGATGATGAACTGCCGAAAGCTCTCACTCTCCGCCATCTTCTTTGCCGGCGCACTGGTGGCGTGCGGCGAAGACACGAGCTCGACCCAGCAGCCGGTCAGCACCAACAGCACGACCGGCCACGGCCAATCGAAGGCCGATCGCGGCTGCGCGACCCGCACGCCCGACGCCGCCGAGGTCGAGCGCGTCAACAACGAGGTTGCCAAGGGCAAGCCGGGCGGTGGTGGCGGTGGCGGCACCGTCGTCACCGGCGGCACGGTCGATGTCTACGCGCACGTGATCAACACGGGCTCGACGCGCTCGCAGGGCAACATCCCCGACTCGATGATCGCGGATCAGATCCGCGTGCTCAACGACGCGTATGCGCCGTGGGGCTGGCAGTTCCGTCTCGTGTCGACCGACCGCACGACGAACGCGGCCTGGTACACGGTCACGCCGGGCACGTCGGCCGAGACGCAGATGAAGAACGCGCTCCGCCAGGGCACCGCCGACGACCTCAACATGTACTTCGCGAACATCGGCGACGGCCTGCTCGGCTGGGCGACGTTCCCGAACTCGTACGCGAGCAAGCCCAAGGATGACGGCGTCGTGATCCTCAGCGAGTCGCTGCCGGGCGGCGCCGCTGCGCCATACGACCTGGGCGACACCGCGACCCACGAGGTCGGCCACTGGATGGGCCTCTATCACACGTTCCAGGGCGGCTGCTCGAAGACGGGTGATCAGGTCGCCGACACGCCGGCCGAGCGCTCGGCGACGTTCGGTTGCCCGGCGCCCGGCTCGCAGGACTCGTGCACCGGCACGCGCTATCCGGGCACGGATCCGACGGAGAACTTCATGGACTACACCGACGACGGTTGCATGTTCGAGTTCACGTCGGGTCAGGACGCGCGCATGGACGCGATGTTCTCGACGTATCGCTACGGCAAGTAATCAGTTCGCCGCGAACGAGAGCGGGTAGTTGACCCGCGTCGGCGACGTGTTCGGGTGAAACGTCCACGTCGCCGCCTCGTCCGCGATGCAGTCCATCACCGCGCTCGACCGCAGCGTGCCGTCGACGGTGATCTCGCTGGTGCGGCCGTCCTCGCCGATCGTGAAGTGAAGGTCGGCGCTGCCGGCGAGCGTCGGATCGCGCTGCGCCTCGCGCAGGAAGCAGTGGCGCAGCCGCGGGATCCGCAGCTTCACGACGTCATGGACCGTCTGCTTGTCGACGGAGACCTGCGGCAGGGGACACGCGCAGCGGAAGCCCTCTGCGAATGGCATCGGCGACGTCGACGCGCCCGCGAACAGCGACACGAACGACGTGACGTGCGGCACTTGCTCGCCAGCCTCGTCGCGCGGCGCGAACGCCGGCAGCTCGAGCGAGCGCGGCGCGACCAGGTTCGCGAGCGCCTGCGCCCTGCCCCCGATGTCGAGCTCGACCTTGCCGATCGTCTGCGCCCCCGGGTCGAGGTCGAGCGTCGTCGTGCCGTCGGGCAGCGAGAACCGGACCTCGACGGTCGCCGGCGTCGTCTTCATGACCGGGAACACGCGCAGCGTCAGCCGATCGTGCCGTCGCGTCGATTCGGTGTGCTCGAGCAGCGCCGGATCGCTCTTGCGATCGACGATGTCGTGATAGCGCGCGCTTGCCGTGCTGCTCGCGAGTGCCGCGCCATCGAACCGCTGGCCGCCGATCGTCACGGCGAGCCCGGTGACGCGCGCGCCGGTCGGCACATCGAGCGTCGTCACGAGCTCGCGCCTGCTCAGCGCCTTCGTCGACAGCGACAGCGTCAATGTCGCATCGCGCTCATGGATCGCGAGCTTCACGCGATCGAGCTTCGCCGCGCCGCCGGAAGGATCGTCGGGCGCGCCGATCACGAGGCTCGGTGCGAGCGCGAGCTCGTCGTCGGGCACGAACCGCTCCCGCATCGCGGTGTCCTCGGGCGTCGGATCGCCGAGGCTGATGCGGGTGTCGGCGTACGCAGGGCAGACGATGGCCATGGCGACCGCCGCCGCGGTCACGGTGCTCTCGCGCATGCCCGTGTGACACCGGGCGCGGCGAGCCGGTTCGTCATTCTTTCGGGTGCGCAACATTTTGCTGCACCCGTTTCCGTCGGACCCACATCGAATCGCGATCCTCGGCGATGCAGTATGCGCCGCGTGCGAGTGCTGTCTCTGCTCGTCCTCGGTTTGACTGCCTGTGCGAATCAGCACATCACCGTCCCGCCGTTGCCGGCGCATCCGACGCCGGAGCTGCGCCTCGATACCTGGCGCCACTGGCATTCGCGCGCGCAAGGCGTCGAGCTCGAGACGAGGTGCAATAGGAACGGCTGCTCGACAAGCAAGACCGCTATGCTCCAGCTCGAGGGCGGCGTCGTGGTGCGGCACCCCGAAGACCTGCGCCCGCTCATCGACGAGCGCAGCGATTCCGCCCGCGCCCTTACGAGGCTGGAGCACGCGAAGAGCAAACGCAGAACGTACAAGCTCGTCGCATACGCAGGCGTGCTTGGATTCTTCGCGTCCTGCGTCATGGCCATGAAGAACGAGAGCGCGAACTGGTTCTTCTACGGCGGTGGCGCCGGGCTCGGTGTCACGGTCGCTGGCTCCATCGGCGCGTGGCTGCAGAGCGACGACATCCTCGCAGCATCGACGAGCGTGTTCGATGGTTACGACAAGGCGCTCGCGCAACGCCTCGAGCTGTGCGTCAAGGGTCTCTCGCTCGTGCCGTGCGAGATGGAGACGCCCGGCACGATGTCCGTACCCGTCGACGATGCCGGTGGCGACGCTGCCATCCAGGCACTGCCACAGCGATGATCATGTCCCGCATCACCGCCACCATCGGCGCGATCGGCCTCGCGGCGTGCGCGACGCATCACCAGTTCGCACCACTCGATCCCGCCAAGCTGACGTCTGCCGAACGCGTCCAGACGTTCATGCGCTTGAGGCCGGTATCGAAGACCACGACGATCGAGAACGGCAACAACCCGATCGACTCTTCGATCATTCTCGACGACAAGACCGAGGTCTGGCTGCCGGAGGACCTCGCGCCGCTCGTCGGTGACGACAGCGAGACGATGCGCGCCGCACGCGCAAGCGAGCGCGCTCGCACGAAGAGCATCATCTCGTGGTCGACGACGATCGTGCTGCTCGCCGGCGGCTTCGTGATGCTCGTCGCCTCGCACGAGTCGGACAACCTTCCGTCCTACCCGGGCTATCTCATGCTCGGTGGCGGCGTGATCGGCGGGGCCTTCGTGCGGCACTACAATGCAGAAGACATCAGCGCGCGTCACCGTGCGTTCGAGGCGTACCCGCGCGAGCTCGGCGCGAAGCTGAACGTGTGCGCGCACGGCCTGCAGGTCGTCGCCTGCGACGGACCGCTCCCTGCCCCGCCGGTCCCGACGGCTGCACCGCGGCAGCCGTAGTACACGACGCCCAGGTTAACCCGCCAGCACGCCTCGCAGTGCGAACATCAGCATCTCGCTGACCACGACGTCGACCGCCGGCGGGTTCGGGTCGCGAATCAGCTGCTCGATCACGCCGCGGATCAAGCCGAGCATCGCAGACGCGGCGAGCTCGGGCTCGACCTTGCGGAGCAGGCCAATCTCCATGCCCGACTCCATCGCGCGGCGAAGCAGATCGCGGACCTCGGCGAAGAACTGGTCGAGTCGCTCGGCGGCCTCGGCATCGGGCGTGTGGCCCGCCGAGAGCAGCAGCGTCGCGAGCGGCCGATCGCGCACGATGTACTCGAGCGTGCCCATCACCTGATCGCGAAGCTGGACCTGCGGCGCGGGCGCGCTCGCGTCGTCGACCTCGATGCGATGGATCCGCGCGCGCAGATCGGTCATCGCCTGATCGAGGATCGAGTCGAACACGGCCGCCTTGCTCTCGAAGTAGAGATAGAACGTGCCGCGCGCGATCTGCGCCTTCTCGATGATCGCGTGGATCGATGCACCGTGATAGCCGGCCTCGGCGAACACGTGCTTCGCCGCGTTCATGATCTGTCGACGGCGCTCGAGCTTTGCGCGTTCGCCGGGATCCGTCGTCGTGGCCATCAACCGCCCCGGCGCGACTGGTAGTTCATGATCGCGCGCTCGAGCCCCGAGTAGAGCTTGCGGAACGACAGGCGCGAGTCGGCGACGCGGCCGTCGGCGCAGTGCGAATCGATCTCGGCCTCGAGCGCACGCGCGAACGGCTCGCAGTCGGCGTACAGGTTGATCTCGTCGTATACGCCGTGCGACAGCGACGTGAAGTTCGCCGAGCCGACGTCGCTCCAGCGATGGTCGATCACGACGACCTTCGCGTGGACCATGCGCGGCAACAGCACGATCGTCAGGTTCTGCGGCGCACCGGTCAGGCGCATCAGCGCATCGCACGTCGCGCGGTTGATGTTCGCGAGGACGTCGGCCTGGTCGGCGGTGACGACCTTCACCTCGACGCCACGCTGCACGGCGCGCGCGAGCGCGGCGGTGAAGCGATGGTCGCCGAAGTACGCCATCTCGACGGTGATCGACTGCTGGGCGGCGTCGATCAGCGCGAGGCGATGGCTGATCATCGGGCAGCTCTTCTTGCGGTGCGCCTCGCGGCTGTGGACGAGGAAGTCGAGGCCGCGCGACGGATCGAACTCGTCGTGGCCGACCATGCGCTCGCGGAGGCGCGCGACGTGCTCCTCGCCCTCGGCCTCGACCATCACGTCGATCCACTCGTGCCGGTGGTTGTCGCCGACGCCCATCGAACCGAGCGCGAGGATGCGATCGTCGATGATGTAGAGCTTCGAGTGATCGAAGCGCTTGCGCATGTGCTCGACGGTGATGTTCGGGTGCTGGAGGATCCGCTGCGCGAGCTCGTTCGGCTTCTGCTTGAACGAGCCGGGCGCGCTGTAGACCGCGCCGAGAAACCACGCCTGGAGGCCGCGAATCGGGTCGACGCGCTTGTGGAAGAAGCTCTGCTTGTTGCCGCCCGTGTACTCGTAGACGGCGGCGATCCGATCCTTGTGGATGATCACGTGCGCGCCGCGATCGGCCGCCTGCAGCACGGCCTCGCCGAGCATGTTGCCGGCCTCGTCGTCGCGCCACAGGAACGCGCGGATCTCGACCGACTTCTTCGCGTTGCGAACGCGCTCGAGGATCGCCTGGAACGCGACCTCGCCGGAGCCGAGCACGCGGAGCGAGCCACCATCGATCGGGGTCGAGACCGAGTGAAGCGGCGCTGGCAGCCCGACGGCCTCCATCTGCCTCACGCGACGCGCCCGCCTGCGACCAAACGAACGTCGAGGAACAGGCCTGCGTGCCATCTAGATCCCATACGGTTAACTCGTTCCCGACGACGGGTCAATTAGCGGCAATCTCTGCGTGTA
>JABFXX010000522.1 GCA_013368795.1 Kofleriaceae bacterium
ACAACCACATCGACGCGATCCTCGCCAACAACTCGGGCATGGCGCGCGGCGCGGTCAAGGCCGTCACCGATGCCGGCCTCGATCACGTCTTCATCGCCGGCGCGGATGCCGACGCCGCCAACGTCGACTTCGTGTGCCAGGGCAAGCAGACGATCGAGGTCCTCAAGGACATCCAGCCGCTCGCGACCACGGCCGCCGATGTCGCGAAGCAGCTCCTCGACGGCGCCACGCCCGCGGGCTCGTCGTCGATCGCGCTCGCCGGCAAGAGCGTCCCCGTCGCGGCCGTCCGCGTCGAGGTCATCACGCCCGACAACGTCAAATCCCTGCTCGTCGACACCGGCTTCCTCTCGGCCGACGAGCTCCCCGCCTGCAAGAACCGCCTGGCCGCGGTGAAGTGACATGACGAAGACCTTCGCCGCCCTGCTCCTCCTCGCCGCGACGTCCGCGTACGCCGACGACATCGCCACGCCCGATCCCACGCCCGCTGCTGACGCGGCGAAGCAGCCCGAGGAGAAGAAGGCCGAGGTCAAGACCGCGGCGATCGAGCAGCCGTCGACGACCGAGTCCGTCCACACGACGAACGAGCCGAACCAGACCACCAAGGCCCTCGAGGTCGGTGACGTCCGGTTCGAGCTCCACGGCTACGCGCGCATGCCGCTCTCCGCGCAGGGCACACCGCGCGAGCCCTACCTCGTCGACAACGACTACTACCTCTCGGGCTTCGCGTACACGCGCCTCTACGAGCCCGACTGGTCAGAGCTCTTCTTCAGCGCCAAGCACGGCAACTACAAGGCCGAGTTCGGTCTGTTCGCCTCGCTCTACTCCGACTACGCCTCCGCGCGCCTCGAGAACCAGCTCGGCGTGGCGCAGGCCTCGGTCACGGCCAAGCACTTCCTCGATCACGATCCCCTCACCGTCCAGCTCGGCGTGTTCTGGGATCGCTTCGGCTACATCGAGCCGTACGACACCTACGTCTACGGCCGCACGCATCAGGGCGGCGTCAAGGTCTCGTACGATCTGCCCGGTGGTGGCCGCGTGCAGACCGGCATCGGCATGCACCAGGCGCAGCTCCAGCAGAACCTCGGCCTCACGCCGATCGCGCACGTCGCGGCCGCCTATCCCGTCGGGCCGCTCGAGCTCGGTGCCTACGCGCTTCGCACGTGGACGCGCGACAAGCGCCAGCTCTCGCCGATCCAGGACGGCACGATGTATGTCGCCGGCCTCGACGCGCGCTATCGCCTGCCCCAGAACCGCGGCACCGCCTACCTCGCGTTCGGCTACTACCACATGGACCACGTGCTCTACCTCGCGCCCGCGCTCGAGGTCATGCACTCCACCGGCGGCCGCGGCCTGACCGAGAACTACCTCGGCCTCGACGCATCCGACGACGGCTCGGGCCAGATGTACACGCTCGCGACCGACATCAAGACGAACATCACCGACAAGATCGGTGCGCGTGTGTTCGGCATGGCGACGTGGGTGCGCTCGCCGCAGGTCGACGAGATGGACCCGCTCGTCAACAAGGACCGCCGCATGTACCTCAAGTGGGGCGTCGAGCCGAGCTACAAGGTCCTCTCGAAGCTCTACGTCTCGGCGCGCTTCGACCGCGTCGTCCTCGATCTCTACGATTCGGAGAACAGCTTCCGGATCCTGTCGCCGCGGATCACGTTCCCGCTCGACACGTGGGGCGAGCTGTTCTTCATGTACTCGCACTACTGGTACGGCGACAAGGTTCGCCTCCGTCCCGGTCAGGTGCCACTCGAGACCATGCCCGACAGCGACGTCTTCAAGCTGCAGGCGCAGGTCGTCTGGTAATCCACGCACACCGTAGCTGCGGCGCTCGCCCGCTGGCTGCAACACAGAGTCCTGTCACGTTCGCGCCTCGTTCTCTCTCAACAGAGAAAAGGAGCGATTCATGCGAACGCGAACCATCGCGATGCTGCTGCTTGCGGCATCTGCAACCGCGTGCGGCGACGACACGTCTGCGCCGACGCCCCCGACCGACGAGAGCCCGTGCGCGACGACGGACGGCCAGTGCATCTTCCGTCACGACACGTTCGGAGACGAACAGCTCTGGACCGACACGCTCCGCCTCCACGAGCTGGTCCAGGGGCTGCCGCCGAAGACGGCGCTCGGTGTCGGCCTCAAGGTCGATGCCGAGGCCGTCCCCGCCGACGTCCTCGCATCTGCAGATCTCGACGATCCAGCGACCACCGTCGCGCTGATCCAGCTAAACGCTGTGGTCGGCGTGCGCGGCACCGTCGAGAACGGCCACGTCACGCGGATCGGCATCACGTGCGCGCTCTGCCACTCGACCGTCGACGACTCGGTCGCGTCCGGCATCGGCAAGCGGCTCGATGGCTGGCCGAATCGCACGCTCGACCCGGGCGCGATCATCGCGCTCACGCCGGGCCTCCCGACCTTCACGTCGTCGCTCGGCGTCGACAACGGCGTCGCGGTCGCCGCGCTCAACAGCTGGGGCGGCGGCAAGTACGACGCGCGCTTCAACCAGGATGCCGAGAGCCATCCCGTCCTGATCCCTCCCGCGTACGGACTTCGCGATGTCGCGCTCGAGACGTACACCGGCGAAGGCCCGGTCTCGTACTGGAACGCCTACGTCGCGGTCACGCAGATGGGCGGCCACGGCAACTTCAAGGACGACCGCATCGGCCTCGACATCAAGCAGGAGCCCGATCGCGTGACGCCGATGCTGCCCGCGCTGCGCGAGTATCAGTTCTCGATCGCGGCGCCAGCCCCGCCGGCCGGCAGCTTCGACGCCACCGCCGCGGCGCGCGGCAAGGTGCTGTTCGAGGGGGCCGCGCGTTGCAGCTCGTGTCACACCGGCCCGAGCTTCACCGACGCACCGACGCTGCATGCTGCGAGCGAGACCGGTGTCTCGCCCGACGAGGCGCGGCGCAGCGCGACCGGCATGTACCGGACGACGCCGCTCCGTGGCGCATGGCAGCACCCGCCGTACTTCCACGACGGCAGCGCGGCGACGCTCGGGGATGTCGTGAGCCACTACAACGACACGCTGCAGCTCGGCCTCACCGCTGCGGAGCGCACCGACCTCGAGCAGTACCTGCTGTCGCTGTGACTCAGGCGTGCCAGCGGTCGATCCGGCAGCACCACTTCACGCGGGCACTCCAGTCGTTCGCGCGATCGAGCTCGACGATGCCCGTCGCGATCAGATTCGTCGGCGTGCCGTCATCGTCCACATCGGGCGTGTACACATAGACGCGAAGCCCTTCGTGCAGCTCGACGATGTTGCCGGCCGAGTCGAGCTTCGTGTCCTCACGCGATAGCAGCACCCTGTCCGGGTCAACCATCGCGTTGAAGTCGACCAGAAGCCTTGGCCGATCGAGCACGGGCGTGTCATCGCGCACGAAGTACCGCCTGGTACGCCTTCGCGAGCTGGGTCTGGTTCTCGCCGGGCCGCACGAAGCCCGAGAGCTGAGCGACGTCGAGATCCGGCAGGACCTCACTGCGCTCGCGGCGTTCGTAGGTCTCGCCGACGAGGCGGTGCACGACGAGCGCGCCGGTACTCGGCCGCCACTCCCAGACCTCGAGCACACCGAGACCGGCATAGACGGCCATCTTGTCGACGAGACCGGCGCTCACGATCACCTCGATCGCGATGTCCGGCACGTTATCATCGTCGAGCTTGCCGAGCTTGTAGCACTCGTCCGGCTCGAGTCCGCGTTCCTTTGCCTCGCGCCGAAACGTCGCTCCGCCGAATCCTCGAAGATCGACATCGCGTTCCATCGCCCAGACCTCGATCAGGCGCGCGATGATCTTCTTCGCGTCCTCGTGGAGGGTCGACGGACTCATCAGCTCGAGAGTCCCACGCAGGTATGTCATCTTCAGACCCGCGTGATCGTCGAGTGCGTCGCGCAATGCGACGTACGTCCACCACGGCACGCCGTACAGGACGAACCGTTGTTCGGCGTCCTTCTTCATCTCGGCCTTGTCCGTGGTCACCGCGACCATCTCCAAAGGCTACCACCATCTAACGATGGTGCCTCGCTGGTCTGAGCGAGGCTACCGACGAACGGTCGTCGTCTGGTTCGGCTTGATCTCGACCTGGAAGGTCTTCGCCTTCTTCGTCTTCTTGTCGAACATCGTGATGTTGTGCTTGCCCGGCTCGAGCGTCACGCGCGAGCTCCTCGGCTTGCGGCCATCGACCCAGATGTCGCCGCCGCTCGCGTTCGCGATCGCGAGCTGGCCCTTGCCGCCGAGCTTCACGTTCTTCGTCTTCACCGGCTCGGCGATCGCAACTCGCGTCTCGCGCTTCTGCGCCTTCGCGCGTTTCGCCGCGCGCGACGACGACTTGCGCGAGCTCTTCTTGGCGACCTTTGCGATCGGCGAGACCTCGGCAGCAGCGACGACTTGCGACTCCTCGGGCGTGACCACCGGGCCCGCCACCACGGTCGGCTGGAGCGCGGGATCGGGCGAGAACCGGTTCGCGGGCTCGGCCGCCGCAGCCGTCTCGATCGGAGTCACGGTCGTCTCGACCTTCGTCTCGATCGGCGTCACGACCGGCGCGGCTGGCGGCACCGGCGCGACGACCACAGCGGGCTCGGCCTTCGGCGCGCTCGCGGCAAGCGCCGCCGACGGCGAGCTGTCGCGCTTCGCGAGATACACGGCGAGCACGACCATCACGGCGACGAACGCGCAGCCGCCTGCGACGACCTTCTTCACGAGCGGGCTCGGTCCCGCCGCGGCCCGTGCCTGCGCGTCGGCGAGCCTCATCTGCGATGGCCGAAAGTGGTCGTAGGCCGGCCGAACCTTTGCGGCGCCCGCCACCATCGGCGCTGGGGCCGGCAGCGTCACCGGGGCTGCCTGGACCGGCATCGCGGTCGCATCGAACCGCGCGTTGCCGCCGAACAGCAGGTCGTCGCCGGCGTCCTTGGGCAGCTCTCGGTTCCGGACCAGATCGATCAGGTTCACGATGGCAGTGGACTCGGTCGCCATGAACCCAGGTCCGTTACAAGCGGCGGACCATCCGAGCCCCCAAGCATCTCGGGAGCTTGTCCGTCTCACGGACGCCACCCGCCGGCTACGCGACTAGCCACTCGCTAGCGCGGTACCTCAGACGCCTGTCACGCCCCCTTTCCGCTGGAACTCTAGATACTCGGCGGCCCGTTCCTTGGTGTCCGCGTCGGCAGCCGGGTGCATCGAGATCTGTTCGAGACGGGTCATCAGCCTCGCGCGTTCCCCCGGATCCTCCGTCCCGTTGATGAGGCGATTGAGCATCCAGACCGTGTAGTCCATTGGTTGTCGCGATAGCGACTCGAACAGCGCGGCCTCATACCCCAAGAATCTTTCGACGAACTGGACAAGTGGTCCGGGTGTGCCGAAATCGATGCTCGGGTTGGCCTCCATGAACCTCAGGATGGTTCGAACCGCGCTGAGGTCCGCGCCCGATCGGTCGAGCTCTTCGACGAGCTCGTAGGAATGGAACACCATCTGATCGGGATCCTCATGTGCCGCTCGGCGAAGTCGCGCCTCTACCTCGTGTGCATCCATCGTCCAACCCGGTCCTTTCACTCGTGTCGAGGCGGTCTCGGCCCGCGGCCCTGCGTCGCAAGGACAGAGTTGTATGGCCTGGGCTCGTGTGGAAGCGCGAGCTCATCGACTTCCTCCTTGCGCCACCAGTACTCCTCGTACTTCGTCGGCTGTCGATGCTCGAAGATCGCAACGACACCGAGGAGGCCGCAGGGAGTGTGAGCGGCGAAGTCCCAGCCGTCGCGCTCTGCCCGATAGATGCGGGTCTCGGGTTCGAACCAGAGCTGGTAACCCTTGTCCTTCAACACTTGAAGCGCAGTACCGTAGACGTTGATGTGCTCGGAGAGTGTTGGCATGTCTTCACCTTGTTGAACCGAGGCGACTGCGTTCGACGAGCGGCTCAGTAGATCTTGCAAACGCCGCGAAGTCCACTAGCGCCCTATGGGACGCCGAGGAGCCGCTCGATCTCGTTCGTCATCAGATCGATCGCCTTTCCGTACGCTGCAGTATCCCCACCCGCATCCCGCACTCGCTCGCGTTGCCACTGCATGAGGAGCGGCAGATACCACAGCAGCGACACGACTCGACGAGGCAGCGCGGCGTCCTCGTCGAATGAAAGGGACTTGATCTTGTCCAATGCACGCGCGAACTCAGCCGGATCGAATCGGCCGTCACGGATGTGCGAGTAGAACCCATCGTCGCTCCACTCGGACTCGAGCAACTCGACAACGCGCTCGTACTCCATCGATCTGCTCTTTCCTGTCCACGTATAGCGAGCTGCTCGTCTTCACCTTGATGAACCAGTCGGCGTTCGACGATCGCCACATCTTGCAACGCCGCGAAGACCACAGCGCTCATGGCCCGCCTCGATCGTGCAGCACCAGCTCGATCTGCGCGCCGACGCCGCGGAGTGGGTCAGCAACAAGCTCGACCTCGACGAGTGCGCCCGTGGCGATCGGCGTACCGCTGCGCAGAAGCTCGAGCAGCTCGCTCGGAGACTCCGAGCGTAGCGTGCGCAGGACTCGAAGCGCTTCGGCCCGACGCGGGCCGAGGTCGAGCACGTGCGCAGACCATTTGCCCTCCGCCGCGTAGAACGCTGCGCGCGCCGCATCCGACAGAGGACCGCCGTCGGCTTCCTGCGCGAGCCCGCAATGGGTGCAGCGGACGCTCTCGCTGGACCGCAGCCGAGCTTCACGTGCACGCGCGACGAACGTTACGTGTGCCTCGCGACGGCACGTCGGGCAAGGCTCGGTCGTATGCGCCGCGTGAGCGCGCCGGACTCGACCGCCGTAGTGCGTACTCGGCCACGCGGCATCGCGTCCGAGGTCGAGGACCTGGATCGGAATATTCTCCTCGAACAGGAT
>JABFXX010000549.1 GCA_013368795.1 Kofleriaceae bacterium
AACTCGGGGCGCGTGTCGTGAGAAGTCGCGCCACGCTTCTTCTTCCGTCCCGCCCCGGGCCGCCACCCGCCGTGCTTGCGTTCCGGCTTGCGCGCGCTTTCGAGCGAGAGTTGCACATGCGCTTTCCGCTGAACCTTACCCGCCATGATTTCCGCACTAATTACCAGATGGGTCTGACAGCCGGCTCTCGTCGGAGAATGCATCAGCCCCGAACAGACGTCCGGATCTCGGACACCTAATTGCCGCCAGATTCACGGCGAAGCCCTCGTTGCGCACGAGAGCTCACGCATCGAGCGCAGCAGCCCACGGCACGAGACCCGCGTTTCCTTGCGCCGCGCATCCACCCTTTCGCCTTCGTGCGCGCTGCATCGAGCAGTCTGCTACGGGCGAGAAGCAGAGACCTCGACACCCCAATCCTTGCAGGAGCGAGCGAATGCTGGATGGACACGTACCGTGTGCGTCTCTCGATCCTCGCCGACGACGAGTGCACCGGCACGATCGATGAGAATGCGCTGAGTCACGCCGCCGAACCTGCGAAATGCACCCGCGAGTCCCTCGCGCCCGTCGTCCTGGCGCTGGCTCAGCGAGGCACGCACGAAGATTCGCCGCGAGTAGCCGAGCACCACGACGAATATGTGGACCTTGGTCCTTCGATCCATTTCTCGCCGAAGTCGATCTGCATCTGATGCCCCGGAGCAGTCTAGAACCGAACGGTCGCGAGCTCGGCAGCACGCTTCACTTGACGATGCGGCGCAAGCACTCGCTGCAACGTTCGCAAAGGCACGTCGACCTCCTGCTCTGCGAGAAGCTGCTGCACAACAACGCTATTGCCGGCGGCAGCGCCATCGAGCAGCGAACGTGCTGTCGCCTGCTGCTCGGCGTCGAGGGTCCACGCGCCCGGTCGCGTCTGCGTCTCTGCAGCGGCGCCGCCGCGCAGATATCTCTTCACGCTGTTTTCGCGAGCAACCAAGCTCTCTCGCGATCCGCTTCGTGCCCCAGCCGAGCGCGTGCAGTGCGCACCACGATCTCAGGATCCAACATCGGGATGCTGAGCGTCCCTGACCCCATTCCTGCTGTCTGATCCATCGCTTATGGCGCGAGGGGTCCGTTTTGCATGGTGCCTGACCTGTTCTCCGGGCCTCGCGCGCATCGCACTCGTACGTAACCGCGGCAGTTCAGTGGGCGGTCATGTCATGGCTCGTTGACGCGACGGCAACGAAGAATACGGCCGAGCTCGCCATATCCCGCACCGACGATGCAGACGCATGGCGCAATTCACGTTCACGCCCCGCTCCAACAGTCATCGCGGTCAGGCGGCCGACCGTCTCGATCACGACATCCACTTCCACGGCGGCTCGTCGAGCCGTTCCTGACCCGCCACCTGGGTCGCGCCCTCCTCCTTCACGAGCTCGATCCGGACCGCATCGCGTGTGGCTGCGACCGCGTCGACAAGGGGTGCCGCGTGCGACACGACGATCACCTGGCTCTGCTTCGCGGCTTCGATGATCTGGCGCGCGAGAGGAGCGAGCAGGCTCGGATGAAGGCTCGTCTCCGGCTCGTTGAGGACGAACAGCTCGGGCGGACGGGGCGAGCGAAGTGCCGCGAGCAGCGCGAGGTAGCGCAGCGTGCCATCCGAGAGCTCGGCTGCATCGAGCGGCCGGCTCACGCCCTTTGCATGAAACCGGAGCGCGAACCGTCCACGATTGCCTTCGCAAGACACGCGCGCGCCGTCGAATGCGTCCGCGATCGCGTCGGCGAGTCCCGGGCCGTCTCCGTTCTCTCGGATCGTCTGGAGCGCCGGCGCGAGGTCGTGCCCATCATGCGCGAGCACGGGCGTGCGCGTCGCGATCTGGAGCGCGCGGACCGGCGAATCGCTGTCCGTTCGGATCTGGTGGTAGAAACGCCAGCGGCGCAACCGTTCGCGCAGCAGCGAGAGGACGGGATAGCGATGCGGCTCCGCGAGCTGCGAGAGCACGGACTCGTACATGTCGAGCGTCACACCGAACGTGACGGGGTGCCCCTCGTAGTCGCGCAACACCGCCGACGCGAGGTGCCGCTCGAGCAGGTTCACCTTCGGCTTCTCGAGCGTCCGGATCGTCTCTACTTTCACTTCGGGATCGAGCGAGAACGCGCCGTTGCCTGGCCCCGCGTAGCCGAGCCGGAGCTGGTACGCGATCAGACCGTCGCCAAACCCGATGCCGAGCCGCTGGGACTCGTCGACCTTCGCTCTCGTCCGGCGCGATTCCTCGCCGGCCCACATCGCCGACGGCATGCCGCCTTCGCGGGCGAGCGAGCGGGCGAGCTCGCCGTTGGCCGCGTCGACGAGGAGCTTGAGCGCGCGATAGACGTTCGACTTGCCCGTACCGTTCGCGCCCGTGATCACGGTGAGGCGCCCGACGCTCAGCCGCAGATCGCGCAGCGAGCGATAGTTCGCAAACGCGAGCGTCGTGATCACGCCGAGAGCATAGTCGCTTACCGCGCCCGGCGTTCGCGCGGCACGATGTCCCTCGCCCAGCGCGGGATCTTCGACGCGCGAAACGCGAGCGAGCCAGCGCGGAACGACGCGATTCGCTGATACGGCTCGTCGACGGACGAGTTGTCGTAGATCTCGACGGACGGCACGAACGAGACGGCTTCCTTGAGATTGGCGAGCGAGCGCTCGAACCGAGGGGCGAGCCGATCGCGCGGGACGTCGTGGCCACCACTCGCGACACGCTGGTCGATGCGCTTGGCCGAGAGGTCGACGGTGGCGATGCCGATGTAGACGAGCGTGACGTCGTAGTTGGCCTCGACGGCGGTACGCATCATCGCGAGCTTGGCGCCATACGGATCGGAGAACACGGTCTCGGTGATGAAGCCGAGACGGTCTGCGATCATGCGGTCACGCGTGGCATCGAGGATGCGCGCGGCCTCGGCCGAGTCGACACCGGTCTCGGCGGCGAACAGGTCGGCGTTGAGGAACGGCAGCGGCGATTCTGCGAGGAACGCATCGTAGAACGTCGACTTGCCGGCGCCGTTCGGGCCGGCGAGCACGACGAGCTGCGGTGCGGTCATCGCTTCTTGGTGCGGCGGGCGCGACCGATCTGGACGACGTCACCGCCGGGGCCGATGCCGTGGCGGATCGGATTACGCGCGCGAATCAGCGCGGCGGCCTTGGCGCGGCCTTCGTCAGTCGTGACGAGCTCGAGGCGCTTGCCGAGGTCGGCGTCGTGACTGCGCGCCTTGAGGCGCTGCACGGTGGCGGCGAGGACGGCATCTTCGACGGCCTGGCCGAGGCGAGCCCAGTGCTCGACCTGCTCGGT
This sequence comes from Kofleriaceae bacterium, assembly GCA_013368795.1. Lineage (GTDB taxonomy): Bacteria > Myxococcota_A > Polyangia > Haliangiales > Haliangiaceae > JABFXX01. Next base: position 3,303 of record JABFXX010000549.1, read on the forward strand.
GAGCGACCGGTCCTGCTGCTCGGCGGCGACCCGGGCACGAACCGTGAGCGCTTCGCTGAGCCGGACCGGGATGCCGTTGGCCATGACCGACTGTAGCATCGTGCTACACGCGGCCCAAGGCGGGTTTCGACGACGCGGCTCGTCAGAACGTGAGCACGACCGACTTCGCGGAGGCCTTGGCCGGGCCGTGATAGACGACCTCGATGTTGTTGCCGTCGGGGTCGAGCACGAACGCACCGTAGTAGTTGGGATGATAGGGGCGCACGCCGGGCGCGCCGTTATCGGTACCGCCGGCGGCGATCGCGGCGACGTGGAAGCGGTCGACCTGGTCGCGATCCTGGCCCACGAACGCGAGGTGGACGCGGCCCGTGAGCTTGCCCTGCGCGGCCTTGCTGGTCGGTGATGAGACGAACAGCTCGTCGCACTCGAAGAAATCACCGGGCACGTGGCGTCCGACCGGCACGCCGATCACGTCGAAGATGGCGGCGTAGAACCGATAGCTCGCATCGACGTCCTTCACGACGAGGTGGATGTGGTCGATGAGTCGTCCGCGGTGAAGCTCCATGCGGGGATTCTAGTGGTGGCGCAACGGTCGCGGCAGCCGCGGTATCTAAGAAGGCACATGAAGGTCATCCGGATCGACCACGTGCAGCTCGCGATTCCGCCCGACGGCGAGGAGACGGCGCGCGCGTTCTACATTGGCGTGCTCGGCCTGACGGAGGTGCCGAAGCCGGAAGCGATGCGCGCACGCGGTGGGATGTGGTTCGCCGAGGGCATTCACCTCGGCATCGAGGAGGGGATGCGACCTTCGGTGAAGATGCACCCGGCCCTGGTCGTGAGTGACCTCGCGGCGCTCGAAGCGCGTCTGCGCGCGGCGCACTACGAGTTTATCGAGGCGCATGAACTTCCCGGTGTGCGTCGAGGTCACACGCGCGACCCGTTCGGCAATCGCATCGAGCTCGTGCAGGAGGCCGCTGCGTAGCGGAGAACACCCTCCGTAGCGGATCGGACCACGCGCGCACGGCGTGGCACGCATGGTGCTGCAGTTCTCGACGGAGGATTTCTTGATGCAGCCTCGCATGCACCTTCACACGAGTCAGCTCGCGGATCCGCATGCGGGGCGTACGCCCGGCGCCGTGCAAGCGCTCCTGCGGATGTTCGTCGGACGATGGCAGATCGAAGGCCAGAACTCGCTATCCGCACCGACCGCAAAGGGCTCGGCGGTTCACGGCGAGGATGTCTACGAGATGATGCCCGGCGGGTTCTTCTTGCGCGGCGAGTGGCAGCACGGCTTCGACCAAGGCGAGCACATCGGCAGCTGCATGCTCGGGTTTCATCCCGACAAGGGCAGTTTGTGCGCGCACACGTACGACAACCTGGGGTTCACACGCGAGTACGTGCTGACGGTGCGCGACCGGACGTGGCGGTTCGCGGGGCGCTACGAGCGCGCGACGTACGTGTTCGCCGAGGACGGCCGCTCGTTCGAGCAGCACTGGGAGATTTCGCGCAACGGGCTGGCGTGGCAGCCGCTCTGCGACATGGTGGCGACGCTCGTCGACGAAGTGCGCGCGACAGGCAGCGCTCAGTTCGCGATCGATCGCGAGGCGATTGCGAGACAATGCTACGAGGCATACTCGCGCCACGATCGCGCGCTGCTCGAGCCGCTGCTCGGGCCGAACCTCAAGTTCACGAGCCCGTACGACGACGCGATCGATCGCGCGACATACTTCACGCGCTGCTGGCCCGGAAACATCCGGATGAAGCGCATCGAGGTCGAGAGGGTCCTGCTCGATGGTGACGACGCCGTCGTCGTCACGTACACGCTCGTCACTGCGAGTGGCCGCCGCATCCACAACACGGAGCGGCTGTGGTTCAAGGACGGGATGATCGATCGCGTCGAGGTGTTCTTCGGCACCGAGCGCGATGCGGCGGGTGCGTTCCTGCCGATGCGCCGGGACTGAGACTAAGCCGGCGGGGCGTGCGGCGCGAACAGCGTGCAGCCCGTGATGAACAGGTCGTCGATGATGCCGGCCTGCTCGGTCGTCGTGCCGTAGAAGATGTTGCCGACCGACGTGTCGCCGGCACCGAGCTCGATCACGGTGAGATCGCGGCCGGTCGCGATGTGGTGGAACGTCTGGACATTGATGCGCTGGTCGTCGGCCCTGCTGATGCCCTGCTCGACCGTCGTCGACGCGCCGTAGATGCGCTTCAGCGTCGCTTCCGCCTGCGCGCGCTCGGTCGCCGACAACTGGCTCGCCGCGGTGATCGCGCGCGACGTGCCGTGCGTGAACGTCGGGTCGTTGCGCAGCGCCGACCAGTCCTCGGGCAGCAGGCACGTCTCGCGGCGGACGGTGCAGTTCTCGAGGTCGCCGTCGTGGATCGACGACACGAGCTCGCCGGTGACGTTGTCGAAGATGCCGCCGTACGAGTTGTCGCCTGCGCCGTACTCGTACGCCGCGAACTGGCGGCGGCCGGCGGGCTCGCTGATGTAGGTCAGGTTGACCTCGTTCTGATCGACGCGGTCGAGCGCCTCTTCCGGCGTCATGACGTCGGTGTGCGACGACTGCTGGACCGCGACGACGAGGCGGCGCTTCTGCTCGGCGCTGTACGTCGAGAGGTTCGCCGGCGTGATCTTGTTCTGCAGGTTGATCTCGAGGATCGGGCTCTCGTCGATCTGCCAGTAGGCGTCGCCGAACAGACACGTCGGCGGAGGCGGCGCGCAGCCGTCGCCGTTGCAGTTGACCGAGAGCTTGAACTTGCCTGTCGTCGACGCGAGGTGGCCCTTCACGAGCGCGCGGTACTTGCCGGCGCCGAGCGACTTCGTCAGCTTCGAGTAGGTCGTGTTGCCGTAGTCGTCGTTGCGCGCGATGTACGAGCCCCAGCCGGTCGGGCCCTCCTTGTAGAGGTAGAGCACGGTGTCGGTGCGGCGCTGGCCGAGGACCGAGTAGCTCGTGACCATGTCGACCGTCGCGTTGCCCGTGAGCTCGAAGTTCCATGCATGGAAGTGCTCGGCGTCGGTCAGCACCGCGTTCTCGGGGATGCCGAAGATGATGAAGCCGTGCTCGGTCGGCTTCTTGAACGAGTCTTCCTTGCCGAAGTCGGGCGCCGCTTCCTCCTCGGGGCCCTTGTCGTCCTCGAGGCAGGCGGCGGTGGTGGTGAAAGCGAGGCCGAGCCCCAGGACGGCAGGCAGGTGGCGAATGCGCATGGCGTCCTGCGGCAAAGCAACTGGCGCGCCGGGCGTTGCGACGAGAACGCCACGCAACGCCATGTGATCGCGCGGAGTTGCGCGGTCGGGATCGGAGGTGGCTAGCCGAGGCGCCGGCTATTCCTCGAGCAGCTTGCCGAAATCGGCCGCGGGGAACGTGTCGCGCGCGCCGATCGCGGGCGGCGTATAGGGCACGTACGTCTTGCCCTCCCAGCGCCGCCACACGTAGGTCGGATCCTCGAGCGGCGCCGTGAAGTGGGCGAGCACGGCCCTGGGCCGGCCGTCGCCGGTGATGCTCTCGATCTCGAGCGACAGGCCCGTGAGGTCGACACGATCGCCGATCGCAAACGGCCGAAA
>JABFXX010000020.1 GCA_013368795.1 Kofleriaceae bacterium
CCGCTCGACGAACCTCGCGAGCCCGAAGCTGCCGTTCTACGGCGTCGGCAAGAGCGGCAACTACCGCCCGGCCGGCGCGTGGGCGCACCGCAACGTGACCGCGCCGCTCGCGATCCTCGAGAACGTGCTCGGCGCCGTGACGCCGCATCCGCACCTCGCGCCGCTCATTCCGGAGTACGACCTCGATCGGCTCGAGAGCCAGCACACCGCCGAGGAAGAGGCCGAGGCGCAGCGCAGGCTCGTCGACATGCCGCGGCCGATGTCGATCACGAGGCCCACCGGCGGCGTCTTGCCGGAGAGCGCCGCGCTACTCGCGCGCCTCTACGCGGGTGAGCGCGTGCCGAAGGAGAAGAAGCCGCCGGTGTTCGATCACCTGCGCTCGGCGGGACCGTGGATGGTCTCGATCGATGACGCGCCGCTCGCCGTCCTCGACGGCATGAGCCAGACCGCGACGGTCGTCGGCGGATTCGCCGAGGATCCGGTCGTCCGCGCGTACACCGAGGGCGACTTCGCCGACACGCTCGTCGCGAACGACGACACCGCGGTGCGCGAGACCGCCGCCGCGATCGACTACGCGAACGCGCTCCGTCAGCTCGTTCCCGGCCTCCCGCACGTGACGTTCGTCGCGTCGGGCGCCGAGGCGAACGAGAAGGCGATGGCGCTGTGCCGCATCAACTCGCCGCGTCCGAACGCGACGAAGGTGCTCGCGTTCGAGGGCAGCTTCCACGGCCGCACGTGGCTGTCACTCCACGCGACGCACTCGCCGAGCAAGCGCGTGCCGTTCGAGCTCGCCGGCTACCAGTGCACGTTCGCGCCGTTCCCGTTGTGGACGACGCCGGGCGACGAGCCGACCGCGCCGAGCGGGTTCTACGCCGCCGCTGCGAGCGGATCGATCGACGAGCTCAAGGAGCGCTTCGGCGACGCCAAGGACGATGCGCTGCTCGCGGCCGAGGTCGCGTCGCTCGCTGCCGTTCACGAGGCGATCAAGACCGGCGATTACAACTGCGTGATCATCGAGCCGATGCAGAGCGAGGGTGGCGATCGCTACGCCACCGAGCGGTTCTTCCGCGCGCTGCGCCTGCTCACGCGCCACCACCAGACGTTCCTCGTGTTCGACGAGGTCCAGGTCGGCTTCGGCCTCGGCGGCCCGTTCGCGTGGCACTCGAAGTTCCGCCTGATGTCGCCGCGCGGCCAGCAGGACTACCCGGATGCGGTGACGTTCGCCAAGCGCGCGCAGGTCGGCGTCGTGATGTCGCGGTTTGCCGACCCCGAGCCGACGAGCGCCCACAACGCGTCGCTCGTGCGCGGCCGCATCCACGCCGACATGGTGTCGATGAGCCACAACGCCGAGCGTATCGAGAAGCTCGTCGCGCCGCGGCTCGCCCAGATCGCGCGCGCGTACCCGCACCTCGTGCAGTATCCGCGTGCCTCGGGCTACGCGTTCGCGTTCGACCTGCCGACGCCGGCGCTACTCGACGCGTTCATCAACCAGCGGTTCTGGCGCGGCGCGGTCGTGTTCGCCGCCGGCACGCGCACCGCGCGCTACCGGCTCAGCGACTCGTTCCTCGCGCGCGAGATCGACCTCTTGTTCGAGACGATCCGCCGCTCGCTGTCGTGGCTCGACGCGCACGAGGGCACGAAGCCACCCGCGTGGGAGGATCCGGCCGCACCGCCGGCGCTTGCGCCCCAGGCGCCGAGCGACGTGAAGTACCGGCTCGTCCCGCACGCCGAGGTGATGCAGCACCTGCCGGCGATCCTCGACATCGAGTACCAGGTCTACGAGCCGGCGCGCCGCACGCCGCCGGCCGAGATCAAGGCCGCGATCGAGGACGCCGATGGCTCGCTGATCGTCGGCGAGGCCCCGGGACCGTCGGGCGGCATGCAGCTCGTCGCGTTCGCGATCGGCGGCCCGCTCGAGCAGAGCAAGGACGTCGAGGGCTGTGACGACGACCCGATGCTCGGCAAGAACAACACGATGTACTCGGTGTCGATCACGGTCGCGCCGAGCTACCAGTCGTCCGGCATCGGCCGAAAGCTCAAGGAGCTGCAGCTCCGCGACGCCGCCTCGCGCAAGAAGGCCGACGGCACGCCGCGCTATCGCTACGTCACCGGCCGCAACCGCGTCGGTCGCACCGCGCAGATGACGCACCTGAACCGCGTGTTCGGTGCGCACGTCGTGTCGGTGCTCACCGGCCAGTACGAGGATCCGGAAGGGCAGGCGATCTACTACCGGATCCCGCTCGGCGCGTTTGCCCCCGATCCGGATCGCAAGGACGAGTCGGTTCGCACGTGGAGCACGCGCGCAGGCACGTGGAACGCGCCGCGCCAGCCGAGCGACGTCAAGCTCGACCTCGCGTCGGGTCTGACGAAGCCGTTCGCGAATGGTCCCGCATCGCTGCGCGAGGCCGAGGCGAAGGGCCTCCTCTACGGCCCCGCGGTCAACAAGCTGACGCTCATGAACTACGTCACGCCGGGCGCGGTCCGCGCGCTCGAGTGGATCGGCTCGCTCATCCCCGAGCTGCCGCACATCTACCTGACGTCGAGCCGCGACGAATGTGTCGACAAGGCGCTGCGCCTCATCAAGTGCACGCGCAAGGAGGCGCAGGTCGCGATCGGTCTCGACGGCGGCTACTACGGTCACACCGCGGCGACGTGCCGCTCGCTCAGTGATCCGGCCGTCCATCGCGGCGGACCGGGCCACTTCAACTGGCCGCGCGTGCCGCACCCGAGCCAGGGTGTCGACGCGACGATCGCCGCACTTCGCGAGGCGGTCGCCGCCGCCGGTGGACCGACCAAGGTCCTCGGCTTCGTCTACGAGCTCGTGCAAGAGCGCACCGGCGCCCCGATGACCAAGGAGTTTGCGACGGCGCTGAACGCGCTCCGCAAGGAGCTCGATCTGCCGCTCATCGCGGTCGAGACGACGACGCACACGTACCGCTCCGGTCTCGGCGCGTTCATGTCGCCCGCGATCGGTCTCATCCCCGACGTGCTCGCATGGTGGGGCGGCGGCCAGACCGGCTACCTCCACACCAGCGGGCGCTGGTTCATCGGCACGCCGCTGACGCTCGTCTCGACGTGGGACGGTGACGAGCTCTCGCTCGTTCGCCAGCACCACCAGCTGCGCGAGGCGCGCAAGCTCGACATCGCCGGCGCCGGCAAGGCGCTCGACGGCGTCCTGCACGGCTACCGCGGCGCGGCGGGCCTCGGCGCCTATCGGGTGATCGACGGCAGCACCGAGCTCGTCGACGAGCTCGCGGACAAGGGTGTCGCGGTGCGCCAGTTCCCGAACGGCAAGCTCGGCATCATTCCGGCGCTCGACCAGCTCGACGCCACCATCGCGGTGCTCCGTGACTAGGGACGGTCTTAAGTTCGTTAAGTTGTCACGCCGAACCCCGTGGGATCGCTGTGTACGGGGACGGTTACATTTACTTGCGCGGAGTGCGTCGTGAGGGTCCTCGAGCTTCCTGCGGGCAAGTCGCCTCGCGAGTGGGGGCGCATCCACGGCGAGAGCTTCCGCGGTGAAGTGCGCGCGCTCGCCGATATCCGCACGTACCTCTGCACGAAGGTCGGTGGGTTCAAGACGCGCGAGCAGGTGATGACCGCCGCGAAGGCGCACTTGCCCGTGCTCGAGCGCTATCACCACGGCCTCTACGAGGAGCTCCTCGGTATCGCCGAGGGTGCGATCGTCGCGCCCGAGGACATCGTCGTCGCGAACCACTACACCGACCTCCGCGATCTCGATCCGAATCCCGAAGCCTGGCGCTACGCGCCCCAGCAGGACGATCCGGACATGACCTCGGGCGGCATCGATGCCGCGACGGGCGCGGGCTCGCTCGGCGGCGACGGCTGCAGCGTGATCTGGGCCGAGACCCAGACCGGCCGCATCCTCGCGCAGACGTGGGACATGCACGCGACCGCGATCCCGTACGTCATGGTGCTCGGCGTGCCGGCGAGCGACGACGGCCCGGCCGCGCGCCTGCTCACGGTCACCGGCTGCCTCGGCATGGCCGGCATGAACACCGCGCGCGTCGCGATCGCGATCAACAACCTCTACTCGACGGACGCGACGCTCGGCGTCGTGTGGCCGGCGATGGTGCGCCGCGCGCTGCACGAGGACAACGCGGCCGCCGCGCGCGACGTGATCGTCAAGAGCCCGATCGGCTCGGGGCACCATTACTTCGTCGCCGACCGCAAGGAGGCGTTCTCGATCGAGTCGTCGGGCACGCGCCGCCGGCTCGTGTTCGCGGGCGAGAAGCCGGCGTTCTGCCACACGAACCATTGCCTCGACGGCGACGTCGCCGCGCGCAGCAAGGTGCCGCCGGCGAGCACGACCTACGACCGCATGCAGTGGCTCGAGAAGGACCTCGCGCGTGCTCCGGTCAAGGATCTCGACGACGCGTGGAAGCGTCTCGGCTCCGAGGACGGCTGGCCGCGCAGCATCTGCACCAACATGGCGACGCCCGAGGCTCCGCACGCCGCGGCGACCTGCGGCGCGATCGCGATGAACCTCGATGCCGGAGACGTGTGGGCCCAGCAGGGCTTCATCCACAACGTCGCGCCGGAGAAGTGGCGATTGTGACCGAGCTGCAACCGGTCGCGTGGGAGGCGGTCGCGACCGAGCTTGCGGTGATGACGGGCGGTGCAGCGAAGGAGCTCGGGTGGGAGCCCAAGTTCGATCGCGTGACCGCGAACGCCGAGCTCGTGTATGCGCACTTCCCGCAGATCGGTTGCGTCGGCGTGCTGCTCGAGCGCGCGACCGGGCGCGTTCACGTGCTCGGCTCGGCCAACCCCGCCGAGGCGTACATCTGGGCGTACTACCGCGGCTTCGACATCTCCGGCGGCAATCGTCTCGTGATCACGGCCGTCCACGATATCGAGCCAACGATCGAGATCCTGAAGCTAGCGTTTCGCGCACCGTACGTGCGGCACGAGCTCGCGCCGCGGTTCGCGACACCCCCTGTGACCGTCGAGCTGCATGCACATGGCCTCCACAGCATGCTGCGCGAGCTTCGCGAGACGACTGCATTCGAGTTCGAGGCGAATCCGCAATGAGTGACTATCCGTTCTTCTTCACCTGGACCGCGCAGAACAATGCCAAGCCGCTCGAGCTGACGGGCGGCGAGGGCGCCTGGTTCACGACGCGCGGCGGCGATCGCTGGCTCGATCTCGGCGCGCTCAGCTATCAGGTCAACATCGGCCACGGCAATCGCCGCATCGTCGATGCGATCAAGCGCCAGGCCGACGAGCTCTGCATCTCGGCGCCGAACGCCGTCTTTCCGGCGAAGGTCGAGCTCGCCGAGCGCCTGCTGAAGATGGCAGGCCCCGGCTTCTCCAAGGTGTTCTTCACGCTCGGTGGCGCCGAGTCGAACGAGAACGCGCTCAAGATCGCGCGCCTCGTCACCGGCCGCCTCAAGAACGTCTCGCGCTATCGCAGCTACCACGGCGCATCGATGGGCGCGCTCGCGCTCACGGGCGACTGGCGGCGCGCGCCGCTCGAGCCGCTCATCCCCGGCGTCGTCCACGTCCAGGACTGCTATTGCGACCGCTGTCCGTTCGGCAAGACGGTCGACACCTGCAAGCGCGAGTGCGCGACCAACATCGGCGACACGATGCGCCTTGAAGGCCCGAAGTCGATCGCCGCGGTGTTCCTCGAGCCGGTCCCCGGCGCCAACGGCGTGCTCGTGCCGCCGCCCGAGTACTGGCCGATCGTGCGCGCCGCATGTGACGAGGAGGGCGCGCTGCTCGTCGCCGACGAGGTCCTGACGGGCTTCGGCCGCACCGGCAAGCCGTTCGGCTTCCAGCACTGGAACGTGACGCCCGACATGATCACCGTCGCCAAGGGCCTCGCGTCCGGCTACGCGACGATCGGCGCCGTCATCGTCCACGAGCGCATCGCGAAGCACTTCGACGAGCACGTGCTCGCGTGCGGCCTCACGTACTACGCACACCCGACCGCGTGCGCGGCCGCGCTCGAGACCCTGAAGGTCTACGAGGACGACCACCTCTACGAAAATGCCGCAGCGCTCGGCCCCGTCCTCCGGCGCGAGCTCGACGCGATCGCCGCGCGCGTCACCGTGAAGACGTTCGTGCGCTCGCTCGGCCTCCTCGGCGCGCTCGAATTCGAGGCACCGCTCGATCGCTGGGCCGTATTCAGCGGCGAGCTCGCCCGCCGCAAGCTCTCGCTCCACGTCGACGGCAAGCGCGGCACCGCGATCGTCTCACCACCGCTGTGCATCACCGAGAGCGAGCTCGTCACCGGGCTCCGTTCACTCGGCGAAGCAGCCGTGGCAGCATTCGGAGCTCGCTGATGACCGGAAGACACGGCAACAAGATCTGCGCATCCGTCGCCGACGCGCTCGCACCGCTGCGCGACGGTATGACGATCATGGTCGGAGGCTTCGGCCTCTCAGGCAATCCCGAGGCTCTCATCCGCGGCGTCGTCGACAAGGGCGTGCGGGACCTCACCCTCGTCTCGAACAACGCGGGCAACCTCGGCAAGGGCCTCGCCACGTGGCTCAAGGCCGGCCTCATCCGCAAGGTCATCTGCAGCTACATCGGCTCGAACGAAGAGCTGCACACGCGCATGGCCTCGGGCGAGGTCAAGGTCGAGATCACGCCGCAGGGCACGCTCGCCGAGCGCATGCGTGCCGCGGGCGCTGGCATCCCCGCCTTCTTCACGCCGACGGGCGTTGGCACCGTCGTCGAGGACGGCAAGGAGACGCGCGAGATCGACGGCCGTCGCTACATCCTCGAGCGCGCGCTCCACGCCGACGTCGCGCTCGTCCGTGCCGCCAAGTCCGATCACTTCGGCAACCTCCGGTTCTGGCGCACGGCGCGCAACTTCAA
>JABFXX010000110.1 GCA_013368795.1 Kofleriaceae bacterium
TCATCGAGGTGGAGGTAGGCCGCCAGCTCGTGGATGGTCAGCAACTGTCCGTCAGGTCCTTGCTTTTTTGCCATCTAACGACTCGCGGCATTCTAGAAGGCTGATCTCGCGCGCGCCACGTTCCTGTGCCGTAGAATTTCGACGTGAGGAGGCCACGCTGGTCGCTGCGGCGAGCCCGCAACCTGGTCGGGACCAAGTTCTTACTGGTTGCCGGGCTCGTCGGGTTTGTCGTCGTTTGCTGGCTCGGCGAGCTGGTCGCCGGCCTGCACCGCCCCGTCCACCTCGGCCCCGCCCTCGCGGCGCTGATGGCCGGCATCCCAGCAATTCTCTGGCTCGGGTTCTTCTACCTGATGGATCGGCACGAGCCCGAGCCCAAGCAGCTTGTCGTCGGAGTCTGCGTCCTCGGGGCGCTGATCGCGGCACCGCTCGCATCGTTCGTGATCGCGCATGCAGTTCCACAGGTGCCGATCGAGCAGGCCAACCTGTCGTGGCATTCGCTCGACCGGATCATCTACGCGGTGCTCATCGCCGGCCTCGCGCAGGAGATGTGCAAGTACGCCGTCGTTCGCTACACGGTTTACATGTCGCGCGAGTTCGACGAGCCGATGGACGGCATCGTCTACATGATGGCGTGCGGCACCGGCTTCGCCGCGTGGGTCACCTACCACCGGCTCTCCGGCCAGGGCCACGAGGTCCGCCTCTCGACGGGCGCCGCTCAGGCGGTCGTCACGACGCTCGCCCACGCATCTTTTGCGGGGGCGCTCGGTTACGTCATGGGACGCGCAAAATTCTCGCGCCGGAGCGCGCCGATTCGCGGCGCCCTGCTGATGGGTGGCCTCCTCGGGGCCGCCGTGCTCAATGGTCAGTTCAAGATCGTCGACTACTGGATCCAGCAGCGCGGCTTCGCGCAGCACCCGTGGCGCGGCGTCGGCTACGCGGCGCTGTGCGCAACCGCCGTGTTCGCGGTCATCTGGTTCGCGTCCCAGCGCCTGTTGCGCGCGTCGCCGTTCAAGGAACCGCCCAGATGACCGACGACAAGAAGCCGAAGAAGCCGGCGCCCGCTGCGTCGGTCGAGAACGTCGACGCGCCGTCGTCGGAAGAGAGCGCCGCGGTCGCGCGTCTCGGCGGTTCGTCGGACGAGAGCCAGGCGGTCGCCCGCCTCGGCGAGGGCGGCCCGTCGGAGGAGAGCCAGGCGGTCGCGCGTCTCGGCGACGAGTTGCCGCTCGTCGAGACGTCGCGGATCGAGACCCTGCAAGGGCCAACCGAGACCGCGCGGTACGCCGGCATCATCCCGACCGACAGCGCGAAGGTCGAGGTCCCCGTCGAGGCCGCCGAGACTAAGCCGATCGAGGCCCGCCTGCTCGCGTCGACGCCGGTCACGGTCAAGCACATCGACACCAAGCCGATCGAGGCGCGCCCGGTCGCATCACAGCTCGTCCTCGAGATCGAGGCCGGCGAGCCGACCGGCGCGGTCAAGGCAAACGGCACCGCGGCCGAAAAGCCCGGCGCCGACGAGGGTGTCACCCGACCGACGGCCGGACAAAGCACCGACGGGCCGGGTGTCACCCAACCGAGCACCGGACAAAGCACCGCCGAGCCGGGTGTCACCCAACCGACGGCCGGACAAAGCACCGCCGAGCCGGGTGTCACCCAACCGAGCGCCGGACAAAGCCGCAGCAAGGCCGAGAGCAAGGCGCGCGAGCCGGGTGTCACCCGACCGACGGCCGGACAAAGCACGGCCGAGCCGGGTGTCACCCAACCGAGCGCCGGACAAAGCCGCAGCGAGGGCGAGGACAAGCCGCGCGATCCGGGTGTCACCCAACCGAGCACCGGACAAAGCCACGAGAAGCGGGCGACCAGCGCGCCCGAGCTCGAGGGTCTGGCGCCAGACTTCGCGCTCGCCGAGGAGTCGCTGCCGCCGCTGCCCGCGGGGGAGGCCGCCTCGACGGCGCCGCCACCACCGCAGGTGCCGCTGCCGCCGATCCTGCCGTCGCCGCAGGAGGCCGCGCTCGAGGCTGCGCGCATCGTCAGCCAGATGGTCGATATCGACAGCGAGTCGGGCGCGGTGATCGCCGCGGCGGCTGCCGCCGGTGCCGCGATCGAGGCATCGCTGGCGGCGCAGAAGCAGGCCGCGCAGTCGGCGACCGGCGAGCCCGATCCGCGCGCGTCGAACCCGGCGATGCGCGTGCCCGCCGCGAGCGAGCTCGCCGCGATTGGCGCGACGAACGATCCGACGACGACCGTGCGGCTGTCGCGCGACCGCATTCTCCAGGCGCTCGCGAACGAGGACATCGGCGTCGCGATCCCCGCGGGGCGCGAGAGCACGCCGCGGATTCCCGGGACCGATCCTGCGGCCGGCCGCATCCGCGCGCGCACCGAGCCCGGCGTCGACGGCGAGGAAGAGATCTACGAGGAGTTCGATCCCGTCGCGATCGCGGCGGCGGCGATCGGTCGCCTGCGCCAGCGCGCGCGCACCGACCTCGCCGAGCTGCGCGTTCACTATCACCGTCACGACATCCTCGTGCTGCTGCTCGCGTTCGTGATCATCGTGATCGCGGGCCAGATCCACGAGCGTCTCGTCACACCGCCGAACGAGGCGTTCTCCGCGCGCGGCCTGACGTTCTCGCACTCGACGGCATGGCTGCGTCCCGAGCCGCTGCCGATGACCGCGCCGCGGATCGTGCGCGACACGACGGGCGCCGCGCCGACGCAGGACGAGAACCTCTATCACGTCGAGCTCGCCGCGGTCGGCTCGACGGCGCGCCTCGAGGTCCTGATCGACAAGAAGCCGACGTGGTCGAACATCGTCACCGGCCTGGACCTCGATCGGCGGTCGCGCTGGGGCGAGCTGTACTCGCTCGATGCGAGCTCGGTGCGCTCGATCGCCGGCCACGACTGGCTGCGCACCGCCTATCACTACGCGAGCGTCCCCGAGAAGAACGACCAGCCGCGCATCGGCGAGGCCGTCGAGTACGCGACGATCGATCGCGAGCAGATCTACGTCATCACGATCTTCGGCACGAACGAGGAGATCGCGCAGACCGAGGACGTCGTGTCGCCGACGCTGCGCGTGCCGTCGCAGACCGGTCTACCGCTCGTGCCACAGACGAGCCGGCTCTCGCAGCGCAAGTTCCCGAGCGCGGTCAAGCGCGCGTTCGACTCGACGGTGATGGTCGTCGTCGCCGATCTCGTCGACGGCCGCCTGAAGGCCCGCGGCGGCGGCTCCGGTGTCGTCGTCGGTGCCGAGGGCTCGATCCTCACGAACTATCACGTGCTGCACGACAAGGACGGCCGCCTCCACGACGCGTTCGTGATCGGTCGCTTCGCGAACGGCGACCAGGCGCCGCAGCTCCAGTGCGCCGGCCGGCCGAGCCGCAGCAAGCTGCTTCGCGACCTCGATCTCGCGCTCATCAAGTGCGACATGGATCTCGACGGCCGCACCTGGCAGCCCGCGAACGGCGGCATCTGGCCGACGCTGCTCGAGGCGCGCACGGCCGACATCAAGATGGGCCAGCGCCTGTGGGTGCTCGGCTATCCCGACGTCGGCGGCGGTGGCCTCACCGCGTCGACCGGCGAGATCGAGGGCTACACCGGCGAGGACGGCACCGCCGGCAAGGACTTCATCAAGACCGACGCGTCGATCACGCATGGCAACTCCGGCGGCCCGGTCATCGACGACTCGGGCCGGCTCGTCGGCATCGCCGCCGCGTTCCGCACGCGGATGACCGCGAACGGCGGCATCATCGAGACCGCGCAGGTCGGGCTCGTGCGACCGATCGGCGCGGCGTCGAACCTGCTCGCGTATGCCGCGGCCGGCTGGACCCCGCGCGAGGGCTACAACGATGTCGAGCTGACGCCGACCGCGGTCGAGGCCTCCGCGGAGGGCATCCGCATCTACACGACTGTCGTCGACGATTCGAACGACGCGCCGATCCGCGACGCGACCGTGATGGTGCTGAAAGCCGGCGTCAACACGTCGACGATCGACATGAACCGGCTCGACGATCAGGCGATCGCCTGGGGCAAGACGAACAGCCTCGGCGAGGTGCGGCTCAAGCAGCTCGTGCCAATTCCCGGCACGTACACCGTCATGGTGATCGCTCCTGGCTACGAGCCGCTGATCGGCGAGAGCGAGCTGCGCCTCGACGACAAGACGCCGCCGAGCTTCGATCCCTGGGGCAAGATCGGCCTACGCAGCCGCTAGGTCACGCCCGCTCGGAATATCGCCTGCGCAGCCGGTAGGTCACGCCCGCTCGGAAATCGCCTGCGCAGCCGCTAGGTCACGCCCGCGCGGAAAATGGTCCGACGGGTCCGACGATTTTTCCTGCGCTACGTGCGCGGGAGTCGGCGGATGGACGCGTGTTGCCTCGCGTTGTGTCCGTCCGACCGGACACGACCAGGGTACGCGGATCATGGTGAGCCGCGCCGCTAGCTCACGTCGCGCTCGAGTAACGCGTCGACCGCGGCGTCGAACGCCTTCGCGGTGAACGGCTTCTCGAGGAAGAGATCGGGCTCGTCGTCGCCGCCGCCGCTGCCCTTCGACGCGTCGGTGTAGCCCGACATCATCAGCACGGGCGCGACCGGCTGTGCGCGCCGAGCGATCGGCAGGAGCTGGTAGCCGGTGAGCTGCGGCATCATCACGTCGAGACAGACGAGCGTGTACTGGCCATCGGCGAGGCGCTCTGCGGCCTCGGCGCCGTCGTTCGCGGTCACGACGATCGCACCGCGGCGCTCGAGCAGGCGGCGCAGCGTCGCGCGCACGATCGGCTCGTCGTCGGCGACGAGCACGCGCTTGTCGCGCAGCGAGAGCAGCGGTAACGGCTGCGTCGGCGTGCGTCGGCAGTGAGGCTCGCCGGCGACGACCGGCAGGCGTACGGCGAACGTCGAGCCGCGGCCGACCTGCGAGTCGACGGAGATCTCGCCGCCGAGCCGGCGGATGATGCCGTGCACGGCAGAGAGGCCCAGGCCGTGATGCTCGGTCTTCGTCGTGAAGAATGGATCGAAGACGCGCGCGACGGTCCGCGCGTCGATGCCGCTACCGTTGTCGCTGACGGTGAGCGACCACCAGCGCGTGCCGTCGTCGCGGGTCGGCGCGCCGGTCGTGATCTTGACGCGACCCTTGGCGCGGAGCGACTCGGCCGCGTTCGCGACGAGGTTGAGGAGCACCTGCAGGAGCAGGCCGCGGTCGGCCTCGACGATCGACCGGCCGGCGCCCGGCGCGATCTCGAGCTCGGCGCTCGGCGGCATCATGCGCGCGAGCTGATCGTGCGCCTCGCGAACGAGGTCGTCGGCGTCGACGCGCTCGGTGACAAACCGACCGCGGCCCGCGTAGGCGAGGAGCTGGCGCGTCAGCTGCGCCATGCGATTGGCGGCCGCCTCGATCCGGCGCAGCGCCGAGCGCACGGGTTCGCCGAGTGCGGGATCCTCGCGGACGGCGCTCGCCTCGGCGAGCACGCTGACGAGCTGGTTGTTGAAGTCGTGCGCGATGCCGCCCGCGACCAGGCCGAGCGACTCGAGACGCTGCTTTGCGCTCGCGTCGGTGGCGCGCTGCGCCTCCTCGGACGGCGTGTGCTCGATCGAGAAAACGACGACGACGGTCCGGCCCTCGTACGGACGCAGCGTCGCGACGTAGTGGATGGCCTGAGTGCCGGCCGGCATCGCGATCGCGATCTCGCCGCGGAACGTGCCGTGGACCCGTGCGCCCTCGACGACGTCGGGCCAGATGTGCTCGGCGCCTGGCACGTAGTCCCAAGACTTCTTGCCGATGAAGTCGGCGACCGTGCGGCCGAACATGCGCGCGTTCGCCTCGTTGACGTACAGGATCGTCCCGTCGAGCTCGAAGATCGCGCTCGCGATCGGCAAGTCGTCGAGCCCCATGATTGCCCCGCTCACGAGGTTGTTCATCGGCAACCCTCCCCCAGGCATTCAGTGTCGAGTCGGGTACGCCCGCGAACAACTGATTCCGGCCTCTCTCTGATGACCGCTGCAACAACTCAATAGGTCTGCATACTTGCCGCGTGTTTGCGGAGCATGGTACGGCTGCACTGATTCCATGCCGTCATTGGACCGCACAGCGATCGACTCCGACGCCGATCGTGTGGTCCGCAAGCTGAACCGCGCTGGGTACAAGTCGTACCTCGTTGGCGGCTGTGTGCGCGACCTCCTCGTCGGTAGAACGCCGAAGGACTTCGACGTCGCGACGAGCGCCACGCCCAACGAGATCAAGGCGACCTTCCGCAACTCGCGGATCATCGGTCGCCGCTTTCGCCTCGCCCACGTGTTCTTCGGCTCGAAGATCATCGAGACCGCGACGTTCCGCGCGAATCCCCGCGACGAGGACGACCACGATCTCCTGATCCGGCGCGACAACGTGTTCGGCACCGAAGCCGAGGACGCCAAGCGGCGCGACTTCACGATCAACGGCTTGTTCTACGACGTCGAGCGCGAGGAGGTGATCGACCACGTCGGTGGTCTCGCCGACCTCGACGCCCGCCTCATCCGCACGATCGGCGACCCCGACATCCGGTTCCAGGAAGACCCGGTCCGCATGCTGCGCGCGATCAAGTTCGCCGCGCGCCTCGGCTTCGGCTTCGAGCCGGCGACCTGGCGGGCGCTGCTCCGCTGGCGCAGCGAGATCAGCAAGTGCGCCCCGCCGCGCCTGCTCGAGGAGATGCATCGCCTGCTTCGCGGCGGTGCCGCGCGCCGGTCGTTCGAGCTGATGGTCGAGACCGGCGTGCTCGCCGTGCTCTCGCCCTACCTCGCCGGCCTGCTCGAGGGACCGGGCGCGCCTACCACGGCGCCGCCGGTCGTCGACACCGCGCCGCGGCCGACCGTCGCGCGCGTCGAGTACGACGACGAGGATCCGGCCGAGCACGACCCCGACGACCCCGAGGAGGAGGAGGGCTCGCTGCCGATCAACGGCGAGCCCGAGGCGCTCGGCGGCAACGGCGAGGCCGACCCCGAGGAGCTCGACGACGACGAGCGCGAGTGGCATCGCGTATGGGCCGACGAGCCGCCGGCGCGCCCCGCGCACGCCGCGACGATCCGGCTGACGTTCCTTCCGCCACCCGAGGTCATCAAGCGCCGCGCGCTCGCCTGGGACGCCCTGTCCCAGCTCGATACCGCGATCGGCGACGGTCGCGATCCCTCGAACGCGGTCGCGTTCGGCATCCTGCTCGCCGCGTTTCTCCCCGAGGAGCTGCGCGGCGGCGAGTTGCACGGCGCGGTCAACGAGCTCTCGCATCCGCTGATCGGACAGCTCCACGTCACGCGCCGCGACAGCGAGCGCCTCAAGTACATCCTGATCGCGCAGCGCAAGCTCGCCGCCGCTCGCAAGAAGGGCGGCCAGGCCGAGCTCGCAGGCGGTCGCGAGCTGATCGACGACGCGGTGCTGCTGTTCGCGCTGCTCGCCCGCGCCTCCGGTGTCGAGCCGGACGCTGCCACGCCCCAGGTCACCGCCACCGGCGAAGGACGCGACGACGAGGAGGAGGACAACGATCCGAATCGTCCGCGCAAGCGCCGCCGTCGCCGGCGCGGTGGTCGCCGCCGCCGCGGCGAAGCGATGGCATGAGCCCTCGCCTCCCCGCCGGCTTGATCGACGACCTCGTCGACGCGGGCTCGCGCGAGCACTACGCCGACGCCTCGCTGTACGACTACGAGTACCGCCGCCGGCGCGCCGACGTCGCGTTCTACCGCGAGCTCGCCAGGAGCCGCCTCGGCAGCTCGGGCCGCATCCTCGAGCTAGGCGCCGGCTCCGGCCGGGTCACGATCCCGCTCGCGCGCGCCGGATTCGAGGTCGTCGCAGTCGACACCAGCGCCGCGATGCTCGGCAAGCTGCGCGCCCGCGTGGCCGCCCTGCCGAGCGCGGTCGCCAAGCGCATCACCGTCCACGAGGGCGACCTCCGCGCGTTCTCCGTCGACATCAAGAAGCGCGGCGCGTTCCCGCTGGCGATCGCCGTCTTCAATGTCCTCGAGCACCTCTACACGCGGGTCGAGGTCGATGCCTGCCTGCGCCGCGTCGCCGACCACCTCGCGCCCGGCGGGGCGTTCGCGTTCGACGTCCAGCTCCCCGACCTGGCGTGGCTGATCCGCGATCCGCAGAAGCGATGGGCGCGCACCCGCTTCACCGATCCGACGACGAAGCGGCAGATGTTCTACTCGACGAACCACGACTACGATCCGATCGGCCAGATCGCGCTCATCCGCCTCTACTACGAGCCGGTCGACGGCAAAGGGCCGACGAAGATCGTGAAGCTCTCGCAGCGGAAGTTCTTCCCCGCCGAGCTGGAAGCCCTCGTTTCTCACGCTGGCCTTCGGGTAACCGAAAGGTTCGGCGACTTCGCCGGTAGACCCCTCGACGGCACCGCCGAGAGCCAGGTTCTCGTCTGCGAGAAGCCCGATCCTCGTCGAGGAAATGTCGTTTCTCGTCGAGGATTTAGATCTCGTTAGATCCTCGTCGGGAAACGAGTTATCCACAGCTTTTCCTCGTCGGAGAACCGGGAGAGATCTCCCATTCCTCGACGAGGAAAAATCGAAAAATCGATCGTTTCGACGGACTTTTCGGGAGTGTTTGTCAGACGACTCGTGTAGCGTCTTGCCACCCAATTACCCCTAGGGAGGGTCTCAAACCATGGGTGAGAAGATCGCGAAGCTCGGAATCAAGCGTGACAACGACATGATGTACTACATCAAGAGCGGCGACGTGTGGGCGACGCCGCGCAAGAAGCCCGGGCAGCCGAAGGGCAAGGCCGCGAAGGTCGCGTCGGCGGGCATCGAGATGGATTACAGCAAGTACCTCTACTACCTCGACGGCGACGGCGACGTTGCTCGCAAGGAGCGTCAGGTCGGTGGTAGCAAGCGCAAGAAGGCCTCGAAGGCCGCCGCGCCCAAGAAGGCCGCGAAGCCGGCGAAGAAGGCCCCTGCCAAGAAGGCCGCCGCGAAGAAGACCGGCGGTGGCAAGAAGGGCGCGAAGAAGGGCAAGCGGAAGTAACTCACTTCCCGCTCTGCTTCTCGCTGTAGCTTAGCTTGAAGGTCGAAGGGCTCGTCGGGTGACGGGCCCTTCGGCATTTTCGGCGACGGTTCGTCGATGGAAGGGCTCGTCGGGTGAGGGGCCCCTCGGCATTTTCGGCAACGGGTTCGACGGTCGAAGGGCTCGTCGGATGGCGGGCCCTTCGGAATTCTCGGCGACGGGTTCGTCGACCGGGCCTCGGTCTTGGTCATCGGGCGCTTGACGCTTCGATGGTCGGCGACCGGTTCGTGGCGAAGCTCGGCGGGCCCGGCTGGCTCGTGATGGACGACCGCGGAGCTCGTGGTGGGCGCAGCCGCACGGCGCGGCGGTCGTGGTGCGGCTCACGCTCGCTACCGACGAGCGATCGTCAGGTATGCAGCCCAGGCCTCGCGATTTTCAACTCACGGATGCGCCTTTCGGGTGCCGCCGTCGTGGCCCCGGAATCGACGTTCCGGTGTTCCCCCCTCGGTTTCCGTTTGCTGTAGCATTTCATCGAGGTGGTGATGCTTCGCCTGCTTTCAAGAGGGCTGCTGGCGGCAGCTCTCAGCTTTGGTTACGTCGCGCTTCACGATCATGGCCGGGCCGCTTACGCGGACGACGAAGACGAAGGGGAGGAGGACGACGGCGGCGGGGATGACGAGGGCGGCTCCGGCGACGAGGGTGAGGGCGAAGGCGAAGGCGAGGAGGAAGACCCCGACGCCGCCAGCCAGCCGCCGGTCACCGCCGGCGGCCTGTTCACGATGAAGTCGTTTCCGGTCCGCGAGATCTCGCGGCCGCTGACGATGACGCAAGGGATCGCACAGGTTCGCGTGGGCGTCGGCACCGACCTCAGCGCGAAGGGCGCGTTCGAGAGCTTCGGACTGTCGGCCGAGGGCATCTACGGCGTGAAGGACAACTTCACGGTCCTCGGCGGCGTCACCAACGCGTACAACTTCAATCAGTTCGGCTTCTACGTCGGCTTCGAGGGCGCGCTCGCCTACGACGTCGTCGACTTCCGCTTGTCGGCGAACCTTCACCGCTTCGCGATCCCGCGGTTCTGCGGCATGGACCCGGACGCGCCGACGACCTGTACGCCCGATACGGCGACCCTGCCGTCGGGCAACTACGATGCAGCGGGCACGCAGTTCTCGATCGATATCGGCTTTCCGTTCCGCTACGCGATCAAGCCGGAGATCGCGATCGTCGCGCTCCAGACGCTGATGAGCATCGACTTCAACGGGTCGGTGCGCGGCGATCCGGACAAACGCCCGATGGGTGCGCCCGCGTACTGCAGCGGCGTCGGCACTGACGACGCCGGCAATCCGGTGACGACGACGACGAACTGCATCGAGAACGGCGGGAAGCCCGATCTGAATCCGTCGGTCGGCATTGCGACGAACCCGATCCCGCCGCTGTCGGTCGTCGTGTTCGGTCAGCTGCGTATCCCGGACTTCGATACGTCGGCCGGAAACTTCCAGATTCCGGTCACCGGTCGCGTCGAGTTCTCGCCGAACCAGAAGTTCGATATCGGCCTCGAGTTCACGCTGCTGAACGTCAAGCCGCCCGAGGGCCAGAGCCCCATCGACAACCGATTCCTCTCGCTATTCGTGCAATCGAGGTTCGGTAAGTGAAAGTCTGCCCGCGCTGCTTCACGCGCTTCCCCGACGGCGAGCGGTTCTGCTTGCACGACTCGGCGGTGCTCGTGGAGGAAGAGGACATCGCGCGCCTCGGCCACAACATCGGTAACTACCGGCTCGACAAGATCCTCGGGCGCGGCGGCATGGGCACCGTCTATTTCGGCGAGCACATCTACATCAAGAAGCCCGTCGCGGTGAAAGTGCTGCACCCGCAGTTCGCGAAGTACCAGGAGGCGATCCATCGCTTCCTCCGCGAGGCGCGGGCCGCGACGTCGATCAACCATCCGAACATCGTCGACGTCACCGACTTCGGGATCCTCCCCGAGGGTCCGGTGTACTTCGTGATGGAGTTTCTCGAGGGCAAGAGCCTCGAGGACCTGATCGAGAAAGAGGGCGCGGTCGAGCTGCATCGCGCGCTCAACATCGCGAACCAGATCGCGCTCGCGCTCGATGCGGCGCACTCGGTCGGCGTCATCCATCGCGACCTCAAGCCCGACAACATCATGCTGCTGAAGCGGCCCGGCCGACGCGACCTCGTTCGCATGACGCCGGACCAGCAGTGGATCACCGAGCGCGAGGAGTCGTACGACTTCGTGAAGGTGCTCGACTTCGGGATCGCGAAGGTGCTGATCCAGGACGAGCTCATGGCCGAGACCGTCCAGGGCGCGGTGTTCGGAACGCCCGAGTACATGTCGCCCGAGGCCGCGCGCGGCGAGGACGTCGATCATCGCGCGGACGTGTATTCGCTCGGCGTGATCCTGTTCGACATGCTGTGCGGCCGGCCGCCGTTCGAGGCACCGCAGTCGAGCGAGGTGCTGTCGATGCACATCCACCAGCCGCCTCCGTCGCCGCGCGAGTTCGCGCCCCATCGGGAGATCACGGAACAGGCGGAGTCCGTCATCCTGAAGGCGATGCAAAAGGATCCGGGCAAGCGCTATCAGGACATGGTCGAGTTCCGGCGCGACCTCGAGATCAGCTACGGCTCTATAACGTACCGACGCCGCGGTGCGCCCGTACGCGGGCTGGAACCGAGGGGCGTTGAAGCGAGGGCTCCCAAGAGGCGTCTGACGGAAGAGCTCGACGAGTGGATCACCAACGACCCGTCGGGAATGTCCGTCGAGCAGGCCCGTATGGTCGCGCTCGTCGAGAACGCGGAGAAAGCATTCACTCCCACGGGGATGTCACCTGCCGAGGCCGAGCGCATCGCGAACGCGCTGGACCGCGCGCTCGACGATGACGAGTAGCGCGTGCTAGGTTGAGCCGGTGTCTGCAAATCAAGCCAACCAGTCAGGGCAGATCACGCTGCGAAAAGACGTGAGTTTCAACGGCGTGAAAGTCTTCTCGGCGACGATGGTGGCGGATAGGGATCAGCTGGGCGAGAAGGTGACCGCTTGGATCGCCGCAAATAAGGACAAGAAGGTCACGGATATCGTGATCACGCAGTCTTCCGACGAAGCGTTTCACTGCATCGCCATCACCGTCTTCTACTGGGAAGAGCGGTCGTAACCAGCCTGGGAGGCCTGTACGCGGAAGCTGAACTTCTCGTCGGGCCCGGCGGCCCTCCCTGAGGAGGTCCTGCGCCGCGCTCAGGAAGCCATCCTCGACCTCGACGGCTCGGGGATCGGCATCCTCGAGCATTCGCACCGCGGCCCCGAGTTCGGTCGCGTGCTCGACCGGACCGAGGCGCTCGTGCGCGAGGTCGGTGGGATCGGCGACGAGCTCGCGATCCTGTTCGTGACCGCGGGCGCGACGCAGCACTTCGCGATGGTCCCGCAGAACTTCCTCGGTCCGGGGGAGACGGCGGACATCTGCCATACCGGCATCTGGTCCGGCAAGGCGATCGAGGAGGCGAAGCGAGTCGGCACCGTCCACGTCGCGTGCGACGGCAAGGCTGACAACTTCGCGTCGATCCCGACGGAGATGTCGTGGTCGAAGCAGCCGCGCTACGTCCACTACACGAGCAACGAGACGATCTACGGCACGCAGTGGGTCGCGCCGCCCGATGCGCCGGCGCCGCTCGTGTGCGACGCGTCGAGCGACATCTTCAGCCGGCCGCTGCCGCTCGCGAACCACGCGCTGATCTACGCGGGCGCGCAGAAGAACCTCGGTCCGAGCGGCATCTCGCTCGTGATCGCGCGCAAGGACTTCATCGAGACCGGCAGCCGCGCGCTCTCGCCGCTGGCGCAGTACCGCACGTACGCCGCCGAGCGGTCGATGCACAACACGCCCAACACGTTCGGCATCTGGATGATCGGCGAGGTCTGCGCGTGGATCAAAGCGCAGGGCGGCCTCGCCGCGATGGCCGAGCGCAACGCGCGCAAGGCCGCGCTGCTCTACGACGCGCTCGACAGCTCGAAGATCTGGAAGGCGCACGCCAAGCCCGGCAGCCGCTCGAACATGAACGTGACGTGGCGCGGCCCGAGCAAGGACGTCGAGGACGAGCTGATCGCGACCGCCGAGGCGCGAGGCATGAGCGGCCTGCGCGGCCATCGCTCCGTCGGCGGCATGCGCGCGAGCATCTACAACGCGTTCCCCGAGGAAGGCGTGCACCGTCTCGTCGAGCTGCTCCGCGAGCTCGAGCGATGACGTTTCTCACGGCGGCGGGCGAGCGGGCGCTCGAGGACGCGGTCGAGACGATCGAGTCGGTGTCGTCCGCCGAGATCGTGATCGCGATCCGGCCGCGCGCGCGCGACTTCCTGCTGCAGCACGCGATCGTCGCGGCGGTGACCGCGATCGCGCTGCTCGCGTTCACGCTCTACTCGAAGCTGGCGTTCTCGCTGTGGCACATCCTGACGCTGCCGATCATGGCCGGCATCTTCGCCGCGCTGCTCGTCGAGGCCGTGCCGCCGCTGTATCGCGCACTCGTCCCCGCGAGCGTGCGCAGCGTGCACGCCTACGACGCCGCCTGCGTGACGTTCGTGCAGCGCGGCGTGCATGCGACACGCGACCGCACGGGAATCCTCGTGTACATCGCGCTGCGCGAGCGCCAGGTCGAGCTCGTCGGCGACGTCGGCGTGCTCCAGAAGGTCGGCATCGAGCAGCTCGCCGCGTGGTCAGGAACGCTCGAGGCGACACTGCCGCGCGGCGCCGAGGCGCTCGGCAAACAGCTCGCCACGCTCGCGCCAGAGCTCGCCACGAAGCTGCCGCGCCGCGCCGACGACACCGACGAGCTCGCAAACTCGATCCACGTCTTCGGCGGAAAGGGAAACTCGTGAGGCGCGCACTGCTTGCGCTGTGTGTCGCGCTCGGCGCCCTGGGCGCAATTCCCGCGGCCGACGCGAAGCCGACGCTCGGCGGCGAGGGCTACCGATCGCCGAGCTCGCGCGGGTACATCTACAAGGACAAGTTCGCGCACGCGAAGGAGCCGGAGCTCGGCGCGGGCTCTGTCATCGCGATCATCCTCGGCGTCGGCATCGCCGCGGCGCTCGCGATCGTGCTCGCTCGCAAGTACGAGCGCTACACGTCGCGGCCGCGCCAACCCGACTAGCGCGCGGCCGACCCGGCGTCGCGGCGCGGCTCGCCGTAGAGCATGATGCCGCGCACCCTGCCCTTCTCGGGCGGCGCCGACGTCTCCGCTGGCTCCGACGTGGTCTTCGGCGGCGCGTCGAGGTCGGTGAAGATCATCAGCACGAGGATCAGCAGCACGAACAGCGACAGGCCGATGCCGATCGGAAACGCCGCGCGACGGTGACGACGCGGGTGCTTGTTGCGCGCGACGATGTCATCGAGCCGGCCCATCCCGCACGCACTATGGCACCTTCCGGCGCGTCACGCTCGTTCTAGGTGAGCTCGGGGTTCATCTCGTGGCGGACGCGCTCGGCGAGCCAGGTGTAGCGCTTCTTCGCGTCGGCGTTGCGGACCGCGAGCTGGACCGCGCGCCGGCTGCCGACGAGCACGACGAGCTTCTTGCCGCGCGTCACCGCGGTGTAGAGCAGGCTCCGCTGCAGCATCATGAAGTGCTGCGTGACGAGCGGGATCACGACGGCCGGGTACTCCGAGCCCTGGCTCTTGTGCACGCTGACCGCGTACGCGTGGACGAGCTGGTCGAGCTCGCCGCGCTCGTACGTCGCGCTGCGGCCGTCGAAGTCGACGCGCAGCGCCGCGCTCTCGGTGTCGATCGCTTCGATCACGCCGATGTCGCCGTTGAACACGTTGCGGTCGTAGTCGTTCTTGAGCTGCATCACCTTGTCGCCGCGGCGGAACGCGCGGTCGCCGCGGACGAGCTCGGGCGCATTGCCCGGCGGGTTGAGCTTCTCCTGCAGCGCGCGGTTGATCGCGGCGGTGCCGAGGTCGCCGCGGTGCATCGGCGTCAACACCTGGACGTCGGTGATCGCGTCGAAGCCGAACCGCGACGGGATGCGCTCGGACACGAGCTCGACGATCGTGTCGCGCGCCGCATGCGGATCCTCGCGCGAGATGAAGTAGAAGTCGCTCGTCGAGCCCTGCGGCGCGTCGAGGTCGGGCAGCTCGCCGTGGTTGATCTTGTGCGCCGACACGACGATCTTGCTCGCCGCGGCCTGGCGGAAGATCTCGGTCAACCGGATCACCGACGCGGCGCCCGAATCGATCACATCGGCGAGCACCGCGCCCGCGCCGACCGACGGCAACTGATCGATATCGCCGACGAGCACCAGCTGCGCGCCCGGCCGGAGCGCCGCGAGCACCGAGTGGAACAGCAGCGCATCGACCATCGACGCCTCGTCAACGACGAGCATGTCGGCCTCGAGCGGGTTCTCGCGATTGCGCTGAAAGCCACCCTCGTGCGGCTGGTACTCGAGCAGGCGATGGATCGTCATCGCCTCGGCCGCCGTCGCCTCGCCGAGCCGCTTCGCCGCGCGACCCGTCGGTGCGGCGAGCGACACGCGGCGCTGGCCGAGCCTCGCGAGGTGAACGATCGCCTTCACGATCGTCGTCTTGCCGACGCCGGGACCACCGGTGATCACCACGCAGCGATCGCGCAGCGCCGACTCGACCGCCTGCCGCTGCTGCTTCGCGAGCTCGAGCCCGGTCACCGACTCGAACGCGTGGATCGCGGCGCCGATGTCGAGCGGGAACGTGCGCGCCGGCGAGCTCGCGAGCTCGGCGAGCAGCGCCGCGGACTCGACCTCCGCCATGTACAGATCCGGCAGCGACGAGCACGGCCCGCGGCTGCCGAGCACCTCGCGCACGACGAGCTTCTTGTCCTCGAGCGCGCCGAGCCGCGGCGGCAGCTTCTCCGCGCCGATGCCCAACAGGTTCGCCGCCGCCGCGACGAGCTCGTCGTCGGGCACGTGCATGTGGCCGTCCTCGGCGCTGGTCTCGAGCGCGTGCAGAAGCCCTGCGTCGAGCCGCTCCGGTGCATCGCGCGCGATGCCGAGCTTGTCGGCGATCGAATCCGCCGTCCTGAACCCGATACCCCACACCTCGGTCGCGAGCCGGTACGGATTCTGGCGCACGACGTTGATCGCGTCCTTGCCGTACTTCTTCACGATGCGCGCCGCGCTCGCCATCGTGACGCCGTGGCCCTGCAGGAACACGAGCACGTCCTGCACGTGCTTCTGCGCCGCGACCGCCTCGGCGAGCTTCGCCGCGCGCTGCGAGCCGATGCCGATCACCTCGGTCAGCCGCGTCGGCGTCTTGTCGATGACCTCGAGCGTGTCCTTGCCGAACTTCTCGACGATGCGCTTCGCGAGTGACGCACCGATGCCGGGGATCAGGCCCGAGCCCAGGAAGCGCTCGATCCCGAGCACGGTCTTCGGTGTCCGCGGATGCGCGAATGACACCTTGAACTGGCGGCCCCACTTCTTGTCGTCGACCCACACGCCGTGGATCGTGATCGGCATTCCCTCCGTGATCTCGACGAGCTTGCCGACGATCGTGATCGGACTCCCGCTGTCGGGCGTGAAGCGCGCGACGGTGTAGTACTCGTCGCCGCGGAACGTTACGCGTTCCAGCGTGCCGTCGATACTGACCTCGGGCTCGGCTGCCACCACCGGATAGTAGCGGATTACGTGTATCGTCGACCCATGGTCCGATCCCTCGCGATCGCGGTGCTCGTGACCTCCGCCGCCGCCTGCACCGGCGACGACGCCATCGCCCTCTCCGACTACGACAGCGTCGCGCTCGGCGCGCGCTGCGATTACTACGTACGCTGCGGCTCGTTCCCCGACGCCGATGCCTGCCGCGCCTACTTCGAGCGCGACGCGATCGACAGCCCGAACATCGAGGCCGCCATCGCCGCGGGCAAGACCCGCTACGACGGCGCCGCGGCCGCCGACTGCTTCGCCGCGCTCGATCTGGCCTCGTGCGACCAGACCACGCGCAGCGCGCGCATCCCCGATCCGTCCTGCAAGCGCATCTTCCTCGGCACCGGCAAGCTGGGCGACTCGTGCGGCTTCGACACCGAGTGCGAGTCGAACGTCTGCCTCATCCCCGACTGTCCCGACGCGTGCTGCCTCGGCCAGTGCGGCTCGCCGCGCCCCGATGCCGCGCTCGGCGAGTCGTGCGCGCAATCCGGCTGCGTCGACGACGCCTACTGCGCGACTGCCGACTCGATCTGCAAGCCGCTCCTGCCCGAGGGCGCATCGTGCACGTTGCCGTCGGAGTGCGACTACGGAATGTCGTGCGTCCTGACCGAGGCCAACGGCCCCGTCTGCCAGCGCCTACCTCACGTGGGCGAGCCGTGCCCCGATGGCGCGTGCGCGGAGATGGGCGTCATGTGCAGCTCGTCGCGGATCTGCATCGCCGCCGGACTGCCGGGCGCTCCGTGCACGGCGGCAACCGATTGCTCGACGTTCTACGGCTGCAACACGGCGACGCTGCAATGCGTCCCGCTGCCGTCGCGCGGCGAGCCATGCACGTTCTCGTGCGGCGACGATTCGTGGTGCAACAGCGGCACGTGCGACGCGCCGAAACCGAATGACTCGAGCTGCCAGCGGAACAACGAGTGCATCACGAACTACTGCTTGTTCGGCACGTGCATGGACGTGCCGCTCTGCATCTGAGTCGCAAACGCAAACGCGAACGCAAACGCAAACGGCATGAACGAGATGTCGAGATGCGACGACTAGCGAGCCATCTTCGTGAGCATCGCGACGATACGGTCCAGCAGCACGAGGCACTCTTCGATCGGCTCGACCTGCTTTCCGAGCGCCTTGGCGGCATCCAAGATCGCCGCGCACTCGAGAGCGGATCCTCGGGCGAATAGGTAGAACCGCCGTTGATCCTTGTCGAAGCGGCCCGAGCCTTCGGCAATGTTCAAGTTGATCGATAGGGCTGCACGGCGCAGCTGACTGGCCATCTCGCCGTCGAGCCCGCCGGCGAACGCATAGGCCTTGGGTAGAAACGCATTCGCACACTTGTAAACGTCGAGGTTCTGGAAGCCGAACATGCGGCCCGTATCGACCGCACCATTCGTCGGTTTCTCGTTTGCGTTTGCGTTTGCGTTTGCGTTTCAGTGGGTTGTCGCCGCCTTCGGGCTAACCCCGTCGACGTATTCGACCGCGTTCTGGCAGCTGAGGCTCTCGTAGGCCATCAGCGAGTCGCGATCGCTGAACACACCGGGACATTCGTTCTCGCAGCGATTGCGATCTTCGGTGCGCGAGCCCGGCTTTCACTCGATGTAGTGCGCGCAGGCTCCTTCACACGTACCGGTGAGCCGATGGCCCGCGACCATGTGCTTGACGATGCAGCTCGTGAGCAAGAGCGCCATGAGGACAGCAAACAACCCGGTTTTCACGCGCGTTCTCCGTGACGGCCGGCACCGCCGGCAAAACGAGTGGCACCTTCAACCGCTTCGGCGAGAGCTCGCGAACCGAGCTCGAGCTCCTTCTGGAGCGCCGAATCGAGATCTAGATCGTGCTGGAGATACGCGCTCATCCGATCTGCGCGCATCGCAGCTTGCGGCAGGTCGCACAGCTCCTGCGCGAGCTGCTCGGCGGCGGCGCGGGATTCGCCCGGCGGCACGACGCGATTGACGAGGCCGATCGCGAGCGCTTCCTCGGCGGAGACCGCGCGTCCGGTGAGGATGAGATCGAGTGCGCGCGACAGGCCGATGAGACGAGGTAAGCGGATCGTGCCGCCATCGATCAGCGGGACGCCGAAGCGGCGGCAGAACACGCCGAGCGTCGCGTCGGACTCGGCGACGCGGAGGTCGCACCACAGTGCGAGCTCGAGGCCACCGGCGACGGCGTGACCGGCGATCGCTGCGATCACCGGCTTGGAGAGCAGCATGCGCGATGGGCCCATCGGGCCGTCGCCGTGGGACGCGATGCGGTTCGGTTTGCCAGACGCGAGCGCCTTGAGATCGGCGCCGGCGCAGAACGTCCCGTGGTCGCCCCACAGAACGCCGACACGCGCGTTGTCATCGGCATCGAAGGCGCGGAATGCATCGGCGAGTGCTTGTGCGGTGTCGCGATCGACGGCGTTCTTGGCCGTCGGGCGGTCGAGGATCACCGTCGTCACCCGGCCTGAGCGTTCGACTCGGACCATTCGCCGACTGTAGCATCGGTCTCATGAAGCGGATCGCGGTGATGACGAGTGGAGGTGACGCACCCGGGATGAATGCGGCTATCCGGGCGGCGACATTGATCGGGCGAGCCGCAGGGGCCGACATCGTCGGCATCGAGCGCGGATATCGTGGTTTGCTGGAAGACGCTTTCGTCCCGCTGGGAGCCCAGGACGTCGCCGGCATCCTGCGCGAGGGCGGAACGATTCTGGGTTCAGCGCGGTGCAAGGAATTTCACCAGCGCGACGTCCGAGACCGCGCGCGAGAGATCCTCGCACGGCGAGAGATCGACGGATTGATCGTCATCGGCGGCAACGGCTCGCTGACGGGCGCGATGCGCCTCGCCGATGCGAGCGAGGTCGGCAGCGGGCGGCCACTCAAGATCGCCGGCATCCCGGCGTCGATCGACAACGACCTCGGGCTCACCGGGCTGTCGATCGGCGTCGACACCGCGATGAACACGATCGTCGAGGCGTGCGACAAGATCGCGGACACCGCGACCGCGCACGACCGCACGTTCATCGTCGAGGTGATGGGTCGCGACTGCGGCTATCTCGCGATGACATCGGCGATCGCGGTCGGCGCGGACCTCGCGCTGTTTCCAGAGGCGGGCAAGCCGGAGAGCGAGATCGTCGACCAGATCGTCGACACCGTGATCGCGGTGCGAACGCGCCAGCAGAAGCGCGCACGGCGCGTGATCATCATCAAGGCCGAAGGCGTGCAGATGCAGATCGACAGGTTGAAGGTCGCCGTCGATGCGAGGCTGCGCGAGCGCCAGCCCGAGGCGGAACCGAGCGCGATCGAGACGCGCGTGACGGTGCTCGGTCACGTCGTGCGCGGCGGCCGGCCGTCGGCATTCGATCGCTTGCTCGGCAGCCGGCTCGCGAACGTCGCGGTGCGCGCGCTGCTCGCGGGAGTGAGCCATCGGATGGCGTCGTGGATGCCGCCCGTCGAGCTTCCCGAGGAAGTCGGCATGCGCTCGCCGGCCGATCCGTACTGCTGGCTCGTCGATCTGTCGGCGGTGCTCGTCGAGACCGAGAACTTACTGAAGGGCCGCAGCCCGCTGGCGCGCTGGCGAGCGGGCGCGTTCGACCAGATCGAGGACGCCCTGCTGTTATAGTCGCGGCCAGTGCCGACCGACCCCGAGCTGTTGAGACTCTACGACCGCTCGCCCATCGGGATGTATCGATCGGACGCGAACGGACGCCTGCTGCGCGTCAACCCCGCGCTCGTCGCGATGCTCGGCTACGACACCGTCGACGAGGTGCTCGCGCTCGACCTGTTGCGCGACGTCTACACCGGTCCCGACGAGCGTGCGCCCGTGCTCGAGGACTACCGCGAGAGCGGCTTCGTCGAGGGCCGGCGCGTGCACTGGAAGACGCGCACCGGCCGCGTGCTGACGGTGCAGCTGTTCGGTCACGTCGTCGAGACGAGCGACGGCCTCGTGTTCGACGCGACCGCGATCGATCAGACGGAGGTCGACGCGCTCGAGGAGTCGCTGCGGCAACAGAAGGAGATCGTCGAGCTCGTCGTGCGGCAGATGCCGGCAGCGTACTGGATCACCGACCGCAACCTGCGCTTCCTGCAGAGCGGCGGCGCCGTCGATCAGATGTTCGGGTTTCCCGCGTCGACGTACATCGGGCGCACGCTCCACGACACGCTCGCCGACTATCCATCGCCGACCGATACCGTCGCAACGCACGTGCGCGCGCTCGCCGGCGAGGTCATCCAGTACGAGTCCGAGTGGCGCGGCAAGACGCTCGCGTCGACGATCGGCCCGTACCGCAACGGCAAGGGCGAGATCATCGGCGCGATCGGCACGACCGCCGATGTCACCGCATGGCGCCTGCTCGAGCGACGCATGGTCGACGCGCAGCGCGCCGAGAGCCTCGGCATCCTCGCCGGCGGACTCGCGCACGACTTCAACAACCTGCTCGTCGCCGTGCTCGGCAACGCGGACCTCGCGCTGCGCGAGATTCCCGCGGGCAAGCCCGGACGCGTCGCGATCGAGAACATCCGCACCGCGGGCCTGCAGGCCGCCGAGCTGACCGATCAGTTGCTCGCGTATGCAGGCCGCGGCGGCGCCGGCACGACTCGCGTCGAACCCGGGCCGCTCGTCGACGAGCTGCTGCGCATCACCGCAACCGCGATCCCTGCCGAGGTGAGCGTCAGCGTCGATATCCCGGCGAAGCTCGCCGTGCGCGGCGATCCGGCGCAGCTGCGGCAGGTCCTGCTCAACCTCATCAACAACGCGCGCGATGCGCTCGCCGGCCGCGGCTCGATCGCGATCAGCGCCGATCCGCTGCACACGAGCGGCGAGGCCGATCCCGACGACGTGCTGACGGCACCGGCCGGCTCCTTCGTCGCATTGCGCGTGCGCGACGACGGACCGGGTATGGATCGCGAGACGCGCCGCCACGTGTTCGAGCCGTTCTTCACGACGAAGTCGACGGGCCACGGCCTCGGCCTCGCCGCGGTGCTCGGCATCGTCCGCGCGCACGGCGGCGGCATTCGCATCGTGTCGGCGCCCGGCGACGGCGCCGAGGTCTCGATCCTGTGGCCCGCCGCGGTCACCGCCCCGGCGATGCGAGCACCGAGCGCGCCTCCGCTCAACGCGCCGACCGTGCTCGTGATCGACGACGAGGTGCTCGTGCGCGACGTCCTCGCGCGCATGATCGAGGACCTCGGCTACGCCGCGATGACCGCCCCCGACGGACCGAGCGGCATTCGCCTCGTCGATGAAGGCGAGGTCGATGCGGTCCTCGTAGATCTGACGATGCCGCTCATGAGCGGCGCCGACGTGGTCACCGCCCTTCGCAAGAAGAAGCCCAACCTGCCGGTGGTCGTCTGTTCGGGTTATGACCGGGACGGCCGCGGCCCGGTGCAGGCCGACGCCTACCTCCCGAAGCCGTTTCGGATCGACGCTTTGGAGCGCACCTTGGCGAAACTCTTGCCATTACGAAATGTGTAGGTATCTCCGCAACGCCAAATGGATGCGTATGCTGCAGGTGTGTCGGACGCCGCAACCACCATCAAGGTCCTCCTGGTCGAGGATGACACCCGCCTCGCCCAGCTCACGAGTCGGTACCTCGAAGGTCACGGCGTCCTCGTCACGGTAGTACAGGACGGCGTCGAAGGTCAGAACGAGGCCCTGCGCCGCCAGTACGACTGCGTCGTGCTCGACCTGATGTTGCCGGGCCGCGATGGCATCGAGGTATGTCGGCAGCTGCGCTCGCGCAGCGACGTGCCGATCGTGATGGTCACCGCGCGCGGCGAAGAATCGGATCGCGTGCTCGGCCTCGAGGTCGGCGCCGACGACTACGTCACGAAGCCGTTCTCGCCGCGCGAGCTGCTCGCGCGCATTCGCGCCAACGTTCGCCGCGGCCGCGGCCAGGTCGGCCCCGCGCAGGAGACGATCCAGGTCGGCAAGCTCGTCCTCGATCCCGCGAAGATGACGGTGATGCTCGACGGCAATCCGATCGACGTCACCGCGTACGAGTTCTCGATCCTGCGCGCGCTCGCGCAGCGTCCCGGCAAGGTGCTGTCGCGCGAGCAGCTGCTCGATCTCGCGAAGGGCTCCGCCGATCTCAGCTTCGATCGCTCGATCGACGTCCACGTGTCGCGCCTGCGCGCGAAGCTCGGCGACGATAGCCGCAGCCCGAAGATCCTCAAGACGGTGCGAGGCGTCGGCTATCTGTTGGCCGGTGGCGAAACGTGAGTAAACGCCGGCTCGGACTGCAGCTGTACGCGCTGACCGCTGCGATCGCGATTGCCGTGATCGTCGCGATGTACGTCCTGCCGCGGTTCGT
Organism: Kofleriaceae bacterium; assembly: GCA_013368795.1. Classification (GTDB taxonomy): domain Bacteria; phylum Myxococcota_A; class Polyangia; order Haliangiales; family Haliangiaceae; genus JABFXX01. The sequence continues at coordinate 22,918 of JABFXX010000110.1, forward strand.
CGGCAGCCCGCGCTATCTCGAGCCGCAGGCGGCGCTCGTCCAGAACCTCGTCGATCGATACTCGGTGCGCGATCCGTCCAAGCGCGCCGAGCCGCTTCAGCGCTGGAAGCAGCGCCTGCGCGGCAAGCTGACGATGTACGACACGGCCGGGAACGTCGTCGGCTCGACGTACGAGCCGCTGCCGGCGCCGACCGCGCGCGAGCGCAAGACGCTGCAGACCGAGAAGTGGGCGCTCGACTGGCGCCGGATCGTCGTCCGCAGCGACGATGGGCAGATGCTCGGCGTCTACGTGCCGAGCTATCCCGGCTTCCCGTGGGGCTTCGTGCTGCCGCTCGCCGCCAGCGTGCTGATCGTCGTGCTCGGCGCGACGCTGTGGTTCTCGCGCCGCCTCGTACGTCCGCTCGACGCGCTCGCGACCGCGGCACGCCGGTTCGGCGCGGGCGATACGACGGCGCGCGTGAAGCTCGTCCGCGATGACGAGCTTGGCGAGGTCGGCAAGGCATTCGACGACATGGCCGACCGCACGGCCGCACTCATCTCGTCGCAGCGCCAGCTGATGGCCGACGTCTCGCACGAGCTGCGCACGCCGCTCGCGCGCATCCGCGTCGCACTCGAGCTCGCCGCCGAGGATCCGCAGTCCGCGAAGGACGTGCTCACCGACGTCGGCACCGATCTCGACGAGATCGATCAGCTGATCGAGGACATCCTGACGACCGCGCGTCTCGACTCCGACAACGCGTCGGTGAAGCGCGAGCCGATCAGCGTCGGCGAGCTCGCCGATCGCGCGGCCGCACGCTTCACCGCACGTCATCCGGGCCGCACGCTCGAGCGCACGATCGACGACGCCGAGCGCGCGATCGAATGCGATCCGGTGCTGCTGCGCCGCGCGCTCGACAACCTGCTCGACAATGCAGCGAAGTATTCGGAAGCCACCGCACCGGTGAAGTTCGATGTGCATCCGAGCGATGAATCCGTCGCGTTCGAGATCGTCGATCGAGGTGTGGGCATGACCGCCGAAGAGCTCGACCGTGCAGGCACGCCGTTCTGGCGCGCGGACCACAGTCGTGCGCGGAAGACCGGAGGCGTCGGCCTCGGTTTAGCTCTCGCACGCCGGATCGCTCGCGCGCACGGCGGAGATGTTTCTCTCGCGTCCGCTCCAGGCCGCGGCACGACCGCTCGTCTGTCGATTCCGTTGGAAGTAGGTGCATCGTGAAGCAAGTCATCAAGCGCTGGTTGCCTCGTGTCATCGTCCTCGCGATCGTCGCGGGCGGCGCAGCGTTCCTCTGGATCAAGAAGCCGTGGGCGAGCAAGCCCGCCGAGATCACGTTCAACACGGTGCAGGTGTCGAAGGGAACGATCGCGGCGCAGGTGACGGCCAACGGCACGCTGTCGGCGAAGGGAACCGTCCAGGTCGGCGCGCAGGTCTCGGGCCGCGTCGTCGAGCTGCACGCGGACTTCAACGACAAGGTCAAGAAGGGCCAGATCATCGCGAAGCTCGACGAGAGCGTGCTCAAGGCGCAGATCGATCAGGCACAGGCGGCGTACGACCTCGCGGTCGCGAACCTCAAGAAGTCCCAGGTCACCGCGAACGACGCGAAGCGCCAGCTCGCGCGCCAGAAGAGCCTGCAGGAGCAGCAGCTCGTCGCCGGTGCGACCGTCGAGCAGTACGAGGTTTCACTCGAGACCGCGGAGGCGCAGATCACGGCGTCGAGAGCGTCGATCAGCCAGGCGAGCGCGAATCTCAAGCAGGCGAAGACGAACCTCGGGTACGCGACGATCTACTCGCCGGTCGATGGCGTCGTGCTGTCGCGCGCCGTCGAGCTCGGCCAGACCGTCGCCTCGTCACTGCAGGCGCCAACGCTGTTCACGATCGCCGAGGACCTCGCGTTCATGCAGATCGACACGAGCGTCGCTGAAGGTGACGTCGGTCGCCTCAAGGAAGGCATGAAGGCGACGTTCACGGTCGACGCGTTCCCCGGCAAGAACTTCGAGGGCACGGTGCGCCAGGTGCGCAACTCCGCCGCGCCGGGGGTGACCGCGACATCGGGTGTCGTCACCTATGACGCGGTGATCGACGTCGAGAACAAGGAGCTCGCGCTGCGTCCCGGCATGACCGCGAACGTCACGTTCGTGCTCGACAAGGTCGAGGACGCGATCAAGATCCCGAACGCCGCGCTGCGCTTCAAGCCGTCGCGCGAGCAGATGATGGCGCTGTTCGAGAAGTTCGGCGGCGGCCGTCGCGGCTCGGGTGCGGGTTCGGGCCGGCGCGGTCGCGGTGGCGGCGAGCTCGGCAGCGGTGCGGCCGGC
>JABFXX010000499.1 GCA_013368795.1 Kofleriaceae bacterium
GACCATCGGGCCAGCGACCGCCACAGAAGAGGAACCGATGAGGAGCATCGTGAGGAGCTTCGTCTTGAGAGCCATGCCCAAGAGACGTGCTCTTCACGCGATCATTCAGGTCCGGTCGATGAAGGATTGTGAAGCTAGACTCAGAGGAATTCCGATGAGTTATGCCAGTGCCCGGCCTATCCAGCGAACTCCATTGGCGAGCGCGTACAGCGCCTGATCTTCACTTACCCGCAGGCGGAACGGAACCATTCGCAGAAGGTGCAGGCCCATGAAGAACCAACCCTTGCGGGCGACCTGATCGCGCGAGTTGCCGAGAATCTCCGCCCACTCGTCGACGCATAGCTGATGAAGCGATGACTCCGGGTCCGGCGCTCGATACTGACAGACGACCTCGTGACCCTGCGCGCTCTCGAATAGCGAGCGATCGCTATGTGCCCAGTCTTCGTAGCGAGCCACGATCGACTGGAAGAGCTTTCCGAGATCGAGCTCCGGCGCATCGACGTAGTCCGCGCCATCCATGTCGATCAGCCGGACGTCGCCCGCAAAGTAGAGGACGTTCTCGAACGTCAGGTCGCCGTGAATCGTGCCGAATCGCGACGGGGCGAGCAGCTGCAACAGGTCGTCCGAGGACACCTTCACGAGAAGCTCGCGAAGCCCCGGGTAGACCTCGCCGTCGATCATGACCTCGCGGGCAGTCACGAGCGGGGCGAGCCTCGGGTGATTCAGCACGGCATCCAGGCGCGCGTAGATCTTGTTCGCGAGGTGCGTCTCGAGCCACTCCCTGCCGGAACGGCCGAGCTTCGACGCGCTTCCGTACACGCGCTCGCGCATCAGTCCGAGCAAGCTGCGCGTCGCGACGAGCCGCTCGCTGGGATCACACTCCGACAGCAAGCGGTGCTGCGGGAGATACTCCATGTCGTAGCTGTACTCGATCGTGTTGTCGTGCTCGCCGTAGAGTCCGGGCACGAGGTCCGGGCTCAACCTGTTGAAGCGCTCGAGGGTGCGATACTGGTTCTTCAGCTTCGAATAGCCAAGGCTCAGGTTCTCGCGCTTCGACACGCGCTTGCGTACGAACAGCTTCTCGTCGTCCTCGACGAGGAGGGTCTCCGCAAACGATCCGCCTTTGAACCGCCGCGCGACCGATGGATAGCTCTGGCTGATCGAGAGGTGCTGGATGCCCTGGTTGCGCTCCACCTCGAACGCGGTCGCCTGACTCACGAGGAGCGCAGACGGCTTGCGGTCATTGATGAGGAAGCGGGGGCCGCTCGGCAGCCCCATCACGAGATCGTGAAACGGGATCTCGGCGGCGGCGAGCGCCGCGCGCATCTCGGCTTCCTTGGCGGCATCGCGCGCGGTCGTCAGGACGATGAAGTAGCCCTGAGCCGCCCACTCGCGCAGGCGCTCGGCCGATCCGGGCAGCACGCGGAGCGCGCGCTGGTAATCGGGCACATCCTCGTGCTCGACGAGCACGCCGTCGATGTCACAGAAGATGCTGCCGATCCGGACGTTGTGCCGGGCGCGTGCCGTACGCAGCTTGCGCGGATCGCCGAAGAACTCGGCGCGTTCGATCGGGACCGCGGCGACCGGCGACCCGCGCTCGATCAGCTGCGCGACGATATCGGACAGGTAGGCATCGTCGTCGCGATACAGCTGGGAGAGCAGCAGTGCATCGGCCAGATAAACGCAGCCGATGACGCCCACGAACTCGCCGTTGCCCGACGGAAGACGTTTCTCGGCGATGCCGGTCACGCGGTTGTCGGTCACGGCGGCGACGCTCCAGGCGCGCAGATCCTCGCCCTTGAGCTTCCACGTCGGGAGGATGCAGTCACCCACGCCGTCACCGATCGCGGCGAACAGCGGATCGACATCGATCGAGTGATCGCAATCGCAGACGATCAGCCGGCCTGAGATCCCGAGCGTGTCGACGGCACGGGCCACCGTCGCTGCCGGACCACGCGTTGCCGCTGGAAGCACCACGACTTCGTGCGGCCAGTCCGGGAACATCGCGGCGATCTGGGCACGAACGTCGTGCTGAGCCTCGTGCTCCTGGAGGCACACGAACACGAGACGATCGATCAGGTGAGACCACTTCTTGAACGGCCTGACTGCAGCCTCGATGAACGTCCCGGTCCCGAGCTCGATGAACGGCCGATACTTGAAGCCGTGGCGTGCGCCGGTGCCTGCGATCGGAAATAGAACGGTGATCGGGCCGCGGCTCATAGCTCGAATCCCGACGACCTGGCGTCATCGAAGAACATCTTCACGGTGTCGAGCGAGATATCACCGAGGTCACGTCCGAACATGTCGAGCTTCTTCAACATGTCGTTCGGCACGGTGATGATGTGGCACCCCGCCTCCGCGGCGCGCACGACGTTGAAGATCTCCCGGCAGCTCGCCCAGAGGATCTCGACATCGGGGAGCCGCTGCGGGTGCGCGACCGCTTCGCGGATCGTCGGGACGGGATCGACACCGGCGTCGGCGATCCGTCCCGCGAACACCGAGACGATCGCAGGGACCCCGCGCGCGAACAGCGGAACGAGCTCGTCGACCTGCTGCCGCGTGAGCACCGCGGTCACGTTCAGGCGAATGCCATCCTTCGCGAGCTCGACGATCGCGTCGCGCGTGGAGAGCCGCGCCGTGTTCGTGACCGGGATCTTGACGTAGACGTTGTCTCCCCAGCTCGCCAGCTTCCTCGCCTGGCGAACCATCGATGGGACGTCGTCGGCGAAGACCTCGAGCGAGACAGGGAGTCCGTGGGCGGCGTCGAGGAACCGTTTCGAGAACACCTCGTAGTCCGTCACGCCGGCCTTGGCCATCAGCGTGGGATTCGTGGTGAAGCCGCTGATCGTGCCGAGACTCCGCAGGCGCGGTACGTCCTCGAGCACGGCGCCATCAGCGAAGATCTTGATCGCGTGTTGGTTACTCATCGGTCTCCTGTGAGGACCTTCTCGAGGCGCTCGGGGTCACCAAAGAACCGTGCACGTTCGATCGGTGCAGCGATGACCTGCCCGCCGCCTTCGATGATCTCGACGATCACGTCGGAGAAATTGGTCGCGCCGAGGGCGTGCGCGCGCTGGGCGACCGCGGCGATATCGCGGAAGCCGTAGCAGCCGATCACGCCGAACAGCTCGCCACCGGTTCCGGGTGGGAGCTTCTTCTCCGCGATCGCGGTAACGCGTCCACGTTCGACTCTGGCGACGGACCACGCCGCGAGGTTCTCGGCTTCGAGCGGCCACACCGGCAGCAGCGCTTCGTACGAAGCGCCGCGCTCGATCAACGCGAACAGCGGGTCGACATCGACCTCGTGATCGCAGTCGCACACGAAGGCCGGACCGCGCGCGGCGAGCTGCTCGACGGCCCGGCCGATGGTCTCCGCAGGCCCTCGCGTCGGCGTGTCGAGCGTGACGACGCGAACCGGGAGGTCGCCAAACATCTCGCTCAGGCGGTGGGTGACATCGAAGGTGCGCTCCTGCTGCTCGAGACAGACGAACACGAACTGCTCGATCGACGCGCTGTGTCGCAGAAAGGGCCGGACGGCGGCCTCGATGAAGGTCTCGTCCCCGATCGTCAGGAACGGCTTGAACTTGTGTCCGAACCGCGCGCCCTGGCCGGCGATGGGAAAGAAGATCCGCACGAGCTTGGTTTGTGGCTCGCCACCCCGGTTCCGTTCAGCCGGGGCCTGGCGTCACCCGCTTTTACCCCCGGAAACCGGCGCAATGCCAGGGGATCACAGGCGGTTGTGGAGCACGGCGTCGAGGGCTCGTTCGAACGTACCGACGATGTGCTGCGTACCGAATCGCAGCCGACAGTCCGCGCGGATCGCCTCGCGGTCGTAGCGCGGCAACTCCTTCGACAGGCGAAGGATCGCCGCGGCGACACTCGTCGGGTCGATCGCCGCCAGCCGCCCGTTCATCCCGTCGACCAGGAGCTCGGCGTTGGCGCCCGGGGCATCCGTCAACACGACGGGGGTGCCGCACGCCAGGGCCTCGAGCGTCGCGTTCGAGAACGCGTCATAGCGAGAGGCGAGCACGAACGCATCGGCTGCCCGTACGAACGGAAGCGGCTCGGGGACGTACCCCGCAAACGTGACCGCATCGCCAAGCGCGAGCTCGGTCCGCAGGCGCTCGAGATTCGCACGCTCGGGGCCATCGCCGATGATCGTCAGGTGGACGTGCGGATGCTCGCGGCGAACGATCGCGAGCGCGTGAAGCAGGATGTCGTAGGCCTTGAGAGGGACCAGCCGGCCGACACTGACGAGCGAAGGGCGACCAGGGAGCTCGACGGCCCGTTCGGTCGCCTGCCGCTCGATCTCGTCGACATCGATCGGGTTGCCGACGACATGCATCCGCCGCGCTCCACCTGCGTACTGCGCGAGGTCGGCCTTCATCGCACCGCTCTGGCAGACCACGCCGTCAGCTTCGCGTAGCGCCGTGATGAGCAGCCGGCGCGCGAGCCGATGCTTGAGCACCGATTGCTTGACGAGCGCCGCCATGTCGGCGGTGACGGGGCTTGCGGGCCGCAAGACCAGCCGGGTCGTGCGCGGCAGCAGAGGCTTCGCGAGCCCGAGCGTCAGATTCATGCGCAGCGTCGAGAACACGATATCCGGCGCGGTACCGCGCACGTGCCGGAGCGCGCTGACGACCGGGTACCTCGCCGATGGAACGTGACCGATCGTCGTGACCTCGACGTCGGCTGGGAGCTTTGCGAGGTAGTGGCCGCTGGAATCGCTGACCATCAGAGCCGGGCGAAACCGGGCACGATCGATCGACCGCAGAAGCTCGAACATCACTCGATCGGGCCCGCCGCGATCGAGCGACGGGATCGCGAACAGGACGCGCGCCGGCGGTCGCGTCATGTCGACTGCGTTGGCTTGCTCTGCTGCTCTCGCCAGCGCTTCTCGACCCGCGCCTGGAGCACGCGCGCGACGCGGGTGCCGACCGGCCCCATCGCGAGCAGCGCGCGCAGCGCCCACACCTTCTTGTTGGTCTTCACGAGCTGCGGGTACGTCGCACGGCCGAAATCGAGGCCACGGCGCGCGAAGCTCCGGCGGCCTTGCGCGACCGCCAGGAGGCCGCGGAGCGCGACGTCCTGCTCGATGAATGCAGCTGCGAGCAGCTCGCGATCGACCCCCGCCTTCGCGAGCACCGACTCGGGAAGGTTGAACGTCGCGATGTACTCGTCGGTGAGGTGCTTCAGCGCACCGGACCGCTGCTCCTGTGGGCCCTGACCGGCGTCATGAACGCGGTACTCGAACAGCGGATGATCGATCACGTAGACCATCTCGGCTGCCGCGAGCACCTTCCACAGGAACCACTTGTCCGGGTTCATGAGGCGGCCACCGGCGTACCCACCGACGGCATCGTGCAGCGCCTTCGGGTAGCACGTCGTGAGGAACGGCAACGGCGAGCGCAGCAGCTCGAGCGATCGGCGCAGCAGCGTCGAGGCCTCGAGCGCACGCACCGGAAACCCGACCGCGCGGGACAGGTCCGGATCGACACGAGCATCGCGCCAGCACTTCGGATCCGGATCGAACTGGCCGATCCGGTTTCCCGTCGAATCGATCACGGCGGTCGGCGTTCCCCACACGGCCTGATCGGCCTTGTCGCCGAGTGCAGCCTCGAGCCGCGCGTACGCGTCGAGGGCTCCGCTTGCCATCCGATCGTCTGACGAGAGCAGCAACATCCGGCGGCCTCGCGCGAGCGCGGCGACCCTCTCGAGGTTCGACGCGAAGCCGACGTTGCATGGGTTGATCGACAGTCGAACGCGAGCGTCGGTGTACGACTTCACGACCGAGACCGAGTCGTCCGTGCTCGCGTTGTCGCAGACGACGATCTCGACGTCTGGAGTCGCCTGCTTCAACACGCTCTCGATCGTGTCGCCGATATAGCGGCCATAGTTGTAGTTGGGAATCATCACCGAGAGCGAGACGACGCCTTCAACACGTTGCGCGGAGGGGCTTGCCATTACGTGCTCCTGATCAGTCGCGGGTCGGGGGTGCGAGCGACCGAGGCCGGTCTCGCACGAGCGCCCGCCCGTTCGTGTTTGACCACGACGAATATCGCCAGTAGTACCCAGAGCAGCGTGAATCGAAGGCTCTGATGGGCAACGGCATACGAAATCGGAGGCACGAGCACGATCATCAGCCGCCAGCCGGCGCCCCTCATGAGACGCCACATGAACAGCAGGAATAGCGTCGCTCCGATGATGCCGTAACTGAACAGCACCGTGCCCGCCGAGGAGTGGATCTCCATGCGGAACTTCCGGTCGCCATCGAAGCGAGACAGCCCGCCCTCGCCGGCGCCGAACACCAGGTACTCCTGGTGCTCCCAGATGCGGTCGTAGCCTCGCTCCTCGAAAAATCCGGCATTCGAGTGGCGATTTCGAACGCGATTCTCGGCGGCGTCGACCGCGTTGGCGACGGGACCTCCGACGAACAACAGCAGGACGGCAGCCACCACCACGCCGATGATGACGCGCGGATTCGAGAACACGAGCAACGCGAGCAGGAGCGCGATCCCGCCGAGCGCGGAGCGCGATGCCGACAGGGCCGAGAGATATCCGCAACTCGCGAGCATGACGCTCGTCACGATGAGGTTGAGTCGCAAGCGCCAGTGAAGGAGAACGATGACGCAAGCGGCGAGAAGCGCGAAGTAACCGAGCTGGTTCGGATTGTTGAAGAAGATCGAGCCGCGGGATCCGGTTCGATAGACGAACGAGGCGAGTACCTGAACGCCGATCGTGAAATTGATCGCGTAGAGGGTGAGGCGCAGAAACGTCTCGCCATATCGCTGATAGAGCACGATTCCGACGAGGAACAGGA
>JABFXX010000374.1 GCA_013368795.1 Kofleriaceae bacterium
GCAAGAGCACACGATCCCCGAGTCTCTCATCGAGCAGATCCGTACGGGCAAAGCAGCCCTGGTCGTCGGTGCGGGAATCGGAGTACCCAGCTGGAAACAACTTCTCGAGCGCATGACGAAGGCGCTCGAGACCCGCGGTCGCGAAGGCGATGACGCGGCCTCCAAAGATCTCGAGAAGCTGCTGAACAAGGGCAGCCTCGTTCGCGCGGTCGGCTTTCTCGCCCGTTCACTGGGCGAAGAGACCTGCGACCGCATCGTCCAGGAGCTCTGGGCCTCACCCGCCGAAATCCCGGCACTTCCGAAGGCGCTCGCGCGACTGCCGTTCCGCCACGTCTGGACGACGTTCCCGGGCGACATCCTCGAGCACGCGCTCGAGACCGGCTCGCCCGAAGAGTGGCCGCCGTCTCGCGTCGTCAGCTACCAGGAGCTCGGCGAGCTGTCGCTGCGCCGCCGCACGCTGGTGAAGATGCTCGGCAACATGGACACGTACGTCGTCACGCCCGCGAGCGTGCGCCGTGCGCTGTCGCGCGCCGTCGACCTCCGCGAGTATGCGCGCGAGCTGTACGTCGAGGGCTCGCTCGTGTTCGTCGGGTTCCGCTACGGCGATCCCGATCTGTCCGCACTCCTCGACCGCGTGTTCGGCATGTTCGAGCCGCCGCGCGGCACGCACTACTTCCTCGGCGCCGGCGTCGGCCCGGTCACCGTCGACGAGCTGATGGCCGACCACCACATCGAGGTGGTCAACCTGGCCGGCCGCGGCGGCGACGAGGTCGCCGAGCGCAGCGTCATCGAGTGGCTCGATGCGCTCCGCGCGGCCTGCGACAAGGTGAGCATCACGCTCGCGCAGACGCGTCCGGATCCGGACGACATCGAAGGCTGGGTCGCGCTGCTCCCCGAGGGCGGCGACGAAGGGGCCGAAGCCCAGGACGCGCTGTCGCTCATCGAGCGCAACGCGCGCAAGGCCAAGAAGTGGGACACCGTCGTCGAGGTCATCCTCGGCCGCATCGAGCACGCCGAGGCTGCCGAGCGCGCCCAGGAGCTCTTGAACCTCGCCGAGGTCTACGAGACCGAGGTCGGTGATCTCCAGCGCGCGTTCGAGGCCGTCACGACGGCCTGCCAGATCGCGCCCGAGAACGACGCCGCGGTTGCCCGCGCCGAGAAGCTCGCCGCCGCGACCGGTGGCTGGGCGGACCTCGTCAACGAGGCCTCGCAGATCGCGACCGACGCCACCGATGGCAAGCTCGCGTCGAAGTGGTGGGGACGCCTGGGCGGCTGGTACGCCCAGAAGCTCGACCGCGTCGACTACGCGATGCCGAGCCTGCGCCGCGCGCTCGAGCTCGATCCGCAGAACCGCAACGCGCACCACGCGATCGCCGAGGCGTTCCGCAAGCAGCAGAAGTGGGCGGACCTCGCCGACGCGCTGCGCGCACATGCCGAGGTCGAGACCGACGTCGCGACCAAGGTCGGTCTCTACATCGACCTGGGCGATCTGATGGAGACGCAGCTCGCGTCGACCGCGAAGGCGATCGAGAGCTACCAGGCTGCGTTCGATCTCGACGAGAACAGCGACGACGCGCTCGCCGCGCTCGAGCGTCTGTATCGCCGCGACGAGAAGTGGGCGAACCTCGCGAAGGTCCTCGACCGTCGCGCGGAGATCCAGCAGGAGGCGGGCGATGCCGGCCGCGCCGCGGCGATCCGCCGCGAGCTCGCGACGCTGCGCGCCGAGAAGCTCGGTGACCTCGAGGGCGCGATCGCGCGCTACGAGGCCGCCGTCGCCGCCAACGGCAGCGACCTGACGGCGCTCAAGGCGCTCGTCGACCTCTACGACAAGACCGGCCGCACCGACGACTACCTCCGCACGATGGAGCGTCTCGGTCAGGTCGCGCCCGAGGGCGAGAAGCTCGCGACGCTGCGCAAGCTCGCCGTCGAGCTCGAGGATCGCGATCCGGCCCGTGCGCGCGACGCGTACGAGAAGCTGCTCGTCGCCGATCCGAACGCCGACGACGCGTACCGCGGTCTCGAGCGCGTGCTCAAGTCCGAGCAGAACTGGTACGAGCTCGTTGCCGTCATGAAGCGGCACATCGCGGTGGCGAAGGCGCCGGCCGCGCGCGTCGAGCTCTACCTCGAGAACGCGCAGGTCAACGAGAAGGAGCTCGACGATCCGCACCAGGCGATCGACGCGCTCATGAACGTGCTCGCGATCGAGGACCAGAACAAGACCGCGCTGGCGGCCCTGCCGCGCCTCTACGCGCGCACCGAGCAGTTCGACCGCGCGGTCGACACGCTCGTTCGCCACGCGGCGCTCGAGGGTGAGAAGGGCGCGCCGCTCTACGCCGAGGCCGGACGCATCGCGTTCGAGAACCTGATGGACCCCGAGCTGGCGCAGCGCCACCTCGACAAGGCCATCGCCGCGGACAACGAGAACTACCAGGCGCTCAAGACGCTCGGCCAGCTCCACGAGAAGCGTGGCAACTGGACGCAGGCCGTCGAGATGATGCTTCGCGCCGAGTCGGCAAGCAGCAGCCGCAGCGAGCGCATCGCGCTCCTGTGGGATGCGGCGATGGTCGCCGACCAGCGGCTCGAGGATCCGGCGCGCGCACTCGACCTGTTCGAGCGCGTGCTGAAGCTCGATCCCGACCACGTCGACGCCGGTCAGCGCGTCGCCGATCGGCTCGTGTCTCAGCGGCGCTGGGATGACGCGCTGCCGGTGCTCGAGATGCTCGCGCGCCAGGCCGAGGGTCTCGATCGCCTCGAGCGCAGCCGCCGCGAGGCGCAGCTCGGTCTGGCGTACGAGGCACTGCATCGCTACGAGAAGGCCGCTCGCCACTTCAAGATCGCCGTCGAGGCCGATCCGGATAGCCTCGACGCCGCGATGGGTCTTGCCGCCGTCCTGATGGCCGAAGCGAAGGTCAACGAGGGCAGCGAGCAGGCGACCGAGATGTGGAAGGAAGTCGACCGCCGCTACCGCGAGCTGCTCGCTCGCCACCGCAGCGGTATCTCCGACAGCCAGACCGCAGAGATCTGGTACCGCCTGGGCGCCGCGTCGCGCGCGCTCGGCGACGACAAGAAGGCGGAGACGAGCTTCCGCCGCGCCATCGAGAAGGAGCCGCTCCACGAGCCGACGCTCGAGGCGATGGTCGAGCTCGGCGGTGCGCGTGGCGAGTGGCGCATGGTCGCCGACGCCAAGCGCGCGCAGGTCGAGGCGCTGTCCAAGCGCGATGGCACGGACGCCAAGCGCGCGAAGCTGTTCGAGGAGATCGGTGACCTCTGGAGCGAGCGGCTCAAGGACCCGACGTCCGCGACCGGCGCGTACCTCGAGGGCCTCAAGATCGTCCCGGGCTCGCGCGTGCTCCTGCACAAGCTGCTCGAGGCGTTCACCGAGCAGCACCAGTGGCGCCGCGCGATCGAGACGCTCGATCAGCTGTCGGGTCTCGAGGACTCGCCGACCCGCCGCGCTCGCTTCCACTACACGGCCGCGGTCATCGCGCGCGACGAGCTGAACGACGGCGAGCTCGCCGTCGACAAGTTCAACGCCGCGCTCGAGGACGCGCCGCTGACGCCGAAGGCGTTCGAGGGCATCGAGAATCTCCTCAGCGAGCGCAAGGACTGGAAGAACCTCTCGCGCGCGTACCGTCGTCAGCTCAAGCGGCTGTCCGACGACGCGCCGACCGAGAAGCTCCTCGAGCTGTGGACGAAGCTCGGCGACGTCTACGCCGAGCACCTCGACGACAGCGAGGCGGCGACCGAGGCCTACCAGATCGCCTGCGAGCTCGCGCCCGACGACGTCGGTCGTCACGAACAGCTCGCCGACCTCTACCTCGAGGCTGGTGAGGCTCGCCGAACCGAAGCGATCGCCGAGCTGCAGTTCCTGCTCACTCACGCACCGGATCGCGTCGAGCTCTACAAGGCGCTCGCGAATCTGTACCGGGCCGAGCACGAGCTCGACAAGGCGTACTGCGTCGCCCAGGCGCTCGTGTTCCTCGGCGCTGCATCGTCCGAAGAGAAGCTCCTGTACGAGAAGTTCCGGCCGCAGGGCTTCACGCCCGCTCCGCGCCGGCTGACCGAGGAGCTGTGGCAGAAGGCGATCATCCACCCGCGTGAGGACCGCCATGTCGGCGCGATCTTCGCGTCGACGCTCGGCGCGCTCGCGGCGGGCTCGGCGCAGCCGGTGACGTCGTTCGGCCTCACGCCGGACTCGCGCACCGACCTCGATCGCGACCCTCGCGCGGTGAGCCGCATCGTCAAGTACATCTCCGGCGTGCTCGCGATCGACCCGGCGCCGATGGTGTGGCTGCAGGAGGAAGGTGACGGCCTGCGCGTCGCCAACACGGTCGGCCTCGGCGCCGATCGCCAGAAGCTGGTGCCCTCGCTGCTCGTCGGTTCTCCGCTCATCGGCAAGGACGACGAGCGCGAGCTGGCGTTCGAGGTCGGCAAGCGGATGGCGTACCTCCGCCCCGAGCGGTTCGTGACGATGGCGGTCGGCACGCTGCCCAAGCTCGAGGCTGCGTTCGCGGGTGCCGTGATGGCCAGCGGCGCGCAGCTGACGGCGCACGACGGCAAGCCGTACGCGCCCGAGTCGGAAGAGGCGAAGAAGCTGGCGAGCACGCTGCAGCGTCAGGTTCCCGGCCCGCTCCTCGAGCAGGTCGGCGAGCTGTCGAGCAAGCTCAGCGGTCGCCTCGGCAACGGCCTCATCTCGAACTGGCGCGCGGCGACCGACCTCACGGCGAATCGCGTCGGCTTCATCGTGGCGAACGACTTCCAGGTCGCCGCCAAGGGCATCGCGACCGAGGGCGCCAGCCTGTCGAGCCTGTCCGTGAAGGAGCGCCTGCGCGACCTGCTCGCGTACGCGGTGAGCGAGCAGTACTTCCAGGTACGTCGCCACCTCGGCCTCCACGTTCGCGGCGAGGTCTCGGCGTGAAGGCGTCCGCGCTCCTCGGGTCCGGCCTCGTCGCCACCGCGCTCGTCACGGGCTGCGGCGGCGACGACGGCGGTTGCCCCACTGCCGACTGCACGCTCAAGGGCCGTACCGTCGTGAAGTGGTCGTTCAACGCGTACCCGGAGCGCGGCTTCTCGATGGATTCGTGCAGCGACATGGGTGTCGCGAAGGTCTCCGTCGACGTCCAGGACGCCGACGGCGTCGTCACGTCGCTCGTCGAGGATTGCGGGATCGCGCAGGCGGTGTTCTCGGGTCTCGAGCCCGGCGACTACACCGTCTTCGTGATGCCGCTCGACGGCACGGGTGCGGTGATGCTGGGCGCGCCGATCACCGGCACGGTCGCCGCCGGAACGCTCGAGGTTCCGACGGAGGTCACGGTCAACGTCCCCTACGAGGCGTGGCCGCCGGGCTACGACGGGACGTTCCTGTTCCGGATCGCCTGGGGCGGCGTGTCGTGTGACGCGTCGACGCCGGTGATCAAGGATCAGACGATCAAGCTCGTCGTCAACGGCGTCCCCCAGACGCTGACGACCGACGACGGTCAGATGACGAACGGCTCGGACAAGAAGCCGTGTAAGAAGCTCACGGACGAGTTCCCGCAGTCGGTGCTGAACGTGCCGTTCGGGCCCGCGACGTTCCTCGTCCAGGGCTTCGACGACACCGGCACGATGACGTTCGGAACGAGCTTCGAGACGTTCGTCGGCGCTGGCATCAGCAATCCGACGCTGAAGTTCGACGTCCCGCTGATGTAGGGTGCGAGGGCCGCCGGCGCGCTATCGTTGATGGCGTGCGTCGCCTCGCGCTGCTCCTGATGCTGGTGGCCTGCGGCCCATCGGTGCAGTCGACGCCGGTGCTCGAGCGGTCCCTCGCGCGGCTTTCGCCGCCGCTGCCGCTCGACTCCGCTGCGCCCGGCGCCGCGTACCTGACCGCGGTCGCGCTGCAGCTCCAGCCGGGGTGGGGGCAGTTCCTCGACGATTGCCGGATCCGGCTACCGACGAACCATCCGCTCAACGACCTGACGCTCGCCGCGGTCGCCAACCTCGCGGTCGATGGCAAGGGCCACATCGTCGGCGTCGCGCTGACGACGAGCGGCAACCTGGACTTCGATCGTGCGGTCCACGATGCGCTGAAGGATGCCGAGCCGCTGCCGGCGCCGCCGCGCGATATGTGGTCCGACGACGATCGCGTCCACCTCCAGTGGCTGTTCGCGCGCGACCGTCGTCAGGCGGGCCCGGCGACCGCGCGGATCTCCGTCGTCGAGTTGCCGCTCGTCAGCGTCGTCGAGCGGCTCGTGCGCGCCGGCGACCTCACGCGCGCCGCGCGCCGCATCCTCAAGGCGCCGGCGTCGGCAGAGCGCACGAAGGCGATCGGGCACCTCGCGATCGCGGGACTTCGCGAAGGGATCGCGGGCAGTGACAACGCCGGCCGCCGCGCCGCGGTCCAGGCGATCGCGCACGCCGAGGTCCGCGAGCTCTTGCCCGCGTTGCGTCCTCTGCTCAAGGCGACGAGCAACTCCGAGCTCCGGCTCGTCGCGATCGAGGCGGCCGGCGCGCTCGCCGATGCGAAGTCCGCCGACACGCTCGCCGAGCAGCTCGCGACGGACGTCGTCGACGAGCCGCCGCTCGCGGCCGCCGAGGCGAGAGCGCTCGCGCGGATGGATCACGAGGCCGCCGTCGCCGCGATCGCGAACGCGCAGCTCGCCGGGGCGAAGCAGCCAAACCTCGCCGCGCTCGAGATCCTTGCCGTCGCGCACGTCCCCGCGCTCGAGAAGCAGCTCGCGACATGGGCACGCCGGGGCGACGCCCAGACGCGCGCCGCGGTGTGCACGGCGCTCGCCGGCCTCCCGGCGAAGTCCGCGCTGCCGGCGCTCGCGAAGGGCCTGC
>JABFXX010000068.1 GCA_013368795.1 Kofleriaceae bacterium
GAAGGACGTCACGAAGCCGATGCTGAACGCGATCAAAGAGGCGGGCTACGATCCGTGGCTCGCGAAGGAATCCTGGCCCGAGGATGCAGAGGTCCAGGTCGTGCTTCGTTAGCGGCGGCCCGCTGCCTTCTTCGGTTCCTCGGGGACCTCGATCACGTCGAGGAAGTCCTCGATCGGGCCCTGACCCATACGCAGGAGCTTGATGTTCTCGCCGTCGACCTCGAGCACGGTCGAGGGCTCCGCCGGCGTCTGCTCGGCATCGATCAGCACGTCGACGAACGGCTCGAAGTTCTCGAGGATGTCATCGGCATCGCGACACGGCTCGTGCGTCTCGGGGGCCATCGCGCTCGTCGTCAGGAGCGGACGGCCGAGACCCTGCGCGAGCGCCTGGGCGATCGGATGGCTCGGAATGCGGATGCCGACGGTGCGGCGCTTGTGATCGGTCAGCGTGCGCGGCACGGTGCGCGTCGCCGGAACGACGAGCGTGTAGGGGCCTGGGAAGATGCGCTGCGCGAGCCGGAACGCGGTCTGCGAGAACAGGCCGAACTCCGACGCGGTCGAGAGATCGGGGCAGATCAGCGCGAGGCGCTGGTTCTTGTTCATCTGCTTCGCGCGGAAGATCTTCTCGATCGCGTCGCGCGCCTCGATCGCGCAGCCAAGCGCGTAGATCGAATCGGTCGGGTAGGCGGCCACGCCCCCGCGGTGCAGGATGTCGACAGCCTGCTGGATCTTGCGCGGATTGGGATCGCCCCACTGCTCGATGACGATGCGCGTGGTCATTTGCGAAAGCCCCTGCCGATCACGTACTGCTCGATCGAGATCTGACGGCTCGACGCCGGCTTCGCGGTCTTGCCGACCTCGAACTTCGCGCGCACCGCCTCGGTGAGCTTCTTGAAGTCGGGGCCCTGGAACAGCTTGCCGACGAAGTTGCCGCCCGGCGCGAGCGTCAGCGTCGCGATCTCGAGCGCGCGCTCGAATAGCGCCTCGGAGCGCGCCTGATCAAGGCTGCGGATGCCGCTGGTGTCGGGAGCCATGTCGGAGAGGACGACGTCGAACCCAGGGAGCTCACCGAGCAGCTCCTTGACGTCGATCGTCATGACATCGCCGACGACGATCCGCGCACCTGCGACGTCGCCGCGGAGAGGGCCGCGGTCGAGGCCGACGAGCATGCCCTTGTCGAGGACGCGGCTGCGCGCGTACTGCAGCCACGAGCCGGGCGCGCACCCGAGGTCGAGCACGCGCTGTCCCGGCTTGAAGATCTTGAACTGCTGGTCGATCTCCTCGAGCTTGAACACCGCGCGCGCAAGAAAGCCCTGCTTCTTCGCTTTCTGGTGAAAGCGATCGTGGCGGGTTGCGCGATCGTCGAGACGTTTTGACATAAACGGCAAAAAGCCCGACGCGGTCGCGCCGGGCAAAAAGTACAAACGTTGTTCGACGGCTTGGTGGCGAATCGGTGCCTTCTTGCGAAGGCCCGGTACGTCTTAGCCGCGACCCGCAGCGGCCTTCTTCGAGGCCTTGAGCGGGTTCTTCGAGCGCACCTCTTCCTTGCCGACGCCCTTGCGCTTGTACGCGGTGCGCGTCGCGGCCTTGGTCACGACGACGTACTCGTTCTTCGCGCCCGGGATCGAGCCGCGGACGAGGATGCAGTTCTCGTCAGCGAGGATCTTGAAGAGCTGGAGGTTCTGGACCGAGACCTTCTCGTTGCCCATCTGACCCGCCATGCGCTTGCCCTTGTGGACGCGCTGCGGGGTGAGGCGGCAGCCGATCGATCCGCCGTGGCGGAAGTACTCGTGCGTACCGTGGGCGCGGGTCATGCCGGACATGTGGTGGCGCTTGATGACGCCCTGGTAGCCCTTACCCTTGCTGGTACCCTCGACGTCGAGAGCGGCGCCCTCGGCGAAGACGTCGGTCGGGCCGATGATCTGGCCGACCTGGTACTTCGCGACCTCGTCCGCGCTGAGACGGATCTCGCGGATGAAGCGCTGCGGCTTGCCGCCGTTCTTCACCGCGCCGATCTCGGCCTTGTTGGCGAGGCGCATCGGCTTCTCATCGAAGCCGAGCACGAGCGCCGAGTAGCCATCGCGCTCGACGGTGCGCGTTCCGACGACGGTGCACGGGCCCGCCTGGATCACGGTGACGGGGACGGCCTCACCGTCATCCGCGAACACCTGGGTCATTCCGATCTTCTTGCCGAGCAGGCCGATGTTGAGCGCCATGGCAGACTTCACTTTCCCAAAACGAGGAGCGGATCTATACCGGCCAAGTCCTTGAGAGTCAACCGTTTGCTAAGCGGTAGACCCGGTTTGCGTTCTCGGTGGTGATCCGCGCCAAGTCCGCGAAATCTAAGCCCGCGCACTGGGCCACCACCTCGGCCGTGTGCCGAACGAACGCCGGCTCGTTGCGTTTTCCTCGCATCGGAACCGGCGCCAGGTAGGGACAATCCGTCTCTATAAGGATGCGGTCGTGGGGCACGAGCGGCACCGCGTCCCGGAGCGGCTGGGCCGTCTTGTAGGTGACGATGCCCGAGAACGACACGTAGCAGCCCATCGCGGCGTACTCGCGGGCGTCGTCGGGCGTGCCGGTGAAGCAGTGGATGACGCAGCCGAGGTCGGCGGCGCGGCCCTCGCGCAGGATCGCGCGCGCGTCCTCGTGTGCATCTCTGATGTGGCAGACGACGGGCTTGCCGACCGCGTGCGCGAGCTCGAGGAACCGGCGGAACGCCTGCTTCTGCAGGTCGCGCGGCGAATGATCGTAGTAGTAGTCGAGCCCGGTCTCGCCGATCGCGACGACGCGTGGGTGGCGCGCGAGCCGCTCGTGCGTCGCCCACCACTCGTCGGTCATCTTCTCGACGTCGTGCGGGTGCGTCGCGACGGTCGCCCACACATTCGGATCGCGCTCGGCGAACGCGACCGCGCGCTCCGCGCTCGACGGATCGCCGACCGCACCGATCACGACCATGCGCGTGACGCCTGCTTCGCGGGCGCGCGTCATCACGGCGTCGCGATCGGCTTCGAACTCGGGTCCGTCGACGTGGGCGTGGGAATCGAACAGCTGGGTCATGATCGTCCTTCGATCGCGCGCAGCGCGGCCGCGATCGCCTCGAGGAGGTCGGCACCTTTGCCGGAGCGCGCGAGCTTCTCGAGCGGAGCCTTCGCCCACGGTCCGCCGACGGCGGTCAGCTGCTCGACGGCGAGCCCGCGGACGTGGATCTTGCGATCGGTGAGCGCGTCGATCAGAACGCCGCGCGTATCGTCGTCGCCACCGCCGGCCGCGAGCAGCCTGCCCGCAGCGAGGACGCGTGCCTCGGGCGGCGTCTTCTTCGCGCTCACCGCGCGCGCGAGCTCCTGTGTCGCGCCCAGCTCGCCGAGCGCGCTGTTCGCGTCCCACGCGCGCTCGACATCCGTCGCCGCTTTCGCGAGCACCGCGCGACCACCTTCGTCGCCGAGCTCGGCGAGCGCATACGCGACGTCAAAGCGCGCACTCGCATCGCCGTGGTCGATCTTCGCGCGCAGCGCCGACAGCGCGCGCGGCTTCAGCGCCTCGTCGAGCTTCGCGATCGCGCCGACCGACAGCGCGGCGGCGCCGACGACCTGACCGTCGCGATCGTCGAGCGCGGCGAGCACGTGATCGAACGCGCGCACCGGCTCGATCTCGGCGAGCGACGTCGCGGCCTGGAACCGCAGGTCGGGCGGGCCGTCCTTGAGCGCGGTCGCGAGCGGCTCGAAGCCGTCGGGATGGCCGAGCGTGCCGAGTGCGATCGCCGCGTTCTGGCGCACGGGCGCGACGCCATCGTCGAGCTTCTTGATGAGATGAGGGAGCGCGCTGGGCTCGCCGAGATCGCCGAGCGCCGCGCACGCTTCCATGCGGACCTGGGGATGATTGTCGTCGAGCGCGGCGATCAGCGCGTCGACCGCTCGCCGCTTCTCCGTCGGCTCCGTGACGTCGCCGAGCGCGTGCGCGGCCATCGCCCGCGACCTGGGCTTGCCGCTGACGAGGTCGCGCAGCGCGGCCTCGAACGTGATCGTCGGGCTCGGGAACAGGAATGACACGCGAGCGCACCGTACCAGGTCGGGTCCCCCGCGGGCACAGCGCGACAGAAGATTGCTGGGCCGCCTATGCCTTGCGCGCAGCGTCGAGGGTGTCGACGGTCTGCACCTTGTCGGCGGGCACGTGCGCGAGGATCGCAGCGACGAGGGCAGGGCGATCCTCGATGTCGTACGGCGCGGGCGCGCCATCGCCCGGAACGAGCAGGCTCCGCTCCGGTGCGCCGCCGTCGACGAAGCACGTGTTTGTCGTCGGCGACGCGACGACGCGCACGACGTCGGTCCACGGCACGCGGAACTTCGTCGCCTTCGGCGTGCGAACCTCGAGTGCGTCGTCGTCGATCGCGACCTCGAGCTTCCACGACGGCGACATCAGATACGCGGCGCCGAGCACGACGCCGGCAGCGCCGGTCGCGAGCGGCAGCAGCGCGGCTCCGAGCGCCGCGATCGACACGACGCCGAGCGCGCCGCCGATACCGAGCGCCGAGATCGCGATGCCGCGATAGCGGGGCTTGAACCGGAAGACGCGCGGTTCAGCCACGGGAGGAGAACGAGCTGACGAGCGCGGCGATCGCCGTGCGCGTCTCCATCGGAATCGCTTCGAACAGGACGCCGAAGCCCTTCGGCAGCGTGGCGGCCGAGCTCGGTCCGGGGACCTCGCAGTCGTCCATGCGCTGCCACAACACCCAGCCGATCGCGTCGATGGTGCCGACGCCCTTCACGTCGAACTTGAGCGCGACGCGCGAGAGCAGCGGCAGCGGCGCGCCCGAGATGAACGCACCGTTGGTCGACAGGTCGCGGACGACCGCGGGGAACTTGGTGCCGATCGTCGTGCGGTCGGCCTCGACGCGGCGGAACACCCGGCCGAGGTTCGGGTGCAGCTGCATCGCGGCCTGCCCGATGGACTCGACAATCGCAGGTGCATTGACCACGAGGCGAGGCGCGCGACGTACGTCCGACATGCTTGCGGCTTATCGTACCCGCGTTCCCGGGGGAGCGTCGCGGTCGATCGCGGAAAGTCCCAGGATCTCCTCGTCGCCGGCGGCCAGGATCATGCCCTCCGACACGAGCCCGGCGAGCTTTCGCGGCGCGAGGTTCGCGACGACGATCACCTGCTTGCCGACGAGCTGCTCCGGCTTGTACGCGGTCGCGATGCCCGCGACGATCGAGCGCGGCTTGGCCTCACCGAGGTCCACCTGTAGGTGCAGGAGCTTGTCCTTCTTCGGGACCGCAACCGCTTCGATCACCTTGCCGACGCGAAGCTCGAGCTTGGCGAAGTCGTCGTACGTGATCGTCGACGATGCGGCGGCGGGCGCTGCAGGCGCGGGCGCTGCCTTCTTCTCGGCGGGCGCCGCCGCGGGCGCACCGGTGGCGACATCACCGGGCACGATCTGCTGGAGGATCTTGTTCTGCGCGGCGTCGTCGAGGCGCGGGAATAGCGGCTTGGGGTCCTTCGACACGTTGCCGACGACGCGCAGCATGTCGCTCGCCTTCGGCCACGCATCGAGATCGGCGCCGGTGATGCCGACCCACTCGCGGAGCAGGCGGCCCGTCGTCGGCAGGATCGGCGACACGAGGCCACCGATCACGCCGATCGCGCTCGCGAGGTTGTGGAACACGTGCGCGAGCTCGGCCGACTTCGACGGATCCTTCGCGAGCGCCCACGGCTGATTCGAATCGACGTAGCGGTTCGCCTCGCGGACGAGCTTCCAGATCGCCTCGAGCGCGCGGCTCGGCGCCATCGCGGTGTACTCGGCGGTCGCGTTGTCGATCGCATCGGCAGCGACCTTCACGAACGACGCGTGCTTGTCGACCTCGGCGAGCGGCATCGCGTGCGCGGGATGCAGCGAGCTCTTCGCCATCAGCGTGAGGCTGCGGTTGACGAGGTTGCCGAGGTCGTTCGCGAGCTCGGCGTTGAACCGGCCGAACAGCGACTCGAACGTGAAGTCACCGTCGAGGCCGAGCGGCACCTCGCGCAGGAGGTAGTACCGCATCGCATCGATGCCGATCGGCCGGCCGAGCGGACCGACGGCGAGCGCGTCGGCGAGCTTCACCGGATCGATGCGCGTCGCCGGCATCGACTTGCTGATCTTCTCGCCGCGCACCGTCCACCAGCCGTGCGCGAAGATGCCCTTCGGTAGCGGTAGGTTCGCGGCCATGAGGAACGCCGGCCAGTACACGGTGTGAAAGCGCAGGATGTCCTTGCCGATCACGTGAATCGCGTGCGGCCAGTACTTCTCGACGTCGGGACCACCGATCGTGCCGTCGGGCGGGCAGAGGTCGCTGAGGTAGTTCGTCAGCGCGTCCATCCACACGTAGATGACGTGGTGCAGGCCTTCCTTGTCCTCCTCGGGAACCGGAATGCCCCACGCGAAGCTCGTGCGCGAGACCGAGAGATCCTTGAGGCCGCTCTTCAGGAACGACACGATCTCGTTGCGGTACGCGTCGGGACGGATGAAGTCCGGGTTCTGCTCGATGTGGCGGAGCAGGGGCTCGGCGTACTTCGACAGCCGGAAGAACCAGCTGCGCTCCTTGTCGATCCACTCGACGGGCTTCTTGTGGACCGCGCACAGCCAGTCGCTACCGTCCTTGACGAGCTGGCTCTCGGTGTAGAACGCCTCGCAGCCGACGCAGTACCAGCCCTGATAGGACGCGAGGTACAGGTCGTCTGGGTTGTGCTTGCGGATGTGGCGCCACAGGTCGGCGACGACCTTCTTGTGCTTCGGATCCGTCGTGCGGATGAAG
>JABFXX010000627.1 GCA_013368795.1 Kofleriaceae bacterium
CCGCGAGCGCTGGAATCACGCGGTCCCACGTGTACGCCGTGTCGGGGAACCCGTGGACGAGCAGCACGAGCGGCCCGGTGCCCTCGGCCAGGTACGCGAACCTGAGCCCATTCGCCTCTACATGCTCGAGCTTCACCGCCCGAACGTAACGCGATCAGGGCGTCGAGCGTTACTTGGGCGGAGGCAGCGCAGCCGGTGCGCCGGCGCCGCTACCCTGGGCGTCCGCGTCGATGACGCGGTAGTTCTTCACGCTGCCCTCGTTGAACTCGAAGTACGAGTCCTTGATCGGGGCCTCGAAGTCGGGCGCGAAGAAGCGGAACTGGTTCGTGTTGTCCGACGAGTCGATGATGACCGACTGCTTGACGCGGTAGTTGTCGGGCGCGACGACGAGGTAAAGCGCCTTGTACTGCGCCGACGGCTTCTTCGGCGTCATCTTGAGGACGAGGTCGCCCTTGTCGCCGTACTTGCCAGAGGTGTCGAGCGCGGCGTTGAACTCGGCCTTGAGGTCACCCTTGCCGTAGAGGAACGACACCGCGACCGGCATGAGGTCGTTCGAGAGGTTCTTCTTCACGACCTGCTTGTTGTCGTGCTCGACGACGTAGAGGTACTGGCCGTTCGAGATGAAGCTCTTCTTGACCTGGACCTTGCCCTTCTTCTTCTCGACGTAGTCCCAGCGCATCTTGCCGGGCTTCATCAGCCACACGGTGCCGTCGCTGGTCTTGTTGCTGCCGAACGTCGAGTTCGTGACGGTCTGGCGGAACTGCGCGGTCACCTGCTTGATGCCCGCGTAGAACTTCTGGACGTTGTCGACGACGGCCGACGCATCGACCTTGGCCGCGGGAGCCGGAGCGGGCGTCGCGGCCGAACCTGCGGTCGCGCCGGCCGTGGGGGCGGCGACGAGCGGGGCGGTGGTGATCTGCGCGCTGGGCGCCGGCGCGGAGACGCCGAGCCAGGTGCGGGTGAGGATTCCGATGAAGTCGATCATTGCAGGCTCCGAAGGGCGCCAAACCAGCGCCATACCGTTGTGACGCGCGGCAGTGGCTGGCGATTCATACTGGAGAAACGTTGAGTCTCGTGCAGTTGCATGGTGGTAGCACGGTCCGTCCTCCGTTACCTTAGGCAGATGCGACGCCTGGCACTGCTTGTGGCACTTGCAGCGTGCAAGAGCGCGGGCCCCACGGGCACGGGCGCCCTCGACACCACCGTGCACACGACGCTCGCCGAGGATGTCGAGGCACCGCCGCCGTACGGAAAGGCGGAGCTGCAGAAGGCGCTGATCGCGGAGCGCGGTGCCGAGGCGACGGCGGAGCGCCAGGTGACGGAGCTCGAGGCGGCGGGGGACTACGATCAGGTACGGACGGCGAACGAGGACCTCGCGGTGCGGCGGCGGTTCATCGCGTCGCTCGAGGTGTGCGAGGCGATGGGTAAGTACTGCCCGCCGCGCCTCGACGATCCGGCATGGACGCTAGCGGTCGACTCGGATGCGGATCCGAAGCTCGACGTGCCGCTGCGGTTCGACGTCGATAGCTGGCAGAAGGTCGCGGCGGAGATGCACGGGCGCGCGTGCGCGTGCAGGACGCTCGCATGCGTCGACTCGATCGGCGCGACGATCGATCGGCTCGAGACGCGGCCGATGCGGGACGTGCAGGGCGACGAGAAGGCGAGCGAGGCGATCACGAAAGCGCGCGACTGTCTGTTCCGGCTGCGCGGCAAGCGCGGGCTGCCGAGGCTCGAGGCCGCGGCGGCGGATTAGATCAGTTCGAGCGTCGCCTGCACGATCGGATTGCCGTAGCCCTCGACGCCGGGCGGCCAGCCTCCGGTGCGCACCTCGAGGTTCGGCTCGGGATAGCAGACGCCCGCGCCGTGCGAGTGGCCGCACAGGACCGTGATGTGCTTGGTGGGATGCGCGCGCGCGTACTCGGCGAGGACCTCGCCGGTCGCGATGCACGTGAACCACGGCAGCCAAGCGGGCTCGGTCTGCACGCCGTCGTAGACGCACGCCTCCGGGAACGGCGGCACGTGCGTGAGGATCAGGAGCTCCTCGCTCGGCGGCGCGTGGGCGAGCAGCTCGCCGAGTGCGAACGCTTCCTCGGTACCGAGCTCCTGCAGGAGCGCGATGCGGCCGGCGCGGTCGTAGCGCACGGACTCGAACTCGCCGATCAGCTGCCAGTCGCTGAGCTGGATCTGCGAGGACAGATCGCCGCAGCGTGCGTCGCCCCAGCCGTCGACGCCGAGCAGGACGGTGCGCTCGGTGAGCTGGATCGGCGAGCGGGCAGGGAGCCACCCGCCGGAGACCTGCGTGAGCGCGGCGCGCACGGTGTCGATCGACGAGCGGTAGTAATCGTGATTGCCGAGCACGTAGTAGATCGGCGCGATCCGGCCGAGCTCCTCGACGAAGCGGCCGACGGAGTCGGACTCGCCGATGTCACCGGTGACGAGCAGGACGTCCGGGCGCTCCTGCCGCACCCGCTCGTAGAACGCGCGGAGTGCGAGCGGGCGCATGAAGTTGAGATGGATGTCGGTGAGCCAGGTGGCTCGCACGGCCCGAGAGTAGCGTGTAATCTCGTCGCCGGTGAGTCGGATGACTTGCGTCAGCCAGGACGGTCAGCTCGTCCTGCGTGGCACGATCGACGAGACCGCGAAGCTCGTCGATTTGCTGAGCTACGCGCGCGACGGCCGGCTGGCGCTCGACCTCGGCGCGATCTCGTTCATCAACTCGCCCGGCGTGCGCGCGTGGATCTCGATGCAGCAGGTCGCCGCGAAGCAGCGGATCGCGCTCGAGCTGAGGCGCGTGTCGGAGCCGATCGTTCACCAGCTCAACATCGTGCCCGCGGCGCGGGGCGTATCGCTCGTGTCGTCGTTCTTCGCGCCGTACGAGTGCGAGGAGTGCGATTGCGAGCAGGTGATACTGCTCGACGTGCGCGTGCACGGCGGCGATCTCGCGCGCATGCGGCCGCCGGCGATGACGTGTCCCGACTGCAAACGGTCGATGAGCTTCGCGCACCCGCCCGAGCTCTACTTCACGTTCCTCGCCGCGCCGAGCTGAGGGCCAGACCCTGCGATCGCAACCTCGCGATCGCAACCAGCCGATCGCAGTTGGCAGCGGCGCGCGTTTGCTTCTCGCTGCTTACGCGCGGCACGGAGCGTGCTGGGACGGCCGGCGTGCGAATTCGAGGGATCCTGATTTCATTCAGCTTGCTGTTCACCGCGTGCGCCGCCGAGGAGGGCGACCTCGAGTGGGTAGCGCCGCTCGACACCGATCAGGTGCCGGTCGGCGACGCGATCGAGCTCGCCGTCGCGACACAGCACCCCGACGCCGCGCGCGTCCGGTTCGAGCTCGACGGCACGGAGCTCGCCGTCTGCGATCCGGCGCAGCCGGAGGAGGACTGCAAGCGCGACGACGTGTGGCGGTGGACGACCGTGTTCGATCGACCCGGCATGCACGAGGTCGTCGCGACCTCGCTCGATGCCGACGGCAACGAGGTCGAGAGCGTCGTCCGCCCGATCTTCGTCGTCACCGAGCTGAAGGACCTCGACGGGATCGACGAGCGCGACGAGCTCGAGATCAGCGACGGCGCCGACACCGCCGAGGAGCCCGACGACATCGGCACGCTCGCGGCAGCAACTCGCGGCCTGCTCGATCCGGATCGCCCGTACCACCGCATCTTCGGCGGCATCTCGTGGCGCGTCGTCAACCAGCGCGTGCGGCTGCACACCGGGACTCCGAGCGGCTCGGTCGCGAGCGTGCGCACGTGCATGAATCGCTACGGCGCGTCGATCCGCAAGTGGGCCGATCACTACAAGCTGTCGCGCGCGTCGGTCGCCGCGACCGCGCTCACCGAGTCGAGCTGCACGAACCCCGCGGGCAGCTCCGACGGTCTGTCGTCGGGACCGATGCAGGTGACCGCATCGACGTGCGCCGCGCTCATGGGGCTGTCGCGCTCGACGTGCCGCGCGCGCATGCACAGCCGTCCCGACTTTTCGTTCCAGGTCGGCGCGAAGTACATGGGCTCGAGCTACCAGCGCAACCAGCACCACCGCGACCCGCCGAAGATCGCGGCGGCCTACAACGCCGGCTCGCTGCGCAGCACGAGCTCGAACCGCTGGCACATGGTGTCGACCGGCAACCACATCGACCGGTTCGTGCGCTGGTACAACGCGTACCGCGCGTGGGAAGCGCAGTAGCTACGCAGCCGCGACGAGCACTTCGCGCTTGTTCGTGTGATCGGGCGGGCTGACGACGCCCTGCTTCTCCATCTCCTCGACGAGACGCGCGGCGCGGTTGTAGCCGATGCGGAGCTGGCGCTGCACCCACGAGATCGACGCGTTGCGCGTCGTCGTGACGATGTAGACGGCCTTGTCGTACATATCGTCGTCGGACTTGCCGCCACCACCACCCGCGCCACCGCCGAAGTCGCCGCCGCCTTCGCCTTCCTCGTCGCGCGGCTTGACGATGTCGAGGTTGTAGACCGGGCGACCCTGCGTCTTCAGGTGCTCGACGACGCGGTGGATCTCGCTCTCGTCGACGTAGCAGCCGTGGAGACGCTGCGGCGCCGCACCGCGATCCGAGAACAGCATGTCGCCAGCACCGAGCAGTGCCTCGGCGCCGTTCTGGTCGAGGATGGTGCGCGAGTCGATCTTCGACGCGACCGAGAACGCGATCCTCGACGGGAAGTTCGCCTTGATGAGGCCGGTGATGACGTCGACGCTCGGACGCTGCGTCGCGAGGATCAGGTGGATGCCGGCGGCGCGCGCCTTCTGGGCGATGCGCGCGACGCTCGTCTCGACTTCCTTCGGCGCGCACATCATGAGGTCGGCGAACTCGTCGATGACGACGACGATGTACGGCAGCTTGTGCTGCTGCACCGCGGTCTCGACCTTCTCGCGCGCATCGGCCTGCTCGGGCGAGTCAGCGGACACGACCTTGTCGACGTCCTCTTCGAGCGCGCGCGCGGCGGCTTCGGCGGCCTCGCGCAGCTTGTCGGCCTCGAGCTTCTGCTGCTGCTTCGCGAGCTTCTCGTTGTAGCCGATGATGTCGCGTACGCCCATCTGCGCGAGCAGGTCGTAGCGGCGCTCCATCTCCTCGACGGCCCAGCGCAGCGCCAGGTTCGCCTTCTTCGGATCGGTGACGACCGGCAGCAGCAGATGCGGGACGCCCTCGTAGATCGAGAGCTCGAGCATCTTCGGGTCGACCATGATCATCCGGCAGTCTTCGGGCGAGCAGTGGTAGAGCAGCGACGTGATCATCGAGTTCACGCCGACCGACTTACCGGAGCCCGTCGTACCGGCGACGAGCAGGTGAGGCATGCGCGCCATGTCGACGACGAACGGCGCACCCTCGATGTCCTTGCCGATCGCCATCGGCAGCCGGCCCTTGGCCTTGCGGAACACGTCGTCGGCGAGGATCTCCTTGATGAAGACCTTCTCGCGGGTCTTGTTCGGAACCTCGATGCCGACCGCGGCCTTGCCGGGAATCGGCGCGACGATACGTACGCGCAGCGCCTCGAGCGCGAGCGCGAGGTCGTCGGTGAGGTTGACGATCTTGTTGACGCGCGTGCCAGGGGCCGGCGCGAACTCGTACATCGTGACGACCGGTCCGGGGCGGATCGCGACGACGTCGCCCTTGACGCCGTAGTTCTCGAGCGTCTGGGTGAGCTTCGCGGACAGCTCGAGCATCGCGGTCTTGTCGATCGAGTTCTGCTCCTTCGCGTCGTAGTTGAGCAGCTGGATCGACGGCAGCTGGTACTCGCCCTCGCCGAGCTTGATGAACGTCTGGCGCTCCGCGTCGGCCTGCTTCTCCTTCGCGGCCATCGTGGCCTTGTCCTGCGCCTTGAACTTCGGCTCGAAGATCACGGGGCCGGCGTGGTCGGCGGGTTCGGCGGTGGCAGCAGCGGCGGGCGCGGGTGCGGCAGCCGCGGGCGGCGGCGCGACGGTGCCCTTCGCCATGCGCTTCTTCGGCGGCGCGACCTCGACGGCCTCGTCCTCGTCGGCCTCGGCGTCGTCGTTCGCGGCCTGCGGGCGCACCGCGAAGTCGACCTCGGTCTTCGCCGCTTCCTTCTTCGCGCGCTTCTTCTTCTCCGCGGGCGTCAGGTCGACGACCTCGATCGCAGACGGCTGCGTGCGCTCGATGATCAGCGGCTCGGGACCGTGCTCGTCCTCGCTCGCCTCGAGCAGGTCCTCTTCTTCCTCTTCCTCGTCGTCGTCGTCGCGCGCCGACTTCTCGGGCAGGATCGCGCGGAACACGTCGCTCCAGAACTTCGCGAACGCGAACACGGCAGCGCGCAGCACGCCACCGGCGTTCGACATCGCGGCCCAGATCGCGTGCAGCACGTCGCGCATGCGCAGCGGCGTCGCGATGACCGCCGCGACGACGAGGCCGACGACCGAGAGCAGCGCGGTACCCGCCGTGCTGATCACCGCGCGCAGGATCTCGGCGAGGTGCTCACCGAGGACACCGCCGGGACCGTGGCCGGCGACGCGGTAGTGTGGCGCGCACAGGTGGACGAGGGTCGCGAGCGAGATCGCGCCGAGCACGGAGCCGGCGACGACCGCGAGCGGCAACGCGGGCTCGCGGCCGAGCAGCATGCGGATCGCACCGGCGACGCCGAGCACGATCAGGAAATACCCACACACGCCGGCGAACCCGTAAAACAGGCTCGCCATCGACCGGCCGAACGGACCCATCACGAGCGTGTGGGCCTGGAGCGAGATCATCGCGATCAGGAGGAACAGGCCCGCGCCGAGCCCGATCACTCCGACCACCTCGCGGCGGCGGTCCGTTCCCGATGTGCTGCTAATCTTTCGGTTTTTGGACATAGGTGCCTGAGCCTGACTTCGCTGGAGCACCTTATCCTACATGGTCTCACACCCCGGCCCAAGTTTTCCGACCCCGTCGTTACCCCACCCGCCGCGTCGATCTCCGTACCGTGGGAAGGATGGCCACGGTGGTGCGTGACGAGATGGAGAGCACGACGGACATCAGCGTCATCCCGCCGTTCATCAGAGAAGAGTCGACGCAGCGGATCGCGCAGGCGCTGCGGCTCGTGTGCGTCGCGGGTGCGGATCTCGGTCGCACGTTTCGCGTCGGCGCGACGACGCTGATGATCGGTCGCGGCCCCTCTGTCGACATCTCGCTCAACGCGAAGGACGTGTCGCGCCACCACGCGCGCCTCCACACCGACGGCTCGAGCTTCACGCTCGAGGATCTCGGCAGCTCGAATGGCAGCTTCGTCAACGGCGAGCAGATCGCCGGCAAGTCGCCCGTGCGCGTCGGCGATCGCATCCAGGTCGGCAGCACGATCCTCGTGTTCACGCACCACGACGAGCTCGAGGACCGCATGCACCAGCTGCAGCGACTCGAGGCGATGGGCGCACTCGCCGGCGGGCTCGCGCACGACTTCAACAACTCGCTCGCGGTGATCCTCGGCTGCCTCGATCTGTTCGAGCGCAGACTGCCGCCGAGCACCGAGCTCCGCGACATGATCACCGAGATGCGCACGGCGGCGTCGTCGGCGTCGCTGCTCGCGCGGCGGCTGTTGCGCCTCGGCCGGCGCGACGAGGTCGAGCTCGAGTCGGTCGTGCTGCAGCCGCTCGTCCAGCGCACCGTCGCGCTCGTGCGCCGCCAGGTCAGCCAGCGGATCGCGATCGAGGTCAACGTACCGACGGACCTCACCGTGCGCGCGAGCTCCGAGGAGCTGTATCAGGTGCTGCTCAACCTGCTGCTCAACGCGCGCGATGCGCTGCCCGACGGCGGCACGATCGAGGTGGCCGCGCGCGCGGTGACGATGGAGCGCGCGGAGGCCGCGACGCGCCACCTGCCCGCGAACGGGGACTACGTCGAGCTGTCGGTCATCGACAACGGAGTCGGCATGGACGATGCGACGCTCGCGCGCGCGTTCGAGCCGTTCTTCACGACGAAGCCGCCGGGCGAGGGCACCGGGCTCGGCCTCGCGATGCTTCACGGCATCGTCCGCCGCCATGGCGGCTCGGTGATCGCGCGGTCGAACGTCGGCCGCGGCACGACCGTCACCGTCTGGATCCCGCGCGCGACCTAGCTCGGCTGGACGTTCGCGTCCTCGACGGCACTCGCGCCGTCGGACTCGTCGCCCTCGTAGACCGCCTGGACGATGTCCTCGGCGGGCGCCGCCTCGGGCTGCGGCTCGGCGAAGAACTTCGCGACCTGCTCGGCGGCCTTGCGATTCATCCCCGGCGCCTTCGCGAGCTCCTCGACGCTCGCCTGACGCACGCCGCGCACGCTGCCGAAGTGCTTGAGCAGGCGCTGACGTCGCGTCGCACCGATGCCCGGAATGTCGTCGAGCTGGGACCTCAGATTCACCTTCGCGCGGCGATCCTGGTGGAACGTGTTCGCGAACCGGTGCGCCTCGTCGCGGATACGCGCGAGCACGTAGAGCTCCGGCGAGTTCGCGCGCAGTGCGATCGAGTCCTTCACGTTGCGCCGGTAGATCCGATCCGGCGCGCTGCCCGCCTCGAGCTCGCGCTCCTTCGCGAGGCCGATCACCTCGAGCCCGTTCTCGCCGCCGAGCTGCACGCCCATGTCGGTCAGCGCGGTCACCGCCATGCCGAGCTGACCCTTGCCGCCGTCGATGACGAGCAGGTCCGGCTTCGCCCACGCCGGGTCGTCGCTCATGGTGCGCTTGAACCGGCGCGTCAGCACCTCGTACATCGCGGCGAAGTCGTTGTTGTCGACGGAGCGCAGCTTGAACTTGCGGTACAGCCCGCGCGACGGCACGCCGTCGACGAACGTCACCATCGACGCGACCGTCTCGGTGCCCTGGATGTGCGCGATGTCGAAGCACTCGATGCGACGGGGAGGGCGCGCCAGGCCGAGCCGATCGGCGACCTTCTGCAGCATCGCCTCGGCATCTGCGTCCTTGCTCCGCCGCGACGTCGCGGATGCCGCCGCGTTGCGATCCGCGAGCTCGACGAGTCGCGCACGGATACCGCGGCGAGGCTCGACGATCCGGATCTTCTTGCCGCGCGCCGCCGACAGCCACTCGGCGAGCACGCTGCTCTCCTCGAGCTCGACGCCGACGACGATCTCGTCGGGGATGTACGTGCCGGTCGCGTAGTACTGCTGGACGTACTCGCCGATGACGAACCGATCCGGCAGCTCCTGATCCTTCTGCTGGAACGTGCGCCGGCCGACGAGCTTGCCGCCGCGGATGAACAGCACGACGACCTCGACGGTATCCGCCTCGCGATAGAGGCCCCACACGTCCTGATCGACGAGCTCGTCCTGGACGATGTTCTGCTTCGCGAGCGTGCGCTCGACCGCGGCGATCGAGTCGCGCAGCACCGCCGCGACCTCGTAGTCCTCGCGTTCTGCGCGGCGCTCCATGCGCGTGCGCAGGCGGGTCACGAGCTCGTCGTTCTTGCCCGAGAGGAACAGCTTCACGTCCTCGACCTGCTCGGCGTAGACCGACGCAGGCACGTCGATCGCGCACGGTCCCGAGCAGCGCTTGATCTGATACTGCAGGCACGGCCGGCCGCGCGTCTCGAGCACGTGATCGGTGCAGGTGCGCAGCTGGAAGTGTCGGTTCAGCGTGCGCAGCGTCTCTCGCGCGCTGGTCGCCGAGTGATACGGCCCGAAGTAGTTCGCGCCGTCGTCGCGGATGTTACGCACGACCTCGACGCGCGGAAACACCTCGCGCTTGCGCAGCTGGACGAGCGGCGCATCGCCCTCGGCGGGCGGCGGCGGCTCGGTCTTCGGATCGACGAGCCGCAGCACGAGGTACTGCTTGTCGTCGCGCAGCTTCACGTTGAAGCGCGGCTGGTGCTTCTTGATCAGGTGGTTCTCGAGGAGCAGGGCCTCCTTCGAGGACGACACCACGATCGTCTCGATGTCCGTGACCACGCGCGCGAGAAAGCCCGCAGCGACAAAGAACCTCTCGTCGCCGCCCTCGCGAAAGTACTGGCGCACCCTCGTGCGGAGGCTCTGCGCCTTGCCCACGTACACGACGTTGCCGCGCGTATCCTTGAACAGATACACGCCCGCGTCGGTCGGGATTCGCGCGAGGACCTCCTCGGTGATCACGAGCCGACCATAGCTCGCCGATCATCCGAGGAGCAGCCCCGGGCGCCTGACTCGGGCAATACCTGCCCGAATGTCGTCAGGATTCCGCCGACCGGGTCACTCGCCGCGACGCGAAGACGGGATCGTTGGCAGCGGCTGCGTGGTTCCGGTGTGGAGCCCGAACTCGCGCGAGTCGCGCGCCGTGAGCGAGCCGTCGTCGAGGTAGCGGTCCTCGATCGGCAACGTATCGACAGCGGTCGGCTCGCCCGCCGACGCACGGCTCGCGGCGTCGGCGTCGAGCAGACCCTTCTTGAACCACAACGTCTCGCGGAACTTCATGGTCCCTCCAATCGGCCACCTCGCCGAGCGTCCCGCCCATCTCACTCGATCTGGGCGCGGATCTCGCCGTCCGGACAGGCTTCCGTGTGGACATTGATGTACGTGTCGCCGGCTCTCACCGCGTCCGTGAACGCCACGAAGTTCGGCGCCACCCCTTCGGGGACCGGGTTCGGGAAATCCGCCGCGTCGAATGCAACCGTCGCGAACGGCACCACGTTCACGTCGATCGGGAACACGATCGGTCCGGCGACACCAGGCGGGGCCTGGTGGATGTGCGCAGCGGTCACGGGGCTCGACAGATTCGTGAACGTCAGCTGGTTGACCCGGATGAACTCGTCATTGTCGGCGACCGAGATGCTCGCCGTACCGGTCGCGTTGGGGTTCGCGGCCGGGCAAGGCGGCGTCTCCTGCGATGGCGTCAGCGTGACGTCGAACGTCGTCACATTGTTGTTGTCGATGATGTCGTCGTCGTCATCGTCGTCATCACCACATCCGGCGACGAGCACCGCCGCCATTACGAACATCACGTTGCCAAACGTGCGCATGTTGCCTCCTCACTGGATCTGGGCGCGGATCTCGCCGTCCGGACATGCGGCGGTGTGAACATCGATGTACGTGTCGCCGACTCTCAGCGCCTCGACGAACGAGGGGAAGTCCGGTGCCGCCCCCTCCGGCGCGGGTGTCGGGTAGTCCCCCGAGTTGAATCCCACCGCCATGAACGGCACGGTGTTCACGTCGAGCGGAAAGATGATCGGTCCGGCGACGCCACGCGCACCCTGGTGGATGTCCGCGGTCGTCGCGGGGCCTGACAGTCCCGAGAACGTCAGCTGTCTGACCTCGATGATCTCGTTGTTGTCGGTCACCGAGATCGTCGCCGTGCCGGTCGCGTCAGGCCCGGCCGCCGGGCACGGCGGCGTCTCCTGCGACGTCGTCAGCGTGACATCGAACGTCGTCACGTTGCGAGCGTCGATGAAGACCTTGTCTGCATCGTTGTCGCCACATCCCGCGACGAGCAATGCAGCCAACATCCCGTGGCCAGACGTCACTGGATCTGGGCGCGGATCTCACCGTCGGGACAGTCGACTGTCGCGATGGTGATGTTCGTGTCGCCGGCCCTCATCGCCTCGGCGAATGACTGGAAATCGGGCGATGCACCGGCAGGCGCCGGTGACGGGAAGTCCGAGGCGTCGAACGTGACCGTGCTGAACGGTACGAGGTTGACGTCGACCGCTAGCACCTCCGGTCCATTCACGCCGGTCTGGCCCTGCTCGATGAACGCGGTCGTCGCGTCCGAGGAGAGACCGGTGAACGTCAGCTGATTGACGCGGATGAACGAGTCGTCATCGGCGACCGAGACGTCGACGACGCCCGTCGCGTTGGTGGACGCCCGCGCGCACACCGGTACCACCTGATCCGGCGTCAGGGTCACGCGGAATGTCGTCACGCCATTGTTGTTGTTGTCATTGTCGTTGTCGTCATCGCCACAGGCGGCCACGAACCACGTCGCCGCGATCACCAACACAACCTTGCCAAACGTGCGCATGTTGCCTCCTGGCCCTTTGGGGCCGCATCACGCCCGGCCACGCTGCAGCCATCGGACCAGCTCCTAGGTGCCGTTCCGACGCGTCTTCGACGAGTTTGGCCTGCAAACGCGCTTGGGCGCATGCACGGAGTAGCGACGCCGAGACGAGACTGTCGCCGGGCGCGTTCGATCTCGTAGTGCGCCGACGGGCTACGTCAGATCACGTGGCAGTCGCGCAGCGTCACGAGGATCATCACGACGCCGAGAACCATGATGCCGCCCATGTGAACCATCGCCTCGATCTTGGGGTTCGCGCGGCGTCGCGTGATGAGCTCGTAGCTCAGGAACACGAGGCGGCCACCATCGAGGGCGGGCAGCGGGAACAGGTTGAACAGCGCCAGGTAGACCGAGAGGACGATGAGGAGCGTCATGCCGGTATCGGCGCCGTGACTCCACGCGCGAGCGAACTCGTCGTAGATGCGCTTGGGCCCGCCCGGATCCGCCTCTTCCTTGCCGGTCAGGATCTCGTGGATGCCCTTGATGATGCGGCCGGCGACCACGACCGGATACGTGACCGATTCTTTCGCCGCATCGATGACGCCGACGTCGAGCACCTCGGGCTGATCGAACGGGACGATGCCGAGCTGATAGACCGTCTTCTTCGTCTCGGGATCGAGGAGGTTGTTGCCGTCCTTGTCCTTGCCGGGCTTCGGCTGGATCGTGACGTCGAGCTGCTTGCCGGCGCGGACGATCGTCAGCGTGACCGCCTGACCGTCCTTGGCGTTGACGCGCTTCACGAGCGAGTCCGCCTTCATGACGGGGCCGTTCTTCGGCTGATAGACGCCGGCGGCGAGGAGCGGCACGCCGTCGACCGCCATGATGCGATCGCCGACCTCGAGCTTGCCGTGCGCGTCGAAGTCCTCCCTGACCGCGGCGACGTCGTAGAACTTGTACGGGCTGTCGATGCCGCGGCAGGTGAACAGCGCGAACGCGAGCACCATCGCCGAGATGTAGTTCGTTGCCGGGCCGGCGAAGATCGTGACGAACCGCTGCCACGCGGGACGGTTCGGATATGCGAACTTGTCGTCGGGATCGACGTCCTCGGCGATGTTCATGCCGCGGATCTCGACGAAGCCGCCGAACGGAATCGGCGCGATCTGGAACGTCGTGCCGGTCTTCTTCGACTTGCGCTTCAGGATCCCCGGCCCGAAGCCGATGCTGAAGCGCTCGATGCGCATCTTGCACAAGCGCGCGACGAAGTAGTGACCGCCCTCGTGAACGACGATCAAGAACCCCAGCGACAAGATCGCGAGCAGCGCAGTCATCCCTGGCTCGAATGATAGCAGCGCGCCTACGCGCGCGCCCCCAGGTTAGGCAACGCGATTGCCGCGAGCGGCGAAAGCGCGGAACCGGGCGACAGCAGTCTTCGCAGTCACGCCCGTCGGGCCTGCGATGCGGACCGACAGGTTGCGGACCTGCAGGCGCTTGGCGAGCCTGCGGTGCATCGCCGCACCGAGGAGACGCGCCCCTCGGAAAGCGACGAGCGCGCGAACCCGATGCGCGATCGTGAAGCGAGCGAGCGAGACCTCGGCGTCGCCCTCACCCGAGAGCAGGCGGCGGCATGCGTCGCCGACACCGTCGAGCGATGCGGCGGCGACGTCGGGCATCGCGACGACGAGCAGCGTACCCTGCGCACGAGACGCGCCGACATCGACACCGCGGCCGCGGCCCGGCGCGTGCGTGACGCGGAGCTCGGGGACCTCGGCGCGAAGCAGCGCGAGGACGGCGTGCGAGTTGTCGCCGCTGTCCTCGTCGATCGCCAGGATCTCGAACGCGAGGCCGAGGCCCCGCAGGTGTTCTGCCGTGCGCCTCACCGCGATCCCCACGAACTCTTCGTCGTCTCCGAACGGCAGAATGACGGAGACGTCGAACCGCGGACTGTCTGACATCGCCAGCGGGGTTAGCAGCAAGTGTGCCGCCATGGTGGGTAGATCAATCGCACGAAAGTCCGACAATCGTCACGTGATTGCAGCGAGTTGGACACCGCTCCGACGACAATGGTCGGACCGGGATGCGAATCTACTTACGCACTAGGGCTGGATCTCGTGTCGCCGGTTGCGCAGCCCGCATGGGCGAGAAGGTGCGCAGCGACGTGCGTCCAGGCGAGATGTCTGACGCTCGATCGTAGCTCCTGGGCAGGCGGCGGCAACGTGAGAATGCGGTCCACCGCCGTCGAGAGTGCGCGTGGGTCGTCGGGACGAACGCGTACGGCGCCATGCAGTGAAGCCAGTCCACCGACGGCCGACGCGACGACGGGAACGCCGGTCGCGAGCGCCTCGAGCGCGATCATCGGCGTGCCCTCGGTGCGGCCGTTCGCCAGGACGCGCGACGGCACGACGACGACGGCGGCCTCGCGGAGCAGCTGATCGCGGCGGCGCGCGTCGACGGTACCGGCGAACGTCACTCGATCGGCGAGGCGCAGGCGGCGGGCGAGGCCCTCGAGGGAGGCGCGCTCGGGGCCGTCGCCGGCGATGACGAGGCGGGCCGTCGGCACGTGGGCGAGCGCCGCGATCGCGACGTCGACGCCCTTGATCGGGACGAGCCGCGCCGCGACGAGGATCTCCTGCTTCGGCGCGCGGCCGAGCGCTGCAAAGTGCGCGACGTCGAGGCCCATCGGCTGGACGATCGCGTCGGGCACCGGCGCGGCCGCGACGGCGATGTCGCGCAGCTCGGGCGAGACGAACGCGATGCGCACGCCGCGCGCGCGGAGCAGGCGCAGCACCGGGCCGAGCAGGTGCAGGCGACGGAGCGTGTGGACATCGCCGCCGTGCGCGATCGCGAGCACGGGCACGCGCGATGGCAGCGCGGCGATCGCTGAGGGTGCGAGCCAGTGCGCGACCAGGAGATCGCAATCGCGCGCGCGGCGCGTGACGAGCGCGGTGAGGCGTGCGGTCGTCTGTGCCGCCTCGACGAGACCGCGCAGGCCGCGCCGCTCGAGCTCGTCGGGACCGCCGGCGCCGGCGAGCAGCGTGCCGGGCAGCTCGTGAGCCGCCGCGATCACGGTGACCTCGTGGCCGAGCGCGCGCATCGCCCCGACGTGCGCGGCGACGAAGTTACCGGCGGCGTCGCCGTCGTGGCGCGGATACGACGTCGTGACGACGCCGATCTTCATCCACGCGCTCGTTTGCGCGCCTGCGCCGCGAGCCGCGTGCCCCACGAGCGCAGCAGCACCCACGGAATCGGGTGGAACGCGGTGCCGAAGTTGATGCCGCTGCGCCAGTGCTCGCCGTAGATCGGACGCACCGGCACGTCGACGACGCGCACGCCGGCGACGAACAGCCGCGACAGGAGGTCGTTCGGATAGCCGTAGCGCGTCCACAGCACGTCGAGGTCGATCGCGGCGAGCGCACGGCGATGGATCGCGGTGTAGCCGCACTGCGAGTCGAACACGTGCGTGTAGCCGCTCGTCACGCGCGTCGCCGCGGACAGCACGATGTTCCCGACGATGCGCGACTTCGGCATCGTCGACCAGATGTCGGGGTGCTTGAACCGGTTGCCCTTGACGTAGTCGGCGGTGCCGGCGGCGATCGGCTCGAGCAGTGCGGGCAGGTCCTCGGGATCCATCTGACCGTCGCCCGCCATCACGACCGCGACGTCGGCCTCGAGCTCGAGCGCGCGGCGATACCCGGTCGCGATCGCGCCGCCGACTCCGCGATTCTCGCCGTGGCGGACGACCTCGACGCGCGGCGAGCGCGGCGTCGCGAGCGCGGTGTCGTCGGTCGACGCGTCGTCGACGACGATGATGTGGTCGACGAACTCGGGAACGGTCGACACGGTCGCGGCGATCTTGGCGCTCTCGTTGAACGCCGGAATCACGACACAGATGCGCAGCTGCCGGTACATCGACGTGGGTTGTACACCGACGATAGGACTTTGGGCGTGTCATAGCCCCGTGCTAGACGCAAGGGCACAACCACGGAACGGCGTCGTTCCGGACTGGAAGAACGAACATGGCGGCAGGAGTTAACAAGGTCATTTTGGTCGGTCACCTCGGTGCCGACCCGGACATGCGGTACACGCCGAGCGGGCAGGGCGTCTGCGAGATGCGCATCGCGACCAGCGAGAGCTGGAACGACAAGAACGGTCAGCGCCAGGAGCGCACCGAGTGGCACCGCATCGTCGTCTGGGGCAAGCGCGCCGAGGTCTGCTCGAAGTACCTGTCCAAGGGCCGCCAGGTGTACGTCGAGGGTCGGATCCAGACCCGCTCTTACGACGATAAGGACGGCAACAAGCGCTACATCACCGAGATCATCGCGCAGGACGTCCAGTTCCTCGGCGGTGGTGGCCGCGACGGCCAGGGCCGCTCGGGTGGCCGCGATGATGGTCCGCCTCCGCCCAGCGATGGGGACTTCGGCGGCGGCGGTGGCTACGGTGGCGGTGGTGGCGGCGGTGGCCCCGACGACGACATTCCGTTTTGATCCTCGCTAGCCGCGGACGAGCTGCCACGCGAGCGTCGGGTTTTCCATGAGCCGGTCGACCGCGAGGTCGAGGCTCTGCTTCTGCTTCGCGACGAGCTGCTTGTCGATCGACTTGTAGAGCTTGGCGAGGCGCGCGGTCTCGGCGCGGCGCATGTCGGGATCGACCTCGACGAGGACCGGCGCAGGTGCCGGCTTGTCGACGACGGGCCGGAACGGCCGCTGGATCAGCGCCAGCTCCTCCTGCGTGAAGCCGGAGGTCAAGATCCAGCTCATCACCTCACCCTGCGTCACGTCGGCGAGGCGGAGGCCATTGTTCTCGTCGGCGACCTTGGTCGCGAGCACGTCGTTGCCCGACATCCGCATGATCGTCGCGGCGGCGCAGAAGTGACCGCTGTCGTCGCGCCAGACGTTGGCGAACCCACCTTTGTGCGTGTTGTTCGGGAACACGCCGAGCCGCATGTACGTGTGGAACGAGGCGAGGTTCTTCGCGCGTGCCTCGGCGAGGGCCTTGCGGACCTCGGCGCGGCTCGGCATCTCGATGCGGCGCTCGAGCGTCGGCTCGACGGGGAACTGCGAGGACACGGTCGCCACCGCGGCGGCTGGAGGAGGCTGGGCAAAGCCCGCCGCGGCGGCGACGGAGGAGAACGAGACGAGGAGGACGAGGGCGCGAGCGAGGCGAGACATGACGGATCTCCGAGGCGAGAGGCGAGAGGGATGGGCGAGAGGGGTTAGCTGTTCGCGGCGACGAGCTGCCACGCGAGCTGCGGGTGGCTCATCAGCTTCGCGGTCGCCAGGTCGAGGCTCTTCTTCTGGTTCTTGACGAGCATCTTGTCGACGGCGCGGTACTTCGCGACGAGGCGCTTGTCCTCGGCCTTGCGGAGCTTGGCGTCGACGAGGATCGGCTCGACGGGCTGCTCGCGCATCACCGGGCGGAACGGCTCCTGGATCGCGGCGATCTCGTCCTGCGTGAAGCCCGACATCAGGATCCAGTTCATCAGCGGACCCTGCTGGACGTCGGCGAGGCGGATGAAGTTGTTCTGCTCGCCGGTGCGTGTGACCAGGTCGACTTGACCCGACGCCTTGATGATCGTCGCGGCGGCGCAGTAGTGCCCCTCCGCGTCGACCCACACGTTGAGCTTCTTGTCCGAGAACGTGTTGCTCGGGAACACGCCGGTCTGCTGATAGACGCGGAACGCGGCGAGGTTCTTCGCGCGCGCCTTCGCGAGTGCGGCGCGGACCTTCGCGCGATCGAGGACCGCCGGCACGATCTGCGCGGGCATCTCCTGGGGCGCGAACGCCTCGGCGGCGGCGGGAGGCTGCGCGAACGCCGACTCGGGCATGCGCTTGGCGGAAGCAACGGAGGACAGCGAGAGGACGAGAGCGAGGCTAAGCGTGAAGCGAGACATGGCAGTTCCTTCGAGGCGTAGGTGTGGCGTCGGACGGGCGGCGCTTTGCAGGCACCGGCGCGACGCATTCGCGTCAGCGCATCGACCGTCTGGGCATACAAACGCGGGTGTGCAGCGATCGGTCTAAGCGCGCTAAGTGCTCGTCGCCCGAGCAAGTTCCGTCGACGACGAAGCGGCTTCGGGCATCGAGCGCAGACCGCGGAGCGGCCACAGGAAGATCGGCGCGATGAGGCCGATCGAGACGCCGATCCACACCGCCTCGCGGATCGTCGTCAGCTGCGCGAGCCAGCCGGCGGCGAGCGTCGTGATCACGATGACGCCCGAGGTGCAGATGTGGATCGCCGCGTTCGCGCGGCCGAGCAGCTCGCGCGGCAACACCGTCTGGCGAAGCGTCACCGCCTGGATGATGAACGCGACCGAGAAGCAGTCGCTGATCAGCTGATGCGCGCCGAGCAGCACGAGGATCCTCGTGTACGAGCCGCTCGCGAGCGGAATGAGCAGCGCGCCGGCGAGGCTGATGATCGCGCTCGTGATCAGCGTCGGCCCGAGCCCGATCGAATGGACGAGGCGGCGCGACAGCATCGCGCCGAGCAGCGAGCCGATGCCGCCCATCGCGACGATGATGCCGAACGTCGTCGCGTCGAGGCCGAGCGTGCGGAAGCAGAACAGCGTGTACAGCGCGGTGAAGAAGCCGCCCGCGATCGACCACACGACGAGCGTGACGATGATCGGCCGCACGTATGGATGACCGAACACCGCGTGCATGCCGGTGCGCAGGTCGCGCGTCGTCTGCCACGTGCTCGACGCCGCCGACGGCACGGGCGCTGCGGGCGGCTCCTTCGTGCGAATGCGGCCGAGCATCACGGCGGACCACACGTACGTCGCGGCGTCGACGATCACCGCGACCGGTGCACCGAGCACGCCGATGAGCACGCCCGCGGTCGCGGGTCCGGTCACCTCGGCGACGCCCTCGGTCGCCTCGAGCTTCGCGTTGCCCTCGGCGATGTAGCGCTTGCCGACGAGCGCCGGCAGGTACGCGACGTCCGCGATCTGGAACAGCGCCGATGCCGCGCCGACGAGCGCACCGGCGACGACGAGGTGGACCATCGACAGCGCGCCGAGCCACCACGCGACCGTGATCGACGAGAACACGACAGCGCGGAACACATCGGCGCCGATCAGGATCCGGCGCTTGCGGCTGCGATCGACGATGCCGCCCGCGAACAGCGCGAGCACGAGCCCGGGCACGAGATACAGCGACCACAACAGCGCGACGTGCGACTCCGATTGATGCAGCGTCGTGATCGCGATGATCGGTAGCGCGGTGCGCGAGATGCGCGAGCCGAACGCGCTGATCGCCTGCGCCGCCCACAGCCGGAGGAAGTCGGCGTGACCCCACAGGCCGGGGCGATCAGTGGTCATCGCAGCAATCATGCAACCAACGATGGTTGAAGGCATCTCGGCGCGTCCGGGAGTGCTGCGTGTACATCGCGTCCGGGCGCCGATATGCTGATGGAGATGAGGTTGGGAGCACTCGCCTGGGTCGCGCTCGCGGGGTGCTACTCCGCCGCGCCGCCCTCCGGCGCTCCGTGCGATCCCGCGCTCGATAATTGTCCGAGCGGACAGACCTGCACCACGACCGCCGAGGGCTCGTTCTGCGGTGGCCGCACGACGGACGCAGGCGAAGGCAGCGACGGACCGCGTCCGGACAGCGCGCCCGGTTGCTACGGCACGGGCCTCGTCCACGACATTTGCAACATCAGCGCGTCGACCGATCTCGCGATCACCGCCGACCGGACGATCAACACCGCGATGGTCGGCGGCACGAACTGCGACTCGATCATCGCGCAACCCGGTGGCGGCGCATCACTGTGCCTGGTCGCCGCGCGGACGATCACGATCGACGTCACCGCCAAGGTCTCCGCGATCGGCCCGAACCCACTCGTGCTGCTCGCGACCGACACGCTCGCGATCGCCGGCACGCTCGACGTCGCGAGTCACATCGGCTCGATGTCCTCGGGCGCGGGTGCCGAGACCGATTGCGGCGGCAATGCCGGCAACGACGGCTCGGGCTTCGAGGCCGCGGGCGGGGGCGGCGCGGGCGGCAGCTTCGGCACCGGTGGGGGCAACGGCGGGCGAGGCTTCCGCTCGTCCAACAGCGGCAGCAGTCCGACGCCCGGCGGCAGCGCGCTCGCGATCGTGTCGCCGACCTCGCTGCGCGGCGGCTGCCCTGGGGGCGATGGCGGCGACTCCGACGGTGGCGGCGGCGTCGGCAAGGGCGGTGGCGGCGGCGGTGCCGTCTATCTGATCGCGACCTCGATCGACATGTCCGGAACGATCAACGCCTCGGGCGCTGGCGGCGGGCAGGGCAAGGACGGCCTCAACGCGAGCGGCGGCGCGGGCGGCGGTGGCTCGGGCGGCTTCGTCGGTCTGGACGCCTCATCGCTCGATGTCAGCGGAGCGATCTTCGCCAACGGCGGCAGCGGCGGCGGCGGCGGTGGCGACCAACCTCAGTTCAACGGACAGCCCGGCAAGGATCCGAGCGGCGCGATGACGCCGGCTGCCGGCGGCAACGGCGGCAGCGGGGGCGGCGGCAACGGCGGCGCGGGCTACGCCAACAGCATGGCAGCCACCAACGCCACCAACGGCAGCAACCCGTACTGTGGTGGCGGTGGTGGCGGTGGCGGCGGCGGCATCATTCGCATCTACGGTGCAGCCGCTCCAACCGGCGGCACGATCTCGCCTCCACCGACCTGATCACGGACACGTCGTCCGGGTCACGGCGGACCGCGGACATTCGCCGCGTGTCTCCTCGCGCACTTGCTCGTGGCACCCCACTTGCTCTTCGCGCCTGCCGACGCATCCGGCGTCAGAAGGAGACTCTCGTGTTTCAGAAGCAGCGAATGTTCAAGGTCATCGCCCCGATGGACAAGAAGGACGGATCCAAGTGGTGGATGCGTTGCGGCAGCGCGTTCCTCAACAAGGACAACTCGATCAACGTCTATCTCGACGCGCTTCCGCTCGGCCAGCAGCAGATCACGCTCCAGCTGCGCGAGCTCACCGAGGAAGAGCTGCGCGAGCGCTCCGATCGTCGCGCGTCCTACTCCTCGCGCGGCTCGCACGGCAACACCGGCGGCGCGGGTGGCGTCTACAACGATCCGGTCTCGCTCCCCACGATGTCCTCGGAGTCGACCGTCTCCGACGTTCCGTTCTGAGAGGTGGGTCATGAAGCTCGATCTCTCGAAGCTCGTCCACCGCCTGATCCCATTCGCGGCGATCGCACTACTCGTCGCGTCGATGGGCGGCACGTGGCACGTCGCTCACGCGGCGCCGTCGGCCACGATCGTCGAGGAGCCCGAGCGCCCGGTGAAGAAGTCCGCCAAGGATCTCACGGGCAAGCTCAACCTCAACACGGCGACGGAGGAGCAGCTGATGATGTTGCCGACGGTCGGGCCTGCGAAGGCCGAACGCATCGTCGTCTGGCGCAAGAAGAACGGCGGCTTCAAGCGGACCGCCGATCTGCGGCGCGTGAAAGGCTTCGGCTACAAGACGTTCAAGCGTCTCGAGCCGTTCCTCGACGTCAAAGGCGACACGACGCTCAAGTAGCCGCGAGCGATCGAGCGGCACGATTCGGGGCCTGGCTCCGTCGAGAAGTCGTGGTGGGCTTCTCGTCCGGTTCGGGTCCTTCCAATGGTGCTCTGCAGGCGCCCTCCCTCGCTGCAGAGTTGGCCAGGCCTCGACTCGTGCCGCTCGGTCGCGTTCTCGTTTTCGCTAGCTTTGCTTATCGCGCTACGACCGGTGCGCGCGCGCGTATGCGCCGGGCGTCGCGCCGACGATGCGCTTGAAATGGCGGTGGAGCTGACTCTGATCGTAATAGCCGAGCGCAGCGGCCACACGCACGACGGGCAATCCCGCGCGCAGCAGCTCGCGGGCTCGCAATATCCGCAAGTGCGTCAGGTACTCGTACGGCGGCAGCCCCATCTCGGCCCGAAACGCGTGGATCAGGTGGTGCTTGTCGAGCCTGACGTGATCTGCGAGCTCGTCGAGCGTGACGGCCTCGACGAGGCGCTCGCGCAGATACGCCCGAGCGCGCGCGACTGCCGACCGTTCGCGTGTGAGCGTCGTCTCGGTGCCGGAGGCCGCGCCCAGTGCTCGCCACGCACCCGCGATCGCTTGCTCGAGCGCGAGCCCGCTGGCGTTTGCCGCGATGGCGCCACGAAGGTCTGCGAGCGGGCGGACCCGTGCGTCGTCGGCGGCGAGTACCGGCCGATCGAACACCAG
Source organism: Kofleriaceae bacterium (assembly GCA_013368795.1). Classification (GTDB taxonomy): domain Bacteria; phylum Myxococcota_A; class Polyangia; order Haliangiales; family Haliangiaceae; genus JABFXX01. Next base: position 22,060 of record JABFXX010000627.1, read on the forward strand.
CTCCGATGTGGCCACGCCGTCGAGCAAGACCACCTCGAATGTCGACGGACCGTCGCGGCGCAGGTCGCGATACACCTCGCCTGGCTGCTTCAGCACGACATCCCCGGGGTTCACGGAGTACGTGCGGCCTCGAACCCACATATCCCAGCCGCCGCGCTGCACGATCACGTACGCGTAGCGATCCTTCATCCCGCGATGAAGTCGATCCTCTCGCTCGAAGCGTCCCCATGCGACGCCGCGCGTGCGACGAGCGAACTGACGACGCGAAGGCATCGCGGCCATGCACCAACCCTAGCGCGCCTCTCGCATGGCAGCTTGGGCGATGTTGGCGACCGCAACCTCGCCCAATCCGTCATCGCGTCCTTCTTCTACGGTGACGCCATGGATCTCGGACTCACCGATCGAGTTGTCATCGTCACCGGCGCGACGCGAGGCATCGGCCGTGCTGCGGCGCGCTCGTTCGCCCGCGAAGGCGCGCGCGTTCTGATCACCTACCGCAACGACGCGTCTGCAGCCGATGCGGTCGTCGCGGAGCTGCGAGCGAGCGGCGCGCCCGACGCAGCGTCGGCGTACCTCGACCTCGGCAGCCGTTCCTCGATCACCGCGGCTGTCGACGCGGCCATCGCGCGCTGGGGCCACGTCGATACGCTCGTGAACAACGCCGTGCAGTGGGGGACCGTCGGGCCGTGGAACGCCCCCGCGTTCGAGCGCGTCGAGCCCGACTACTGGCGTCCGCTCTTCGAGAGCAACTTCGAAGGTCACTACTCCGCCATCCAGGCCGTCCTGCCGTCGATGCGCGCACGTGGGTGGGGACGCATCGTCAACATCTCGTCGGGAATCGCAGTCGATGGGATGCCAGGTTCAGGTCCCTACGCAGCCGCCAAAGCAGCGCTACACGGGCTCACCCGCACCCTCGCCAAGGAGCTCGGGCCCGCGGGCATCCTCGCCAACGTCGTGATGCCCGGCTTCACGATGACCGAGCGCAACCTCGAACGCATCACGCCGTCGATGCGCGACGAGGCAGCAGCTGCCACACCGATCCGTCGGCTGCTCGTGCCCGACGAAGTCGTGCCCATCGTCACGTTCCTGGGCTCTGCGCTCAACACCTCGGTGACGGGCGAGATCATTCGGTCGAGTGGCGGTTCGACCTGAGCTGTGAACTGTACAGCCCGTATCCGACGGCGAACATGAGGTGTGGCTAGAAGGTTTGCGAAGCTGGTCTCGTTCGCCAGCATCCGTTGCATCACGCCGGCGGAGTTGCGTTCGCGATGCGCACTGCAACTGTTTTCGAGCCCGGCGGCGAGGGCAGTACCGGGCTGTTGGCCCGCCTTACTGCGTGCGCCGCTCGCCGGCGAGATCTCGATGCTCTCAGTCGTGCCTGATGTGGACATCGATCGAAATCGATAGCGGGCGAGAGCTCGATCTCGAGGTCCGTCGTGTCCCACGCGGGACAATGAGCCTGGACTGGTTTCGAGAGGCGGATTCCGAAGGGCTGCGCGCGGGCCACTCGGCCCCACTCGGCCCTCGCGCGCGCCGCTCGCCGGCGAGAGCTGGATGATCTCAGTCGTGCCAATGTGGACATCGATCGAAATCGATATCGGGCGAGATCTCGATGCTCTCGATGTCGAGATCGGTCGTGGCCCGGCGTGGACATCGATCGAGATGGGTAGCCGGCGTGAGCTCGATCTCGAGGTGCGTCGTGTCCCACGTGGGACTCCGAGCCTGGATTGGTTTCGAGAGGCCGATTCCGAAGGTGGCGCGCGGGGCCACTCGGCCCTCACGCGCGCCGCACCTCGTCCGCTCGCGCGTGCATTCATGCGGGACGTTCGTCGAAGTCGATCAATCCCAGTCGCTTCCAGCCGGTACTCAGCAACCATGTGGTCGGACGACGCGTCGGCGCCTCGAGCTCGACGAGCTCCTGCTTCCACCACGTGTCGGCGACGACGGGACGCTTCCAGCCGCCGAACCACGCGGCACTCGACCAAGGGTCGATCCAGTTCTTCGCCGCATACTTCTCCGCGGCGTGATGGCGCCGGTTGAGCAGCACGTATCTCAGCGTGTTCCGCACCTGCGTCGGCGTGGTCAGGATCCGCGCGTGATAGCGATCCTCGAAGAGCTTGCCGGTCCGCTTTAATGCGGAATTCAAACGCTTCACGAGCCGGATCTCGAAGCCCTGCATGCCGAGCGCGAGCGAGCGCTTGCCGGCAGCCTCGACGACGAGGTGCAGGTGGTTGCCGAGCACGTTGTACTCGATGATGCGGAAGTCGGGTTTGTGCGACTCGCGGATGACGGCGCGAATACGGGGCTGTAGCCAGTCGGCCGCAATGTTCGGCGCGCCCTCGACGGTGCGCAGCGTGACATGTTGCGGGAAGCGACCGGCGAACTCGGGACGCGTGTCGTGCGAGATCGATCCGCGCTTCTTCTTGCGACCCGCGTTCGGTCGCCAGCCACCGTGCTTGTGCTCCGGCTTGCGTGCGCTGTCGAGCGAGAGCTGCACGTGCCGCTTCCCTTGGACCTTTCCCGCCATGATTTCCGCACTAATTACCAGAAGAGTCTGACAATGTTCTCGTCGAGAATCTTCGCTCGCGGGAAACAAGGATCGCGCGAACGTCCGGAAGTCGGACATTTGCACGTTCAATAACTCTAGCGAAGGCTCGCCTCCGGTTGGTCAGCTCGAGGTCCATGGGCAAGAAGCAAGATGACAACGTGCTGCGCACGTATCGCTCGATCCGGCCAGAGGCGCGCAGTCACGACAACCGGCGTGAATACGATGACCCGTCGCGCATCGGCTTGGCGCGAGAAGCGGCGCGCGCGAGGGCCGGGGCGGCCGGGGCCCCGCGCGCCGCCTCCGAGTCTTGGCCCGGAGAGGTCGCAGACCGGGCGGCGCCGACAGTCGAAGGGCGAGAGAACCGGATCGAAGAACGATGCGTACGCGGCGCGCGCGAGGGCCGGGGGCCCCGCGCGCCGCCTCC
>JABFXX010000563.1 GCA_013368795.1 Kofleriaceae bacterium
GTAGGGCCGACGTGGCTCGCGATCATGTGGGCCGCGGGTGCGCTGGTCGTCGCACTCCGGGTATTGCGTGGGCAGCTGTCGGCGCGCCGGATCGCCGAGATGGCCGAGTCGAACGTCGCCGAGTCGTGGTCGGCGGCGCTGCGCGAAGCCACTGCTTCGCTCTCGATCGCGCGGCACATCGAGCTGCTTCGCAGCGAGCGCGTCGGATCGCCGATGACGCTCGGCGTCCTGCGCCCTCGCGTGCTCCTGCCTGCGGCCGCCGATGGGTGGTCGCGCGAACGCCTCCGTGCCGTGCTGCTGCACGAGCTCGGACACGTACGCCGTCGCGACACGCTCGTCCAGCTCGTCGCCCAGCTCGCGTGTGCACTCTACTGGTGGAACCCGCTCGTGTGGTTCGCGGCGGCGAGACTCCGCATCGAACGCGAGCACGCGTGCGACGATCTCGTGCTCGGTTCCGGGATCCTGCCGTCGAGCTACGCCGCCGACCTTCTCGAGGTTGCGCGCTCGCTCTCGATCGAGAGCCACGCGGGCGCGATCTGTATGGCCGACAGCTCGTCGACCGAGACTCGCCTCCGCCGCATTCTCGACGCGACGGCACCGCGACGAGTACCTCGCGCGCACTTTCGATTGGCTGCGTGCGCGCTCACCCTCGCCTGCGCGGCGCTGCTCGCCGTCACGTCGCCTTCGCCATCGCCCCGGACGGCAGCGGTGCACGGCACGCTGTCGATCGGAGCGCCGTTCGTCCGCGATCCGTACCCCTACGGCGCGCCCGTGAGCCACGGTGCGGTCGACCTGTCGCTCGTCGCGACCGCGGTGAAGGCCCGACTTGGCGAGCTCGAGCAGTGCTACGAGCGCCGGCTCGCGATCGATCCCACCCTGGCAGGCACCGTGGTCATTCACTGGACCATCGACGAGACCGGCAGGGTTCCGGAGGCATGCATCACCGAGGACACGGTCGGCGATCCATCGATCAGCGACTGCGTGAACAAGCTCGTCCGCGAGGGTCTGTTCCCCGCGCCGCGCGGTGGCGCCGTCGACGTGTCGTTCCCGTTCGTGTTCGCGCGGACGGCGGTCGCGACCCGCTAGTAGTTGCCCGGTTCGGGCATCCACGCGTCGCACTCGCATACGTAGTGATAGTTCGAGTCGCACGTGCCGTCGTCGAACAGGCCGGCGCCCTGCCCCGCGGCACCGACGATGCTCACGCAGTCCTGGTTGCCGCTGAAGTTGTCGGGCTGTCCCGCTGACCACGGTGGCGTCTGGCGCAACGGAGGTATCCCGACAGGCTCGGCCGTGACCCAGAAGAACTCGTCCTCGATGTTGCGGTCGCTGAGACCGATCCAGATGCTCGACGTCTCGCCTCGAGTCGCGAGCAGCGCGAGCACGTCGGTGCGCTCGGTCTCGTCGCTCAGGACCAGCAGGTGAGTTCGGTCGCCGTCGCCGTTGCAGTCGAGGAGTGCGGTGTCCCAGGTCGTCAGGGTCTGGACGCTGCGATACCTCGACGGCGAGATCGTCGACTGCAGATCGTAGCCGGCCGGGCACGCGAGCATCGGTTCGCCTGGTGCCGCGTCGCGTGCGGTGACCTCGTCGAGCCCGAACAGCTGGTCGCAGCCCGCGAGCATCAGAATGCCGACGAACCAGCGCGCCACCACCGAGACATCATATCAGCGGCTCGGCGAGGAACGTAAATCCCCAGTGATGGCGTGCTACCACTCGCCGATGTCGAACGTCGTCCGTGCACAGCCGGCCGTCGAGGCGTGGGGCTTCGACCGCACCGCGCTCGTCGAGCTCGGCAAGGCGCGCGCACCCGCGTACGCCGCGGCCGAGCCGTTTCCGCATCTCGTCGTCGACGATCTGCTGGGCGCGGAGCGAGCCGCGCAGGTCGCGTGGGCGATTCCCGACGCGAGCCATCCGGGCTGGAGGCGGCGCGACTATGCAGAGCAGGCCGGACGACTCTCGCAGCTGCAGCGCACCGGGTTTGCCGACGTCGCGCCCCAGCTGCGGTGGCTGCTCGCCGAGCTGAACGGCATGGCGTTCCTCGACTTCCTCGGCGCGCTGACCGGGCGGCGCGATCTGATCGGCGATCCGCACTTCACCGGCGCCGGACCGATCCTCACATTGCCGGGCGGCCATCTCGCGCTGCATGCCGACTTCAACCGCGACAGCGCGCGGCATCTCGATCGCGCCGTCAGCATCCTCTACTACGCGCCGCGCGTGTGGGACGAGAGCTGGGGCGGCGAGCTCGAGCTGTGGGACCGCGAGCGACGTGCCTGCGTGCAGCGAATCGCGCCCGTGCTCGATCGACTGGTCGTGATCGGCTACGGCGAGGACCACTGGCACGGCCATCCCGAACCGCTGCGGTGTCCCGACGGGCACGCACGGGTCGCGATCGCGGCGCACTACTACGCCGCGCGGTCACACGAGCGCGACGACGACGACGCGCACGGCGCGATCTGGGCATAGGACATCGTACGTGCGCCCTCACGCGGGGTGCTCGCCGTCGCCAATCGCGCACCCTGGTCGTATCCTCGTTCATGAACGCGGAGAGCCGGCGAATCCGGAACATCTACCTCGTTCTCGGTCAATTCATCTGGCTGCCGACCTCCCTGATCGTCGGCGTCAACACGCTGTTCCTGCTCGATGGTGGGCTGAGCAACGTCGAGGCATTCGCGGCCAACGCCATCTACACGCTCGGCCTCGTCCTGTTCGAGATCCCGACCGGCATGGTCGCCGACACGTTCGGCCGGCGAACGTCGTACCTGCTCGGCGCGGCGGTCCAGCTCCTCGGCAACTTGCTCTATTTCGCGATGTGGTACACGCACGGCCCGTTCTGGGGCTGGGCCATCGCATCGCTGCTGCTCGGTGCAGGCTATACGTTCTTCTCGGGCGCGCTCGAGGCGTGGCTCGTCGACGCGATCCGGCATGCGGGCTACGAGGGCGAGCTCGATCCGATCTTCGCCAAGAATCAGATCGTCAACGGCGCAGCGATGCTCGTCGGTACGATCGCCGGCGGCTTCATCGCGCAGGTCGCGTCGCTCGGCGTGCCGTACCTGGTTCGCGCCGGGATCCAGGCAGTGAGCTTCGTGACCGCACTCGTGCTGATGAAGGACATCGGATTCACGCCCGAGCGAGCGCAGAGCCTCGTCGCACAGGTGAAGGCGCTCGCCGGTGCCGGCTGGAAGTACGGCATCAAGAACCGGCCCGTGCGCTGGGTGATGCTCGCGGCGCCGTTCTACATGGGCACCGGCATCTACGGCTTCTACGCGGCCCAGCCGTATCTCCTCGAGCTGTTCGGAGACATGCAGGCGATCGGGGTTGCAGGCATTGCCGCCGCGGGTGTCGCGACGACGCAGGTCGCCGGAGGATTCGCGGTGCCCTACATCCGCAGAGTGATCCGTCGCCGCACGCACCTTCTCCTCGCGTGCTGTGCCCTGACGACCGCGTCGCTGCTGCTGATGGGACTCATCCAGGTGTTCGCGGTCGTCGTCGCGCTGCTCGTGCTCTGGGCGATCGCGTTCGCGGTGAACATGCCGGTCAGGCAGGCGTACATCAACTCGCTCATCCCGTCGCGCGAACGAGCGACCGTGCTGTCGTTCGACTCGATGGTGAGCTCGACGGGCGGCGTCGTATTCCAGCCGATCCTCGGTCGGGTCGCCGACGCGTCGGGCTATGCGGCATCGTATCTGGTGTCCGGCGCGGTCGCGTTCTTCGGCCTGCCGTTCCTGTTCCTCGCGCGTCGCGAGAATGTCGACACCGACGCGGGCGACGGCGCCGCGAAGCCTACTTGACCGCGCGGCGGCGAACGCGGCGCAGCGTGCCCTGGGTGCCGGCGCACCAGAACTCGTCGTCGCGCGTGCGCTCCATGCCGCCGATCCCATCGAGTGGAACGCGCAGGGTCTCCTCGACGGCGCCATCGGCTGCGATGCGGCGCAGCTCGCACGGCTTGTCGTCGAATGCGGCGGCATGCCAGAGCGCGCCGTCGACGCACGAGACGCCGGTGATGAAGCGATCGGACGTCAGCGTCTTCACGACCTCGCCGGTCTTCGCGTCGACCTTGTGGATGCGCGCCTCGCGGAACTGGCCGATGAACAGGTAGCCGTCGGACCATGCCATGCCGCTCGAATGACCATCGGTCGGCGCGGAGAACCGGCGCACGATGCGACCGTCCTCGGGTGAGATGACGAGGATCTCGCCCTTCGCGAGCTGATAGAGATGCTCGCCGTCGAATGCGGTGCCTGCGTCGGCGGCGGGAATCGAGAACCGGCGCACGACCTGCTCCGTCGATGGATCGAATGCGACGAGCTCGTTGTCGCGCGCGAACCACACGCGCGAACCATCGAACGTGACGCCATGGATGCGGCCGCGATCGGGGAACGGAACGTACTCGCGCGCGATCTCGGCTTCGGTGATGTGCTGTGTCGTCATGATGCTTTGTCCTCTGACTCGTTGGATGCCACGTCGGGCGCGAGGCCGAGGAGTAACATCCGTGACGCGATCGGCGCGCCGGGCCGCGTGTAGCGCACGTTGCGGCCGCCGCCGGTGCGAAGAGCACGGCCACTGTCGACGAGCTCGGAGAGTGCGCGCTGCGCGGTGCGCTTGCTGATGCCGGCACTCTCGGCGATCTGCTGAGCCGACCACGACGCGCCATCGCCGAGCAGGATCGCGACACGCGAGGCATCGTCCTCGTCGCGCGGGACGAGCAACGCGACCGGGCGGCGCGAGTGGAGCGAGTAGCCGTCGGGTGTGGCGACCGGCTCGGCACCGAGGCCCTCGAGCACCTTGCGAAGGCGACCGATCTCGACGCGGAGGCGACCGCGGTGAGACTCGTTGATCTTGCGCGCCTCGAACGCATGGGCGGCGAGCGCGTCGCGCGAGACCGAGGCCGGAGCGGCACGGGCGAGATCGACGAGCAGCATGAACAGCACGGGGCGCTTCGCGAGCGGCACCCGCGCGCGGCCCGCGATCGCGATGCGACGGCAGGCGTCGACGAGGAACAGGTCACCGCGCCCGGCTTCTTCGATCGCGAACAGATCGGCATCGCGCGCAGCGCCGGCTTGCTCGATGCGCGCGACCGACGAGGAGAGCTCGGCCTCGCGTGCGGCGAGCTCGCGCGACAGGAGCGGATTCGGCGCGCCTTCGAGCGCGGTCCTCGCTCGAGCGAGCGCGGCGGTTGCATCGGTCGCGGCGAGCGCACGCGTCGCGATCTCGGCCTCGGCGAGCGATGCGATCGCACGGACGTCGGGCGGCAACCGCGATGCGAGCACGTCACCGACGACCCGGCGCGCCTCGCCGAGCCGGCCGAGCAGCACCTCCGCGCGTGCCGCGACCAGGCGCTGCATCGCCGCATTGCGATCGTCGCCGAGGCGGGCGAGCTCGTCGGCCGATGTGCGCGCCGCACGCGCCGCCTGTGCCGGGTCACCTTCGGCGAACGCGATCTCGACGAGCGCCGCACGTGCGCGGGCCGCGAGGCGCGGCTCGTCGGTCGTCGCGAGCGCGCGCTCGAGTGCATCGCGGGCGAGCTCGAGATCGCCGAGCTGCGCGTATGCGATCCCTCGCAGCGCGAGCGCGACCGGCCCCGATGCACGACCAACGAGCGAGAGCGCGCCGATGCCATCACCCGACGCGAGCGCGCGTGCCGCGGATACGAGCTCGGGCGCAGGCGCGGACATGACGGCCGAGAGCATCGTCCATTCGCGCCACCGATGTCACTCCCAGCTCGCAGGCGCGCGCACCCATAGTCGCTTCGTGACGCGCAGACCGCGTCTTCGAAAGGAAACGATCATGTGTCCCCTTTGCGTGACTTCAGCAGCAGCAGCCACCGTCACGGCCTCGACGGCCGTCGGCGCGGCGGCGATCGCCACCGCGGCAGGCGTCGTTCGCTCCCTCGTTCGCCGTCCGGCAAAGACCAAGACCGAGGGAGGTGCACGATGACCCGCACCGTCAGCCGCGAGGAGTGGCTCGTCGCCCGCCGTGAGTTCCTCGATCGCGAGAAGGCATTCGACCGCGAGCGCGACGCCCTCGCCGCCGCACGCCGCGAGCTCCCTCGCGTGAAGATCGACAAGCCGTACGCGTTCCGCACGCATGACGGCGAGAAGTCGCTGCTCGACCTGTTCGAGGGCCGGCCGCAGCTCATCGTCTATCACTTCATGCTCGGCCCGAACAAAACGGAAGGCTGCACCGGCTGCTCGTACATCGCCGACAACATCGCCGTCGGCTGGCAGCACTTCGCGGCACGCGACACGGCATTCACGCTGGTCTCGCGCGCCGAGCTGCCCGCGATCGACGCGTTCAAGAAGCGCATGGGCTGGGAGATGCCGTGGGTGTCATCGGCCGGCAGCGACTTCAACGTCGACTTCGGCGTGACGTTTCTGACCGACGAGGCGGCGCGCCAGTACAACTACGGCCGCGGCCAGCCGGGCGCGGGCGACCGTCCTGGCCTCAGCTGCTTCGTGCGCGACAACGACGACGTGTTCCACACGTACTCGACGTACTCGCGCGGCATCGACATGCTGCTGACGACGTACAACTACCTCGACCTGACGCCGCTCGGCCGGCACGAGGATGGACTGCCTCACCCGATGGCCTGGGTGAAGCACCACGACAAGTACGCGCGCTGATCGCCGCCTGGGCGCTCCCCGCGTCGGGATTTCGCAGCTGTGGCCGGCGATCCGCTCGCGACAGGCTACAGTCGGTTCAGGAACGCGAGCAGATCTTGCTTCTGCTGCACGCTGAGCATCTCCGGCTGCCCGCCCGGCTGCTCCGGCGGGTGCTCCGGCAGGCCCAGCCCGACGAGAATGAACCGGCTGTACAGATCGACCACGTCGCGCAGCGTGCGGCTGTTGTTGTCATGGAAGTATGGCGCCGTATGGGCGATGCCGCGCAGCTGCGGGACATCGAACGCCTCGAAGTCCAGCGGGTCGCCGGTGATCGCCGCGCGGCCTGGATCCGTCGAGAACCACTGCACGCCTTGGCTCGGGCCCACGATCGGGGCGCCGCGCTCGTCGAGCGCGGGCGTGAGGTCGTTCGGATCGCCGCTCGCGGTGACCGGGACCGGCGGCAAGTCCGTGACCTGCTGCCGGCGCGTGCCATCGGTATAGAACCGGAACCGATACCGCGGCAGCTCGATCGAGTCATTGCCCGACGGGATGAGACCCATCTGGCCATATCCGGACAGGATGCCGACGCCAGTGTTCAGCGCCTCGCCCTCGTGCGGCACGGTGCGCGCGACCGGACCCTGGTCCGGAAGAACGTCGAAGACCATGTTGCCGTTCGGCTGTAGCTCGTGGAACAGCGCGTCGTGGATCGCGCGGTCGACGATCTGGTTCGTCGTAGCGCCGCCGTGGCAGGTCCCGCACGCGAGATTGTAGACGTCGCGTCCGCGCCGCTCTTGCTCGTTTAGCGCCATCGTCTGCTCGGGGATCGGGACATCCTCGGGCGCGACCCCGAGCCGGATCAGCGTCGCGACGAACGCGGCGCGCGCCGACGAGAACTGCGCGCTTTCGAACGCCGCGATCTGATCGAGCTTGTGCCCGGGCAGGACCGGGCCCTCGCTGTGCACGGTGATCGCGTCCTGCGCCTGCACCGACAGGTTCGCGGCGCGTCCATCGAGCTGGTACGGGCCGGTGACCGCGGTGTTCTGGATCGATGGGACGCTGCGCCATACGCTGATCGTGCGGTGCGGTGGCGTGACGACGTTCCCTTGCAGATCGATCAGGTCCATGTTCGCCGGCAGCGGCAGGGTCACGCGCACGAGGCCCATCCGCAGGTGATCGAACGTCAGGGTCGCGGCGGTCGGATCGTCTGCGTCGAGCCGGTGGAACAGCGGGTCCGAGGGATCGGCTGCGAGCCGCGCCTCGACGTTTTCTGGTGACAGTGCCGTGTGCTCGTCCATGACGTGGCACGTCGCGCACGATCGGCCGTTGCTGTGCGGGAGCGGCTCCTCGAACAGCCGCTTGCCTTGCGCGAGCAGCGGCGAGGCTCTCTCCGAAACCGTGGAATCGGCGGTTGCGTCGAGATCGTCACCGCGATCGACGCAACCGGGTGCGATCGCAATGACCGCGCAGAGCGCGGCACGGCATGGAGTTATGTGCATCGAGTAGTGGTCCCCGCATGGCGCGTCTCCGTTCAATGACACGCGAGCCGCTGCGAGTGAGATGGCGTACGACACCACGCCACCGGTCACGCGTTGCAACTGCGGCTGTGGTCGTGCCGGCTCGTTCTAGAAGTCTTCGCGCAGCGTGACGTTCGCGAGCTCGCGGCGGAGCATCCGCTCGAAGATCGCCGGCGCGAACCAGGTGTACGCGCAGAAGCCCATCCAGATCTTGCGCAGCAGGATCTCGGCGTCCTCGTAGCCAAAGGCGCCGAGCAGGATGATCACGATCCGCACGACGACGAAGCTGCCGATCAGGATCCCGATCTGCGAGCGCTCCGAGCGCAGGCCGACGAACATGTTCCACCGCCACCACATGCCGAGCAGCAGGTTGCGGCGGGCCTTGATCGCGGCCCACAGGCGCAGCGCGTCGCGATCGGACGCGTCCTCCTGGAGCGCGAACCTCGCGTGCTGTTCGGCCTCGTCGACGCGACCGCGCGCGAGCACGATGAAGCCGGCGATGACGTGCGCATCGACGTCGCTCGGATCCTCGGTGAGCGCTTCCTCGATCCGGCGCTCTGCCTCGGCGAGGTTGCCGAGATCCAGCTCCAGGCGGGCGAGCTGGGCGAGCGCGCCCTGGTGATCGGGCTCGAGCTCGAGCGCCTCCATGAGGAGCGAGCGGGCGCCGTCATTGTCCTCCTGGAGCGACTTGATCGCGGCGCCGAGCACGCGGATGTCGGCGTCGCCATCGTCGTCCTGCATCGCGACGAGACAGTGGCGCCACGCATCGTCGAGCTTGCGCTGCGCGCGACGGATCGCGGCGGCGGCATAGTGACAGAACGGATTGTGAGGGCCGAACCCGAGCGCGAGGTCGACCTCGATCGCGGCAGCGTGAAGACGGCGGGCGCCGAGGAGCGCGAGCGCGAGCGACGCGTGGGCGCCGGCATGCTCGGGATCGATCGCGAGTGCGCGCTTGAGGAGATCGATCGCGGTCTGCCAGTTGTGAGCACGCCGCGCGCGGTACGCCTGCTCGACGAGCGCGGCGACCTGACGGGACTCCATCACGACATCACCGCCAGCCAGATCGGATGTGCCGACATGCCCAGCACGAGGGCGCGCACGTAGCTGCCGACCATGAGCACGTAGAACGCGCGTTGCGACGAGCCACCGTAGTACTGGTAGATCGCGTAGGTGCGCGACTGGACCGCCGAGACGGTGTACGCGACGCCGAGCTTGAGCGTCGTGACCGCCAGCAGCGCGAACTGGAGCGCGACCCTCGACTCGATGACGCCAGCGTCGACGAGCGTGAAGATCGTGAACGCGAGCAGCAGCGAGCCGAACAGGCCCGCCGCGACCAGCTTCGCTTCGTGGCGCAGCGTCGGGCTGCCCATCGCGCGCGCGTTGACGATGAACCACGGCCACGCGAGCCACGCGCCGCACCACATCATGCTGAGGAGAGGAGCGGACGGCGGAAAGACCAGGTTCTCCCAGCCGGCCTCGGGAGACGGTTCGTCTGCGATCTCGTAGCTGCTCATGTCACTTCTTTGCGTGCTTGGCGAGGAACTCGAGGACCTCGTCGTACTGGCCGCCCTCGTTCGCGTAGCGAGCGTAGTTGCGCGCGGTCGTGAGCCACTCGCTCGTCGTCGGCTTGATCTCGCCGAGCGCACCGACGAGATGCGCGTGTCCGATCGGCACCTCGCCGCCGGCCTTGAGCGAATCGGCGATCGCACGATCGGCCGCGGTGTCGACGAGGTTCTCGAGATCCGCGCCCGAGAAGCCAGAGGTCCGCGCAGCGAGCGCGTCGGTGTCGATGTCTGCAGCGATCGGCCTGCCAGCGAGGAGGATCTTCAGGATCGACGACCGCGCGGGCCGGTCCGGCGGCGGCACGAACAGCACGCGATCGAACCGGCCCGGGCGGCGGAACGCCGAATCGATCGCCCACGGCACGTTCGAGGCCGCGAGGATCAGCACGCCGGAGTTGTTCTTCGCGAACCCGTCCATCTCGGACAGGAACTGGCTGACGAGCTTGGACGATGTCGCCTCGCGCGTGTACTGGCGCTTGCCGGCGAGCGCCTCGATCTCGTCGAAGAACAGCACCGCCGGCGTCGTCGCGCGCGCCTTCTCGAACAGCGCGTGCAGCTTGCGCTCGCTCTCGCCGATGTACATGTCGAGGACGTCCTCGATCGCGACGTTGAGGAACGTCGCGTTGCACTGGCCGGCGGTCGCGCGCGCGAGCAGCGTCTTGCCGCAGCCCGGCGGACCGTAGAGCAAAATGCCGCCACCTGCCTTCTTCTTGAACTTCGCGAACAGCGCCGGCTTCTGGAACGGCAGGATGATCCGCTTCTCGATCTGCTGCTTCACCTCGTCGAGGCCGCCGACGTCGGCGAACGTGACGGGCGTCGGCTCGGGATGGAGCAGGCGATCGACCTCGCTCGCGTCGGTGTCGTCGTTCGACAGCACGCGCAGGCGCGGGCCATCGTCGTCGTAGACCTTCTCGGTCGTGCCGAGCTGCGCGCGCAGGTCGCGATCCTCGAGCGTCGGATTGCCCCGTACCGCGGCCTCGTAGGCGGCGAGCGCGGCCGCCTGATCGTGAAGCGCGTGGAGCGCGCGGGCGCGGAGGATCAGGATCTCCGGCTGATCGCCGGTCGCGAGCTCGAGCGCAGGTGCGTGCTTGCCGCCGTCGAGCAGCAGCTTCACGATCGTCGTGCGCAGCGTGAGGTTGTCGGGCGACGCCGCGAGCGCGGCGAGGAGTGCGTTGAGCGTGATGTCATCCATGGCTAGCGAGGGAGTCCGACGACGACGGGCGCGCCGGCCCCGACGAGGAGTTGATCGCGCGACCACGCGAGCGCGGGCGCGTGCTTGGCCGAGGGTCCCTTCCACACGGGCGCGATGTTGCCCGTGCGATCGACGCGGACCACTTCGGAGCCGGCCTCGCCGACGAACCCGACCGCGAACGCGCGATCGCCGGCGCCGACGATCGAGACCTCGGCGACGTTCGTCGCGAGCGGCTTCGTCCACTTCGTGGCGCCGCTCTCGGTCACGTACAGAAGGCGCGCCGGCTTGCTGCGATCGCGCGCGGCGAGGAGGCACGCATCGCGCACGCAGCCAAAGCCGAGCAGCGTCTCCTCGCGACCGAGCGCGACCGACGCCGGCAACCCCGAGCACTTCTTGCGCGTGCACGTCGCGATGAACAGCCGATCGCGATCGCGCCAGAACAGCGCGATCAGATCCTTCGCCGAGGCGATGCCGCACCAGCCCTTGCGGTCCGTCGTCGCGATCGAGAGCGGCTCGCCGACCGCGGCAAGCTCGCTGCTTCGGCGCTGCGTGTCGCCGTGGACGAACCAGACGGTGTCGTCGGCCTCGAGCCAGCCGACGGCGAACCGCTCGTCGTTCGTCGCGGTTCCCTGGCACAGCATGCGAGCGGACTTGCCCCATACCGAGTCCTTACCGGTCGCGACGTGCACGAGCTTGAGCTTCTTGCTCTCGACCCACCCGGCGACCGGTCCGCCCGCCGTACCGACGAGGCGCAGCTCGTCGTCGTGCGTGAGCGCGTGCTCCTTGCGCTGCTTGCCCTGCCGATCGACCTCGACGACGCGGTGGCCGTCGAGGAGCGCGAAGCCATCGGGAAGAACCGCAGCCTGCTGCTCGGCATCGTGTGATGTGTGATCGCCACCACGCCACCACAGCCACGCGCAAACCAACGCCGATACGAGCAACCATCGCCTCATCGGGGTCGAACATAGACCCGAGGACGGCCGGTTTGCAGCCCGGGGACTGTTCTCGACGAGGTGAGATGCCCGCGTACACACTTCGGGGCCCACTCCCGGTTACAACTGCCGGCTATGACCGAGCGTGTAGCGTCGGCAAAGAGCAACAAGATCCTCGAACGCATGCTCGAGCGGCTGTACGGGTCGCTCGCGACCGGTCCAGTGCTGAGCTGCCGGCCGCACTCGAGCCGCCAGCGGATCGATCTCGCGCAGGTCGCCAAGCTCGGTCCGAACGCCGCGACGGAGATCCTCGCCGCACTGCTCGGGACCGAGCGCGAGGCGAAGCTGTCACCTGCGGCGCTGCCGCCCACTGCCGACGATGCGGCCCGCGAAGCACACGAGGAGGTCGTCGCGACGCTCGGCAAGCTGCGCACGATCGCCGAGGACGCGAAGACGTACGTCCAGGACACGGGCGCCGAGGTGCTCTACGTCGGCTATCCGCTGCTCGACATGCCGCCGGATCAGCGCACGAAGAACGAGGCGTTCACGAAGCGCATCCTCGCGCCGATCTGCTTCGTGCCGATCGAGCTCGCGATCCGTACGGCGCGCCCGGCGAGCGTGACGCTGTCGTGCGCCGCCGAGGGCGAGGAGCGCGTGATTCCGAATGCCGCGCTCGTCGCGTGGATCGAGCAGACGACCGGCAAGAAGCTCGCGCTCGAGCACGGCGAGGACGAGGACACGAACACGTGGCAGGAGATCAACCACGTCACGTCGCTCGTGTGCGAGGCGCTCGGCCTGGCGAAGCCCGCCGAGCTCGGCCCCGAGACCGCGATCGTGCCGACGCCGCGCTCCGAGGAGCAGCGGCAGGCGCGCGTGCTGCCGTCGGCGGTGCTCGGCCTGTTCCCGGTGTCGAACCAGGGCCTGTTGCGCGATCTCGAGGCGCTCGTCGTCGGGCCGGTCCCCGACGGGCCGATCCAGAGCTTCCTGCGCGCGGATCGGTCGCTCGGTGAAGGCAGCGTCGTCGCTCGCGACATCCGCCGCGAGCGGCTGATCTCGAATGCCGATCCGTGTCAGGGCCGCGCCGTCAGGCTCGCAGGCACGACGCGCGGGCTCGTCATTCATGGACCGCCGGGCACCGGCAAGTCGCAGACGATCGCGAACATCATCGGCGACCATCTCGCGCGCGGCGAGCGCGTGCTGTTCGTGTGCGACAAGCGCACCGCGCTCGACGTCGTCGAGTACCGGCTGTCGCATCTCGGGTTCGGCGGGCTCTGCGCGGTCGTCCACGACGTGAAGCGCGACCAGCGCGACCTCTACAAGAGCGTCCGCGAGCAGCTCGAAGCTCTCGTCGACGTGAAGCCCGACACGACGGCGGTCGGCGAGCTCGGCCGCGTCGACGACGAGCTCGTGCGCGTGTCGGCGGAGCTCTCCAAGGTCCACGACGCGCTGTCGCGGCGCGAGGGCGACCAGCCGTCGTTCCATGCGGTCGCGGGCGAGTGGCTCGCGCTCGACGTGCCCGACGAGCTCGGCGACGTGCCGGAGGCGCGTGCGATCAAGGGCGTGCGGCTCGACGAGCTGCTGCCGCTCGAGAGCGACGTGCGCGAGGTGCTGCAGCGCGCGCAGACGGCAGAGGCACAGACGAACCCATGGGTCGATGCTGCGGGGTTGCCGCTCGCGAGCTTCGTCGGCAAGCCGGTCGATCAGTGGCGCGCGATGGTCGCGAACGCACGCGCGGCGGCCGCCGCCGTCGACGAGACCCGCGATACACAGGTCGAGCCGTTCGATCCGGCGCAAGATCTCGCGGCGCAGGGCGAGGCACGCAAGCAGCTCGCGGACGTGCTGACGGCGGTGAGCCCGACGCTCGATGCCGCGACGATCGCCGCATGGGCGAGCCGCGAGCCGGCGAAGCTGAAGAAGGCGATCGCGGGTTACGTCGCGATCGAGTCGCACCTCGGAATCCTCGAGGGCGCGAAGCCCGATCCCGAGCTCGCGCTCGTCGTGAAGTCGAAGCAGACGCCGCTCGGCGAGCTCGTGCAGTGGATCGGCGCGCTCGCCGCGTACCTCGCGGTCGCGCGGCGCTGGTACGCGCTGTTCTGCTTCGGCCGCAAGAAAGCGGCGCGGGTCGTCGCGCAGCAGTTCGGGTTGCCACTCGGCGCCGATCCGGCCGACCGACTGTCGACGTTCCTCGGTGCGCTGCGTGCGCGGCGCGTCGTCGAGGACTGGTACGCCGAGACGATCGGAACGCCGCCAGCCGACCTCGATCACGCCGGTCTCGCCGCGTCTGCGCGCGCGCATCGTGCGCTGTGGGGCGCGCTCGTCGAGCTACACGAGGCGCCGGTGTGGACCTCGGCGCGGCCGCGCATCGTCTCGCTGCTCGCGGCGCCGGCCGAGCACACGTCGCTCGTCGCGGGCCTGCGGCAGGCGTCTGCTCGCTCGCCGCTGATCAGCAAGCTCGACGCCGCGCTGAAGACCGAGCTGTTCGCGCAGCCGTGGCGCGAGGGCATCGTGCGCGAGGCAATGCGCGGTGACGCGGTCGCGCCTCGGCTCGCAGCGCTCGACGATCGCCTCGGCTCGCTCGAGACGGTGCTGCGCATGCAGAAGGCGCTCGGTGCCCTGCCCTCCGTCGCCGCGCCGCTGCTCGCGCTCGCCCGCGCAGGCGCGTCGCCCGACGACGGCTGGCTCGCGATCCGCCGCGGCATCCTCGGTGCCGAGCTCGCACGCCGCATCGAGGCCGACCCGGTCCTCCAGGAGATCGACAACGACCGCATGCGCACGCTGCACGCGCGCTACCGCGATCTCGACGCGAAGAAGCGCGCGCACGTCCGCGACCAGATCCTGGTCCACTGGACGACGCGCCAGCGCGAGCGCCTGCTCGCGTCGACGGGCTCGCGGCTCAATGCGGCCGGCGCGGAAGTGAAGCGTCGCCTCGCACTGCGCGGCGAGAAGGCCATGCGGCTTCGCCAGGTGATCGCGGCGGGCGCGGGTACCGAGGGTGGCGATCCGCTGTTCGACCTGCGGCCGGTGTGGATGGCGAGCCCCGAGACCGTCGCGCAGATCTTCCCGCGCGATGCGCTGTTCGATGTCGTGATCTTCGACGAGGCCTCGCAGTGCCGCCTCGAGGAGGCGCTGCCGGTGCTCGTGCGCGCGCGCCGCGTCGTGATCGCCGGCGATCCGAAGCAGCTGCCGCCGACGCGATTCTTCGAGTCGTCGGTCGCGAAGTCCGACGACGGCGACGCCGACACGAGCGAGCAGGGCTTGTTCGAGGATCAGCAGGCCGAGGTCGAGGACTTGCTCGGCGCCGCGCTCAACCTCGAGATCGAGCAGTGCTACCTCGACGTGCACTACCGCTCGAGCAACGCCGATCTGATCGAGTTCTCGAACAAGAACTTCTACGACGCGCGCCTGCAGGCGATTCCGGGCCATCCGAAGCATCGCGCGACGAGTGCGCCGCTGCGGCTCGTTCGCGTCGACGGCATCTACGACAAGCGCGCGAACCCCGGCGAGGCCAAGGCCGTCGTCGAGATCGTCAAGGAGCTGCTCGCACGGCCGAATCCGCCGTCGATCGGCATTGCATGCTTCAACCTCGTGCAGCGCGACACGATCGTCGAGGCGCTCGACGATGCCGCCGCCGAGGACGCGACGTTCGCCGCCCGGCTCGCGGCCGCCCGCACGCGCAGCGGTGCAGCCTCGTTCGAGGGCCTGTTCGTGAAGAACCTCGAGAACGTCCAGGGCGACGAGCGCGACCACATCATCATCAGCACCACGTACGGCCCCGACCCGAAGGGCAAGTTCTATCGCCGCTTCGGACCCCTCGCGCGCGCCGGCGGTGGCCGCCGCATGAACGTGCTCGTCACGCGCGCACGCAGCGAGGTCCACCTCGTCACGTCGATCCCGGCGAGCGAGTACACCGCGCTGCCGCCCGTCGAGGCCGGCAAGACGCCGAATGGCGCCTGGCTCCTGTTCTCGTACCTCCAGTACGCCGAGCAGCTCGCGAAGGTCTACGCCGAGGAGGCCGCCGAGCAGGCCGTCACCAAACCGGCGGGCACGATCCGCGAGATGCCAACGCGGACGCCGTCCTCGCTCGTCGGTGCGCTCGCGCGACAGGTCGCCGACGAGGGCCTGACCTCCGACGTGTACTGGGGCAACGACGGCTTCTGCGTCGACCTCGCGGTCCATCACCCCGTGCGTGCAGGCGACGTCACGATCGGCGTGCTCGTCGACGGTACGCGCTACGACAAGGTCGACGATCCCGTCGAGTGGGACCTGTTCCGCACGGCGGTGCTCGAATCGCAGGGCTGGAACCTCCTGCGCGTGTGGGCGCCGCATCTCGTCCGCGATCGTGCGGCCGTGCTCGCCGCGATCCACAAGGAGGCCGTGCGCGAGCTCGAGAAGGAGAAGTCAGCGCCGCACGCCGGCAAGCAGCCGAAGCCCGCGCCGCTGCCGAAGGCGCGCCTGCTCAACTGATCACCACTTCTCGCCGAACGGCCTCGCCTCGACCTCGAACGCCCACGCCGACCTCGGCTGCGCCGCGAGCCACGCAGCGGTCGCGGCGACATCGTCGGGCTTGACGAAGAACTCGTCGGGCTTGTCGGGCATCGCCTTGCGCGTGCGCTCGAGATCGACGACGCCGTCGATGATGATCACCGACACGTGGATCCCGTCGGGCCCGAGCGTCTTCGCGAGCGACTCGGCGAGCGAGCGCTGCGCCGCCTTCGCCGGTGCAAACGCGATCGTCCTCGGCATGCCGCGCCGCGACGCGGTCGCACCGACGAACACGATGCTGCCCTTGCCCGCACGCTTCATCGCCGGCACGACCTGCTTCGCGACGAGGAACCCGCCGAGCGCGTTCACGCGGAAGCTCGCCTCGAAGTCGGCCACGCTGACGTCGTCGAACAGGCTGAACACGCCCGAGCCCGCGTTGTAGATCACGACCTCCGGGTCGCCCATCGTCGAGCGGATGCCGTCGAACGCGCGCTGCACCGACGCTGCATCGCCGACGTCACACTCGAACGCACGCGAGTCTTTCAGCTCTGCGGCGAGGTCCTTCGTGGTCTCGGTGCGCCGCGCCAGCAGCGCCACCGCATAGCCATCCTTGCTGAACCTCCGCGCGAACGCCGCGCCATTGCCAGGTCCGACTCCGACGACAGCACAGACAGGTCGACTTGCCATGCCGGCAACCTTAGTCGACTACAGCCGGGAGTCGAAGCGCGTTACGATTCCAGGCTGTGGACGACGAGCCCGATCGTGAGCCGCACGAGTGGAAGCTGCGCGCCGGCTCGGTCCCGATCGCGTTCGTCCTCGCGATCGCGTTCCACAGCTGCGACACCGGCCACTTCGCGCAGCGCACGGCGCTGACGATGCCGCTCCACGAGATCGGCCACGCACTCACCGCGTGGTGGTGCGGCTTCGGCGCCGTGCCAACGCTGTGGAAGACGCTGATCGGCGAGACGCGCGCCGTCTTCGTGCCGCTCCTCGTCGCGGCGTTCAACGCGTTCGTCCTCTGGCGCGGCTGGACCACGCAGCAGATGGGCCTGTTCGGGCTCGGCCTCGCGCTCGCCGTCTTGCAGTTCCTCGGCACCACGAGCGCGCCCGACACCGCGTCGGCCGCGTTCACGTTCGGCGGCGACGCCGGTGCGATGGTCCTCGGCAGCCTGCTCGTCGTCGCATTCTTCGTCGGCCCCTCGTCGCGGCTGCGCGCCGGTGGCCTTCGCTTCGGCCTCCTCGCGATCGGCGCGGCCGGACTCGTCGACACGTTCGCGACGTGGTGGGCCGCGCGGCACGATCCCGATGTCATCCCGTTCGGCGAGATCGAGGGCGTCGGTCTGTCGGACCCGTCGAAGCTCGTCGAGGTCCACGGCTGGCCCGTCCGTCACCTCATCGATCGCTACGTGCTCGTCGGCACGCTCTGCTTCCTCGTCGTCGCCGGCGTGTGGGCGTGGAGCACGTGGCAGTCCTGGCAGCGATCGCGCGCTACTGCTTCTTGAGCGGACAGCCCATGTCGAGCTCTCCGCCGGAGCCGAGTCGCACGTCGGTCGTGACGCCACCCGAGCGCCGCTGCGAGATCGTGCCGTCCTGGAACACGACGGAGTTGTCTGGACACGTCGCGTAGGACTCGATGCTCGAGCGAATGTAGCGAGCCATCGGCTGCGCGAGCGAGACCTCGTAGAGGTGCTTGCCCGCGTTGGCCTGCGAATGGAACGTGACGTAGAGCAGGGAGCCGTCCTCGCTGGCCTGGCCGTCCCAGAGGATCGCGTCGCTGATCGTGGTCAGCGTGCGCAGCGAGAACACGCACGGCTCGAGCGTGTTCCACGTCGCACGCGCGACGCATCCGCGATCGGGCGACTCCGAGCCGAGATAGGCGACATCGTCGCCGGGCGCGGCGGTGATCCACGAGAACTCCGCGCCCTCGCCCGGCGAGAGCGTGCCGACCGTGGCGACGTCGGACATCGTCCTGTTCGCCCACGTCGAGAACACGTCGTCGTTGGTCGTCGTTGTCGGGTTCTTGCAGATCGCGAACAGGCGCGTCGCGCCGGCGACGACGTGATGGCATGCGCCGGCGTTCGGCAGCGTACGGCTGCGCCACATGCCGGTCGCGATCTCGTACGAGTAGAGCTTGCCCGAACCGCCGATGTAGACGAGGCCGCCGCGGATCGTCGCGTGACCGACGGCATCGGAAGGCAGCGCGATCGCCGCACTGATCGTCGTCGTCGCCTGGTCGTAGATGAACATCTCTGCGCCGAGCTTGCTCTGCAGGACCATCCCGTCGCGATAGCGCGCGTACGTCGTGCGGATGTTGCTGACCTTGTGCTCCGTCGTCGACTCGGTGAACCACGTGCCGGCGCTCGCGTTGAGTGACTCGTCGGTCGTGAGCTTGCCGAACGTGTAGATGCCCGTGAACGCGGGGACGTCCTCGACGGGATCGGCCGGGTCCTGGACGTGCGCGTCGGCACCCGCGCTGCCCGAGCCACCGTCGCCGGTCGGCCCTCCGTCCGTCGAGCTCCCCGACTCGTTGCCACATCCGACGACCATCACGAGGACCAGTGCAAGCGACTTCACGCGCGCCTCTTATCGTCGACACTGGGTCGCTGTCCATCCAAATCTGCCCGGTAGGTCGTGTAGAAACGACCTGATGCCGAAGCTGACGGGAACGTTGCGCGATGGGAGCCCATTCGAGCTGAGCGTGAACGCGCGCACGAAGCGACTGCGGCTCTACCAGCACGAGCTCGCCACTCTCGATCTCGCGGCCATGTCCGCGGCGCCGAATGTCGAGATCCTCGAGACGGGTCAGTCCGCGATCGCGATCCCGACGCTCGCGCCGCTCGCGGGCTGCGCTGCGCTCACGAATCTGAGCCTCGCCGTGCCCGCCGGGACGGACCTGTCGCCACTCGCGTCGTGCTCCGCGCTCCAGCACCTCCATCTGTATCTCGACGGTACGGCGCCGTGCGATGTCAGCGCGATCGCGAACGTGCGCACGCTCGAGTCGCTGTCGATCTCGCAAACGGGCGAGCCACCGCCGATCGACCTCGCACCGCTCGCCGTGCTCGGCCTGCGCTCGGTATCGCTGAGCGGCATCACGAACGAGGCACTCGACCTGTCCTGGGTGACGCCTGCGCTCGAGTCGCTCTACGTCGGCAAGGCACAGCGACTCGCAAAGCTCGATCTCGCGCCGCTCGCGCGCACGAAGCTGCGGACCCTCAACCTGCACACGGTGCCGATGCTCGCGCGACTGGATCTCGAGCCGCTCGGGAACCTTCCTCTCGAGCGCGTCGCGCTCTACGCCGTCGGCGTGCAGGAGCTGTCGCTGCATCCGCTCGCGAGCTGCGCGAGCCTGAGCTCGCTCCAGCTGCTGAACCACGAGACGCGCTTCGTCGACATCACGCCGCTCGCCAAGCTGCCGCATCTGGCGGGACTCGAGCTCGACGGCAAGGACGCGCCGTTTCTCGGCGAGCACGCCGTCGCGTCGATCGCGAGCCCGGCTGTGCGCGCGTGGCACAAGGCAGGACGCCTCACCGTCGAGTAGCCTCGACGTGCCGGCGCAGCGGTGCAATGCTCTGGGCATGCGCACCACGCTGCTCCTGACCGCAGTTGGCACGGACA
Organism: Kofleriaceae bacterium; assembly: GCA_013368795.1. Taxonomy (GTDB): domain Bacteria; phylum Myxococcota_A; class Polyangia; order Haliangiales; family Haliangiaceae; genus JABFXX01. Next base: position 19,891 of record JABFXX010000563.1, read on the forward strand.
AGACGGGACTGGTCGACTCGCTCGCCCAGCGGATCGCTGCGGCCGGCGGCAACTGGGAGGAGAGCCGGCTCGCGCGGCTCGGCGGTCAGTTCGCCGGCATCGTGCTCGTCACGATCGACGACAGCAAGACCGACGCATTGATCGCGAAACTGCGCGAGCTCGAGGGCGCCGGCCTGCAGGTCACGTCGCGCGTCGTGCCGCCGCCCCCCGCCGCAGAGTCGGGCTCGCGGGTCAAGGTCGCAGTCACCGGCAACGATCGGCCGGGCATCGTGCGCGACGTCGCGCGCATCCTCGCCGAGCGCGGTGTCAACGTCGAGGAGCTCGAGTCGTCGATCGCGAGCGCCCCGATGTCGGGCGAGTCGATGTTCGTCGTCCGCGCGAAGCTGCTCGTGCCGTCGACCCTCGAGCTCTCGATCCTGCGCGTCGCGCTCGAGGCGCTCGGCAACGAGCTGATGGTCGATCTCGTCTCCGAGTGATCAGAAGCCGGAGAGGAACGCGCGCACGTTGTCGCCGAGTGCGCCGACGTCGTAGCCGCCCTCCATCACGATCAGCGTCGGCAGGCCGAGGCCGGCGATCCTGCGCGCGAGCGTCGGGTAATCGGCGGTCGCGATCTTGAAGTGGCTGATCGGATCGGCCTCGTAGGTGTCGGCGCCGAACGAGACGATCACGAGCGACGGTGCGAAGCGCTTGATCGCGTCGAGAGCTCGATCGAGCGCGGCGAGGTACGGTGCCAGCGTCGTGCCGCGCGGCAGTGGCAGGTTGAGCGTCGTGCCCTCGCCGGCGCCCGCGCCGCGCTCGTCGGCGTGGCCCCAGAAGAACGGATAGTCGGTCACCGGGTCGCCGTGGATCGACGCGAACAACACGGTCGGATCCTCGTAGAAGATGTCCTGCGTGCCGTTGCCGTGGTGGTAGTCGATGTCGAGGATCGCGACGCGCGCGTGGCCCCGGTCCTGCGCAGCGCGCGCGGCGATCGCGGCGTTGTTGAGGTAGCAGTAGCCGCCGAGGTAGTCGGCACCTGCGTGGTGCCCCGGCGGCCGGCAGATCGCGAACGTCGTGCGCTGCGTGCCGTCGAGGAGCGGCGCGAGCGCGGTGAGCGCGGTCTGCGCGGCCCAGTAGGAGGACGTCCAGGTGCCAGCGGAGATCGGCGTGCTCGCGTCGAAGCTGAAGCGGCCGAGGAGACCGTCGATACGATCGAGCGGAATCGAGCGGCGCGCGACGACGGGCCACGCATAGCCGATCGCGTCGCCGGTGCGGCCTGCGGCGAGCCAGCGCTCGTGAGCGGTCGCGAGGAAGTCGAGGTACTCGGCCGTGTGGACGCGCGCGAGCGGTGCCATGCCGAAGTCGGTCGCCGGCGTGAACGAGGCGACGCTGTCAGCGATCGACTGTGCGCGCGCGGGGACATCGACATGCGGAACCCACGCACCGTTGTGGAGCTCGAGCGCGGGCGCATGCGCGAGCTGGCGAGCGTCGAACACCTGCAGCATGGGCAGAGCTTGGGTGCAACGCGGCGTTTGATCAAGCGCAGGATCGGTCAGCAGCCGCACCCGAACGTCGCGATGTGGAGCGAGCGCACGTCGGTGCCATCCGCTCGCTCGATCGATATGGAATCCGGCGACGAACCGACGAGCTCGAGCTTGCCATCGCCTTCGAGGTCGACGACCTGCTCGATGCGAGGCACGCCCTCGTCGCGCTCCAGGTCGGTGACGAGCTTGCCATTCTCGACGCGATACAGCCCGATGGCGTTGCCGCCGAGGAGCCCGCAGTCGTTGACGAGGTACGCGTGAACGAGCACCCACGTGACGCCGGTCCGGGGGTGACGCATCACGTGGGTATCGAGGCGTGCCTCGCTCGACATGTACCAGGTGCCCTGGTTGCCGGCTTCGAGCCACGCGCGCTCTGCGGCGATGACCGGATCCGAGATCGCGAACCGGTCGAGCGCACGCTCGGCCCAGTCGCCCGGTTCGTCGCTGTCCGCGAGCACGGCGATCGCCGGCGAGGCGGCATCGCGCGCGACCATGCCGCGGCAGCCATCGAGTCGCGCGAACAGCGTCGGCCGCCCGTACTCGAGCACCTTGTCGGCGGTCCACTCGTCGAGGTTCTCCTCGGCGTCTCGCGCGAGCCCTCTCAGCCGACCGATCACGGCGAACCCGGTCACGCGCGCCTCGCACGATCCGTCGACGCTCACCTTGCGCTTCTTCCACGCGCGCAGATCGTCCGGCAGGTCTTTCGCCTCGACCTCTGCGATCGCAGTGAACGCGTCGAAGCTCTGGACCAGCGCCGGCGCGGCGTGCGTCGGCAGGTCCAGCGGCATCTCGAGCTCGACGTACGAGTCGTCACCTACCGTGATCACCATCGCGACATCGGCGACAGGTTCGGGCGGAGGCGCGGTCGGCAACGGGGGCGGGACGACGACCGGCGGTGAGTCGCAGACCGGTGCGGGCAACTCGATGACGACCGGTCGGGCATGGACCACGGGCCGCTTCCACAACGCCGTCGCGAGCACACCTATAGCGACACCGGCGACGCCGCACCCGACAGGCACGACCAGCTTTCGCCCTCGACGGGGTCTCGGTGGAACAACCTCGGCCTGGAGCTCGTCGGACATCCGAGCACAACGCGCGCACGCGAGTCGGTATTTCATGTCGGCTCGTCGCGCACATACAAAGCCGACGAACCCGGCCGAACTAGCTCGCGTGGTCAAGCTGCGTCTCGCCGTGCTCGTGCCCGCGCTCGTCGCGGCGACGCCCGCACTCGCAGAGCACGCCGCCGACTCGTGCGCGAACGACCCCAGGTGCCTCGCGCGCAGTCTCGCCGAGACCCTGACCGAGGAACGAACCGCCGCGGGCTCGTTCGACGTGCATCGCTTCGTCGACTTCGCCCCCGGTCGCGTTCGCGTGTACTCGAAGAGCCGCGCGAAGGTCGAAGCGCTCGCCGACAAGTGGAAGCACCACGCAGATTGGTCGGTGATCACCGTCCACGGCTTTGCGAGTAGCGAGTCGCTCGCGCAGCGTCGCGCCGACAAGATCCGCGGCTACTTGATCCGCTACGGCGTCCCGGCCGAGTTCGTCATCGCGGTTCCGCACGACTCGAAGTTGTCGACGACCGACCTGTCGATCGAGCTATGCACGGACTGCCGGAAGTGACCGTCAGCTCACGACGCGCCAGTTGTCCAGCAGCATGAATATCTGCAGGTGTTTCGACGGCGCGCGATAGAGGCTGTCGGCACCGAGCACGTATGCGGCGAGCGACGCCATCTTCCAGCCCTCGTCCTCGTCGCAAGCGAAGTTCGGCGTCGCGAGCTTGGAGATCCCGCGCACCGTGCCGAGCTCGCGAAGTCGGGCACTCGCAGCCGCCTCGGGCGCGCAGTCGCCGCACGTTTCCCAGGCCCACTGGAACGTGTTCGTGTTTGTCGAGTAGCTGCCGACGAGCCGGAGGTCGGCGACGAGCGTTGGCCGGTCGGGATCCGACATCGTCAACGTGAGCGATTCGACGCTGTAGTCCCAGCGCGCCATCGTGTGCCAGTTCCACTTCGCCTGGGACTGCTCCTGGATCGCCTGCGCCGCGTGGACCGCGTGATGGAACAGCTTGCTTGCTTCATCCTCGGAGAGCGCGACCGACGCGCCGCGTGCCAGTTGCGGCACATCGATGTTGCGCGCCCGCGCAGCCTCGTAGCAATGCGTGCACAGGAGCGTGAGGTCCACGCCGGACTCTGATTCCTCGTTCCACTCTCCGCCGGCCGCCTGGAACGCGGCCTCGCACAGATCGCACCATGCGTCGGGCCATGGATCGTCCTCGGCGGGCGGGTTCGCATGAAAGCCGCACGCGACCCCAAACGCGACGTGGCGACACACGAACGTCGCTGGCGTCTCGCCGTGCGTGTCGCAGGTGATCAGATCGTCGTCGTCGTCCGGGGCGCTCACCGCCCCACTCTACTCGGTCCGTTCAGTCGCCGCGATGTGCGCGCTCGAGCGCGGCGATGTCGATCTTCTGCATCTGCATCATCGCCTCGACGACGCGGTTCGCCTTGGCGGGATCGGGATCGCTCATCAGCTCGAGGAGCTGGCGCGGGATGATCTGCCAGGACAGGCCGAACTTGTCGACGAGCCAACCGCACTGGGACTCGTGGCCGCCCGCCGACAGGAACCGCTCCCACAGCGCATCGACCTCCGCCTGCGTGTTGCACGACACGAACAGCGAGATGGCGGGCGTCAGCTTGTAGTGCGGACCGCCGTTGAACGCGACGAAGCGCTGGCCGTCGATCTCGAAGCTCGTGCTCATCTTCGAGCTCTCGGTGATCTTCGAGATCGGAAAGATCTCGCAGTAGAGCTTCGCGGCCTGTTCGGCGTTGGCTTCGAACCAGAGAAACGTGGTGACCTTGTTCTGCATGCCCCGAGGTCGGAGCCGACCACGCGTTCTCGACATCGGTCAAAGCAGATTCTCGACCCTAACCATTCCAGTCACTTAGCGGTGCATGATCACGCCGTTGTCGCCCGACGCCCAGACCGCACCGGTGGCATCGACGACGAGCGCGCGGATATCGCCGAGCGCCGCGCCATTGAGCGTGGTCCACGTGCCGTTCGTCGCGCGGCGCAGGATCGAGCCGTTGCCGGTGCCCGCGACCCAGATCTCGCCGGCGTTCGCGATGATCGCGCACGCGCTCGTGACGTTCGCCGGCTTCGTGATCGTCCACGTCGCGCCGTCCCAGTGCGAGATCGTCGCCTGGTAGACGAACGTGTTCGGGTCGCGGTCCTGGCCGGTGACCCAGATGTCATTCGCCGAGAGCGCGGCGATGCCGCACACGGTCTGCGTCGCCGGCGCGGGGATCGCCGACCACGTGCCGGCCTGACGCTTCGCGAGCCGCGGCGTCGACGGCGTCGTCGTGTAGTCATTGCCGACGAGGAAGATGTCGTTGCCGACGTCGCTGTACTCGAGCCACGTCGCGGGGCCGGGCACCGTCTCGGCGACCCATGTCGTGCCCGAGAGGTGGAACACGCCGTCGCCGAACACGTGGAGCTCTTGCGCCGTCGCGCGCAGCGCCTCGGTCTTCACGCCCGGGCCGTTGATCTGCGTCCAGTGCTGGCCGTCGAAGTGGTCGAGCTTCGAGAGCTGGTTGAAGCTGTCGCGATCGAGCGC
>JABFXX010000141.1 GCA_013368795.1 Kofleriaceae bacterium
CACACCGTCGTGTTCCTGTCGAGCGCCGAGCCGGTGCCGCGCGAGTGGAGCCGCGATCCGTTCGTGCGTCACCGCGCGGCGCGCATCGGTCCTCGCCACGTGCTCGCGTCGGCAGCGATCCCGATGCTGTTCCCCGCCGTGAAGATCGGCGACGAGTACTTCACCGACGGCGGCCTGCGCCAGAACACACCGATGTCGCCGGCGATCCGCCTCGGCGCCGATCGCCTGCTGCTCGTCTCGCTCAAGCACGTGAAGCCCGAGCCGAAGACCCTCGAGAAGGAGCGCGAGCAGGCGTATCCCAAGCCGCTGTTCCTCGCCGGCAAGGCGCTCAACGCGCTGCTGCTCGATCACACCGAGTACGACCTGATGCGCATGCAGCGCATCAACATGATCCTCGAAGCCGGCCAGGCGTCGTTCGGCGATCGTTTCGAGGAGATGATGAACCACGAGCTCGTGCGCCTGCGCGGCGCGCCGCTGCGCCGGATCCAGGCCGTGCACATCCGGCCGTCGGAGGACATCGGCGCGATCGCCGCTGACTTCGCCGCCGCCGGCAAGGTGAAGGTCAGCGGCCTCGTCGCGAAACGTCTGATCCGCCAGCTCTCGCAGGGCGAGGCGAGGCACGAGAGCGATCTGCTCTCGTATCTTCTCTTCGACGGAGATTTCGCCGCCGAGCTGATCGACCTCGGCCGCAGAGACGCGGCCAAGAAGGAGGACGAGCTCGCGGCACTGTTCGACGTGCCTCACACGACGACTGCTGCCGCGGGTCGCTAGATATCGTCGCAGGCGTCGCACCCTCGCTGGGGGTGCATGTAGGCGCGGCCCATGGCATCGTGCCCGCGATGAAACGAGCGCTCTCTCTCGTCCTGCTATCGCTCGTCGCGTGTGGCGGCGGTACTCCGAAATCGACTGCCCCGGCGCCGGCGAAACCCGACGTCGCGGCGGAGCCCGCGGCCGGTCCTGCGGCGAGCCCGCAGCCCGCGGATCCCGACGCCGCGCCGCTGCCGCTGTGGTCCTCGCTGAAGAAGGGCAAGCTCAGCAATGGCCTGACCTACTACGTGCTGAAGCACGGCAAGCCGGAGAAGCGCGCGCTGCTCTGGCTCGCGGTCAACGCGGGCTCGGTGCAGGAGGACGACGATCAGCGCGGCCTCGCGCACTTCGTCGAGCACATGGCGTTCAACGGAACCAAGCGGTTTCCCGAGAACCAGCTCGTGAAGTACCTCGAGAGCATCGGCATGCGCTTTGGCGCGGACCTCAACGCGCACACGTCGTGGGACGAGACGGTCTACAAGCTCGAGGTCCCGAGCGACAACCCCGACTTCATCGCGAAGGGCCTCGACGTCCTGCGCGACTGGGCCGGCGATGTCACGTTCGACCCCAAGGAGGTCGAGAAGGAGCGCGGCGTCGTCAAGGAGGAGTGGCGACTCGGCCGCGGCGCCGGCATGCGCCTGTTCGACAAGCACGCGCAGGTGCAGTTCAAGGGCACGCGCTACGCGAATCGCATCACGATCGGTCTGCCGGAGATCCTCGACAAGGCCCCGCGCGACACGCTCTATCGCTACTACAAGGACTGGTACCGCCCGGACATGATGGCGGTGATCGCCGTCGGTGACTTCGATCCGGCGCAGATGGAGAGCGAGATCAAGGCGCGGTTTGGCGATCTGCCCGCCGCCACGAAGCCGCGTCCGCGTGTCGACGGCGGTGTCCCCGCCGCCGAGGGCACGCGCGTCTCGATCGAGACCGATCGCGAGGCGACGAACACGACGGTGACGATCCAGAACCTCGTCGCCCACCGCCCCGAGGCGAGCAAGCGCGACTACCGCCGCCTCCTCGCCGAGCAGCTCTACTCCCAGATCCTGTCGGATCGCCTGCGCTCGATCTCGCGCCGTCCCGACGCGCCGTTCATCGGCGCCGGTGCCGGCATCGGCGAGGTCGTGCTCGACGCCGACGGCTTCTCGCGGTTCGCGAACGTCAAGCAGGGCAAGACCGAGGACGCGCTGCGCGCGCTGCTCACCGAGGTCGTTCGCGTCGAGAAGCACGGCATCACGCAGAGCGAGCTCGATCGCGCCCGGACGAACACGATCCGCGAGTACGAGCAGCTCGCCGACACCGAGGCGACGCGCGATAGCCGCGGCTTCGTCGAGGAGATCACGCGCAACTTCTTCGAGAACGAGTTCATCATCGGCAGCAAGCGCGAGAAGGATCTGGCGCTCGAGATCCTGCCGACGCTGACGCTCGCCGAGCTCAACAAGCTCGGCACCTCGTTCGGCGGTGCCGACGGCCGCGTCGTCCTGATCTCCGGTCCGGACGGCAAGCCGCTGCCGTCGAAGGACCGCGTGCTCGCGATCGTCGACGAGGTGTCGAAGGCAAACGTCGAGGCGTGGGAGGACAAGGCGCCGACGACCGCGCTCATGGACAAGGCGCCGAAGGCCGGCAAGGTCACGAAGGAGGCGAAGATCGACAAGATCGGCGTCACCGAGTGGACGCTGTCGAACGGCGTGCGCGTGATCGTGAAGCCGACCGACTTCGAGCAGGACAACGTCTCGATCACCGGCTTCTCGCCGGGTGGCGAGGCGACCGTCTCCGACAAGGACTACGCGAACGCGCGCTGGGCCGATGATGTCGCCGACCTCGGCGGCGTCGGCGAGCTCGACACCGAGGATCTCGGCAAGGTGCTCGCGGGCAAGCAGGTCCGCGTGTCGACCGGCATCGGCGAGACGACCGAGAACGTCGATGCGAGCGCGTCGGTGAAGGACCTCGAGACCGCGTTCCAGCTGCTCTACATGCGCATGACGTCACCGCGGAAGGATCCCGAGGCGTTCGGCGTGTGGAAGACGAACTTCGTCGAGCAGCTCTCGAACGCGCTGCGCTCGCCGGAGTTCCGCTACGCGCGCGAGTCGCAGATGGCGCTCTACAAGAACCATCCGCGCCGCAAGCCGCCGGAGCCCGACCAGGTCGGCAAGGTCGATCAGGACAAGGCGCTCGCGTTCTTCAAGAGCCGCTTCGGCGACGCGTCTGACTTCACGTTCGTGATCGTCGGCGCGGTCAAGCTCGACACGCTGAAGCCGCTCGTCGAGACCTACCTCGGCGGTCTGCCCGGCAAGAACCGCCACGAGAAGGAGAAGGACCTCAAGATCCGCAAGGTCGCCGGCATCGTGAAGAAGACGTTCAAGCTCGGCACCGAGCCGAAGGCGAGCGTGCAGCTCGACTTCCACGGCAACGAGAAGTGGACCCGCGAAAAAGACCGCGACATGTTCATCCTCGGCCAGGTCCTCTCGATCAAGCTCCGCGAGGACATGCGCGAGGACAAGGGCGGCGTCTACGGCGTCGGCGCGGGCGGCCGCATCACGCGCTCGCCGTTCCAGGAGCGCAGCTTCAGCGTGCGGTTCGGCTGCGACCCGCAGCGCGTCGACGAGCTCGTCAAGGCGGTGCTCGATAACGCGGAGAAGCTGAAGAAGGAAGAGGTCGACGCGTCGGTGCTCGAGCGCGTCAAGCAGACGTTCCTGCGCTCGCGCGAGACCGAGCTTCGCCAGAACCGGTTCTGGCTCGGCTGGCTCGCGAACGCGTACCGCTACGGTGACGATCCGACGATCGTGCTCGACACCCAGCAGGTCACGGAGCGGATGACGCCTGCAAACGTCAAGGCTGCGGCCAACGCCTACCTCGACGCGAAGCAGTACTTCCAGTCGGTTATGCTTCCCGAGAAATGAAGCGGTTCATCGTCCTCGCGCTGTCGTTGGTTGCCTGCTCGCGCGAGGACGCGCCGCCTGCGGTCGGTTCTGCTGCTCCGCCGGCGCTCACCGGCCACGTCGAGATCGTGAAGGCGCCCGAGAGCGGCGACGTCGCGAGCTACGTCAAGGGCGAGCTCGATATCGGCGCGCGCGACAAGCTGCCGGTGCTCGTCTATGTCGGCGCGACGTGGTGCGAGCCGTGCCGCGACTTCCACGCCGCCGCGGAGGCCGGCACGCTCGATCCACAGCTCGGCGCGCTGCGCCTGCTCGAGTTCGACCTCGATCGCGATGGTGATCGCCTCGAGGCGGCCGGCTACAAGTCGCCGCTCGTGCCGCTGTTCGCGAAGCCCGGCCCCGACGGCCGAGCGTCCGGGCAGCAGACCGATGGCGTGCGCAAGGGCGGCCAGTACGTCGAGCAGCTCGTGCCGCGCGTGCGTGCGCTCGCGAGCTCGTGAGCGACTCTACTTCTTCGGACGCATGACGCCGAGCACGTAGACCTTCGGGTCGAAGAACCGCTTCGCGCTCGCCTTGATGTTGTCGCTCGTGACGCGCTTGGCGATCGCGTCGATGTCGCTCGAGGTCTTCAGGTCGTCGCCGAAGTAGTAGAGGTCGTGCAGCTCGCCCATCCACCAGTGGTTGTCCTTGAGGTCGACCTCGTGCTGGCGGCGCAGCTGCTCGGTGACCTTCTCGATGTAGATCGGCGCGACGCCCTCCTTCGCGATCTTGCCGACCTCGTCGAACACGGCCGTCTTCAGCTTGTCGACGTTGTCGGGGTTGCAGCCGAAGAACACGCGGAAGCCGCGACGCTGCGTCGGCTCGCGGCTGATCGACGCGCCGACCGACACGCCGTAGACGCCGCCCATGTCCTCGCGCAGCACCTCGCGCAGGCGGATGCGCAGCACCATCGACAGGATCCGCGCATCGCGCTCGAGGTCGGGCGACCACTTGTCGGGCGCGCCCATCGTGAGCGAGACGAAGCTCTTGGGCTCGGTGCCGGCGACGATCTCCTTCGTCAGCTTCGTCGTCGGGTACTTGATGCCGATGTCCTTCCACTTCTCGGTGCGGCCCTTGCTCGGCAGGCTGCCCAGGTACGTCTCGACGAGCGGCTGGAGCGTCGCCAGGTCGACATTGCCGACGAAGATGAACGTGTAGCCGTTCGCGTCGGCGAAGCGCTGCTTGAAGATGTCGAGCGCCTTCTGCGGGTCGACCGACTCGATGTCCTTCTGCGTCGTCGGCCGGCGACGGAGGTGGTTGTTCGTCGATACCGCGGTCATCGCGTCGAAGAAGCTGATCTCGGGCATCAGCGTGCGGTTCTTGACCCACTCGAGCTGGTCGACCTTCCACGCCGCGAACGCGCGCTGGTCGACGCGCGGCTGCGTGATGCGCAGGTACGCGAGCTGGAGCGCGGTCTCGAGGTCAGCGGGACGCGCGCGGCCCGAGACGTTCTGCGTCTGCTCGCCGATCGAGACGTACGCGTACGCGACCTTCCCGGCGAGGATCTTGCGGAGCGCGACCGGGTCGTGGTCGCCGGCGCCCGACTGGCCGACGATCTCGCCGGCGTGATCGGCGTTGACGTAGTCCTTGTCGGGGACGAGCGAGCTGCCGCCGAGCTGCCAGCCGTTGAACGTGACCTCGTCGTTCTGGAACGTCGTCGGCTTCACGACGACGCGCACGCCGTTGGCCAGCATCCACGTCGTCGTGCCCGCGTCCGCGTCCGTCTTCGTCGACACGACCTTGCCGGGCGTCGGCTTCTGCGCGAGCAGCGGCTGGTCGCCGCCGTTGTCGTTCCACGGCGTGATCTCCCCGGCGGTCGCCTTCGCGATCTGCGCGCGGATCTCGGCTTCCGCCGGCAGCTTTGCCTTCGCCGGGCCGCTGATCGCGACGACGCGGCCGCGCTCGCTGCCCCAGGTGCGCGCGAGGTGGTTGAGCTCGTCGAGCGTGACCGTCGGCAACAGCTCGCGGTTGAACGCGAGCTCGACGGGGCGGCCCGGCATCTGCTCGTGCTCGAGGAAGTGGCGCGTCATCTCGTCGGTGATCTCTTCGCTCGGCGTCTTGTCCCACTCGGCGGCCGAGTTCTCGGCGCCGCTGAGCGCGGCCTTGCGCGCACGCTCGAGCTCGCTCGCGGTGAACCCGTGGCGCTCGACGCGCGCGATCTCGCGGAACAGCACGGCGACCGCGTCGGCGAGCCGGCCCTCCTTGGCCTGCGCGCTGCGGATGAACAGGTCGCTCGACCGCGCGAACGAGCCGGTCGACGAGCCGGCGTAGAGGAACGGCGCATCGGGGTCGAGGCCGAGCTCCTCGAAGCGCGCGTTGAGCATCGAGTGATAGAGGTTCTCGACGAGGAACCGGCGGTAGTCGGCCTTCGTCTCCTCGGCGCGGCGGTCCATCTTGTCGTAGACGGTGACCGACGTGAACGGCATCTCCGGATCGGTTGCCGTCGTGACGAGCGTGTCGTGATCGTGCGGCACCGCGGCCTTCGTGCGCGGGCGCTCGCCGGCGGGATTCGTCAGCGAGCCGAAGCGCGCCTGGATCTCCTTCTCCATCTCCGCGGGATCGAAGTCACCGACCGCCATCACGGCCATGAGGTCGGGGCGATACCAGTCCTTGTAGAACCGGGCGAGCGTGTCGCGCTTCGCTGTCTTCAGGATCTCGGGCTGACCGATCGGCAGGCGCGAGCCGTACTTGCTGCCCTGGAAGATGGTCGGCCACTGCTTGTCGTTGATGCGCGCGAACGCGCCGCGGCCGAGGCGCCACTCCTCGAGCACGACGCCGCGCTCCTTGTCGACCTCGGTCGGATCGAACGCGACCTCGCCGGCCCACTCGCGCAGGATGTCGAGGCCGGTCAGCATGACGGCCTTGTCATCGGTCGGGACCATCAGCTGGTACACGGTCTGGTCGAACGACGTGTACGCGTTGACGTCGGGGCCGAACGTCATGCCTACCTTCTCGACGTAGTCGACGATCGCCTGCTTCGGGAACTTCTTGGTCCCGTTGAACGCCATGTGCTCGACGAAGTGCGCGAG
>JABFXX010000154.1 GCA_013368795.1 Kofleriaceae bacterium
GAGGATTCTCGACGAAACGATAGGCGCCTTCTCGCTCCGCAGCGTCCTCGAATGCTCGCGTAACTGCTGCCAAAGCTTCAGCCAGGGTCATCAGCGTGCGGCGAGGATCTCCCAGCGATGCATGAACGAACTCAGATGCAGTTGAGGACTGGTCCATTCACCAACGACCGTCGACGTGGGCCCGAAATTCCTACGGATCGACTTGTGATCAATGATCAGGGCCGAGGGCGCCGCGCGCCGCTTCCGAACATCAGGCTTCAGCTCAGTCGGCCTCTGCTCATCAAGCGCATCCCCACGTGAGTATGAGCTCGCCTATGTTCGCGCCGAGATCCCGCTGGTGATTCGCTCTCCCGCGTTCGCGACAGCCCTGCTGTACATTCCGGGTCTATGACGTTGGTGGGTGTTCAGGGCTTCTCGTTGGGTGTGGGCCACAAGGTTCGGAAGTAGAAGTGCATGTTTGCGCCCGTCCGAAGCTCCGGCTGCTTCGTCTACTTCGAAGGCCAGTTGCCCGACATCCCCGCGTGCCAACTGCTCGATACGCTCGTAGCTGGCCTTGATATTGCCGATGTTGCGAGCATCTCGACCAGGAACCGCTTCCTGAGTTGGAGCAAGCTCAGACAGAAGAAGGTCGACGCCGCGCTGGACGACTCGACTACGCTTTCGATCTCCCTGCTCGTCGGTACGCCGCAGGATGTCAGGCTAGGGGGCGCGATCACGCTACGCCTCGATGGCAAGTTCCCGGAGCTCGAGTCCCCTGCCCTCGCCTGGGTTGGCGCCGAATCTCAGCGTTGGCCGGCGACCGTGTTCGTTCGAGTCGCGCGAGACTGGCTGCGGATTGCGGCCGAGCACGGCAAGGTTCTGTCAGGCGGTGTGCTGGCTGCTGCAGATCTGCGCGACGTCGTCGTCGAAACGACGCAGGTCTTCCACACCTATGCGGGTGAGGAACCAGACACGTCACCCCGTTCGTTTCGCGGCAAGATGCAGCGCGAGAAGCCAGCCAGCGAGGCGAGAGAGAGAATCCGCAGGGTCTATCCGATCACGTTGCTCGGGCCAAAGTTCGCGAGCCAGATCAACGCGAGCAAGCTTGCCGCTGCAGGCGCAAGGAACCTCGAGCACATCAACGGCTCGATCATCTTCGACGCGACACCGGATCTTCGCGAGGCCTGGAGTCGCGAGTACCTCGCGGAGACGGTCGAACTACGACGGCTGCTCTGGCCGCTCACGTTCCAGAACCCCGCCGACGATCCAGATCGCAAAGGTCGACGCTGAACGACGGCTAATGAAAGTCGCGGCTGTCGACCTCGGCCACTGGCCGCGATAGCTCGGGTGCCCAGACCTTCTCCGCGATCAGGTGCACGATGCCCTCCTGCACCTGCAGCTTGCCGCTAATGCCGAGCAGCGACGTCGTCTTGATGATCGTCGCGTACTGCGCGAACACCTGCGCCCAGACGACGAGGTTCACGAACCCGGTCTCGTCCTCGAGCGTCATGAACGTCACGCCCGACGCCGTGCCCGGCTGCTGCCGGCAGATCACGATGCCGACGTACTCGATGCGCTGGCCATCGCGGCCCTTCGACACGGTGCGCGCATCGGGCCAGCGATTCGCGCGCAGCTCCTGGCGCAGCGGCGCGAGCGGGTGGCCGATCGTCGAGTGATCGCTCGCGCGGTAGTCCCAGAAGATCTCGTCGAGCTTGGTCAGCGCGCCGAACGTCGCCGCATTGACGTCGCCGCCGAGGTCGAGCGGATCGTCCTGGCGCCGCACCCAGCCCGTCACCTGCCATAGCGCATCTCTGCGCTCGCGCACGAGCGGCCCGAGCGCGCCGCACTCCGCGATCGCCGTGTGCGTGCGCACCGGCAAGTGCGTCCGCCGCACGAAGTCCTCGACGCTCTCGAACGGTCGAGCGCGGCGTGCGTCGGTGATCGCCGCGCCCTCGGCGAGCTGGATGCCCTTGATCCAGCGCAGGCCCATGCGCACGGCGAAGCCGAAATCGTCGTCGGTGGGCTCGAGCGTGCAGTCCCAGTCCGAACACGTGACGTCGATCGGCCGGATCTCGAGGCCGTGTCGCTGCGAGTCGCCGACGATCGTGGCGGGCGAGTAGAAGCCCATCGGCTGCGCGTTGAGCAGCGAGCACGTGAACTCCGGCAGGTAGTGTTTGCGCATCCACGACGTCGCGTACGCGATGAGCGCGAAGCTTGCGGCGTGCGAGTTGTGGACGACGAAGTCATTCGCGAGGAAGTTATGGTTGCCGTCGATCGAGAGGTCGTAGGTCTGCTGCTCACCTGCAGGCTCGATGCTGACGATGCGGTCCCAGTAGATGTCGGACGTCGCAAGACGCTCGAGCTCCTTGGATCCCAGGTGGCTCGCCAGCTTCGCGACCACCCCTCGTTTGTCACCGCTCGTGCTCCGGATCTCGCGCATCCCGAGCTTCGTTGCACGACCAATCGCATTCCACGTCGTGCCGCGAGCATCACGAGCTGCTCGGATGACGCGATGAACCTCGGAGGGGATCACGTCCTTCGACATCCGTGCCTCGTTCGGTACCGCGAGCGACTTCGCACGTGCGCGTTTTCTCGCCCCGAGGAAGCGTTTACCGACGAGCTTGTAGAAGCGACACAGGTTATCAGCACCGGTGACGGTGACGACATAGCTGCGAACGATACGACCGCGATACGGCCGTTCGCGCTCGTAGCACCGCGAGATGATCCCAAGGCGCAGCAGGAGATGCTGAACATCCGCCGCGAGTCGCTGTGACGCCGTATCGTAGTCGACGTGCGCTCCCTTCACCGCGATCGTGCCATCGCCTTCCCAAAGCCGCGCGAGGACGAGTGCGATATCTCGATCGCAGAGTGTGAAGACGTCGTCGGGGATTCGTTTCGTGTACGCACCGCATCCCCACATGCCCAGGTCCTTTGCCCACGCAACGGCACCCGGCGGCCGTGAGCGATCGAGTCGTCGAACGCGAACGCTGAGGCAGTCTTTGTGGCGCTCTATGACCGCCTCGGTGTTGGTGAAGCGCTCGACTGAACGCGCGAACTCGGCGCAGTGTTCATCGTCCTGCGTGTAGAAGTAGAACGTGCTCGGGTGGCAGAGGTTGCCTTCGGAGATCAAGCCACCGAGGGCAACGAGCTCGTGTGTCGACCAGCGCTTTTTGCCGAGCTCGGGCAAGCCCCTTGCCGTGGCTACGGCATCGCCGACCTTGAGATCGCCGAGCTTCGTCCAGCCCGACATCGTCAGGAACGGATGGTTCGCCGTCGCTTCGATCTCGCGGCCGAGCGCGGTGCGCAGCTTGAAGACCTGCTTGCGGCCACTCGCTTTCGCGGCAACGACGCGACGTTTCTCGATCTTCAGGTCGTCGCTGCAGGTCAGCGTGTAGCGAAGCGGCACGCGACCGAGGACGACGTCTTCGATCCGGACCCACGCACCCGTCTCGGCATCGATGACACGCGTGTCGCCGACGACGCACTCGGGAAAGCCATACTCGCCGAAGCCGCGGATCTGCTCGAACACGCGCTCGGAGAACTCGCGCGCGATGCCCTTCTCCATCATGCGCGCGATCAGGCGCTCGCGATGTTTCTCGATGCGGCCCGAGCGGCGCCATGCGGCCATGTCGCGGCGGAGCTGGTCGGCTTCGCCCGGCGTGTAGTCGGCGGCGACGACCGCGAGCTTCATCACCTGCTCCTGGAAGAGCGGAACACCGAGCGTCT
The DNA here is from genome assembly GCA_013368795.1 of Kofleriaceae bacterium. Taxonomy (GTDB): domain Bacteria; phylum Myxococcota_A; class Polyangia; order Haliangiales; family Haliangiaceae; genus JABFXX01. Next base: position 3,706 of record JABFXX010000154.1, read on the forward strand.
TCGAGAGGACGGGCTCGAGACACTCGTGCGGATACTCGACGGGCTCGAGGCCTTTGCGACGGCGGAGGTAGGGGTGAACCATGCCGCCCGAGATCGGGCCGGGGCGCACGAGCGAGACCTCGACGACGAGATCGTAGAACGTGCGCGGGCGCAGGCGCGGCAACATCGACATCTGCGCGCGGCTCTCGATCTGGAACGTGCCGACGGTGTCGGCGGTGCAGATCATGTCGTAGGTGGCGGGATCCTCGGCGGGGATGGTCGCCATCGAGAGGTCGATGCCGCGGTGCTGGCGCAGGAGATCGAGGCCGAGGTGGAGCTGGTGGAGCGCGCCGAGGCCGAGGAGGTCGACCTTGAAGAGCGCGAGGTCCTCGAGGTCGTCCTTGTCCCACTGGATGACGGTGCGGCCCGGCATCGAAGCGTTCTCGATCGGGACGATGTCGTGGACGGGCTCGTGACCGAGGAGGAAGCCACCGGGATGGACCGAGAGGTGGCGGGGGAACTCGAGGATCTCGTCGGAGAGGCGCGCGAGGTGATCGAGGGCACCGGCGTGGCCACCCTCGGCGAGGCCGGAGCGCGCGAGGGCTTCGGTCTCGACGGCGCCGTAGTGAGAGAGGTGCTTGGCGGCGCGATCGAGCGCGGTCTCGGGGATGCCGAGCGCCTTGCCGACGTCGCGGACGGCGGAGCGCGGGCGATAGCGGATGATGTTGCAGACCATCGCCGCGTGGTCGCGTCCGTAGACGGAGTAGACGTGCTGGATGACCTCCTCGCGGCGCTCGTGCTCGATGTCGAGATCGATGTCGGGCGGCTCGGCGCGCTCGCGCGAGAGGAAGCGCTCGAACAGGAGGCCCATGCGGACGGGATCGACCGCGGTGATGCCGAGGCAGAAGCAGACGGCCGAGTTGGCGGCGGAGCCGCGGCCCTGACACATGATGTCGCGTCGCCGGCAGTACGACACGATCTCGTACATCGTGAGGAAGTAGCCGGGGTAGTCGAGCTCCTCGATGATCGCGAGCTCGGCGTCGAGCTGCTGGCGGACGTTGCCGGGGATGTCGCCGTCGTAGCGGCGGGCGGCGCCCTCGTAGGCGAGCTTGCGGAGGTGGGCGGCGGAGGTCGTGCCGTCGGGGAGACGCTCCGAGGGATAGCGATAGCGGAGCTCGCCGAGCGAGAACGTGCAGCGCGCGGCGATGTCGAGCGTGCGCGCGATCGCGCCGGGCTCGTCGGCGTAGAGCTTGTGGAACGCGTGCGGCGCGCGAAGGTCGTGCTCGTCGTTGCCGCGGATGAGCCGGCCCGCGGTCGCGAGCGTGACGCCGTGCCGGATGCAGGTGAGGATGTCTTGCAGCGGACGGCGCGCGCGCGAGTGATAGAGGACCTCGGTCGCAGCGACGAGCGGGATCGAGAACTGGGTGGCGCGTGCGCGCAAGCGGGCTTCGCGCGGGACGTCGTCGGCGCGGCGATGGCGCGCGAGGATCGCGAACAGGCGATCGCCGAATGCGTCGCGTAGATCGCCGATGACCTGCGGCGACGGCTCGAGCTCGCCGGCGAGGTGACTGCCCTCGCCGCCCCACAGCGCGATCACGCCGGGCGCGCGCTCGCAGACTTCCTGCCAGCTGACGAGCGACTCGCCCTTGTCGCAGCGACGACGGCCTGCGGTCGCCAGGCGCGCGAGGTTCGCCCAGCCCGCGCGATCGGTCGCGAGCAGCACGATGTGCGACGACGATGGTGGCGCGGCGGATGTCGCGTCGTTGGCGGAGCGCGCGGCTTCGATCGCCAGCTGAGGCGAGCGCGGCTTCGCGCGCTTGGTGCGGCCGCGTCGACCGGTGACGGGGATGGCCGGTGGAAGATCGTCGGTATCGGCGCCCCAGCCGGGGCCGTGGCCGACGTGCTCGGTGTCGTGATGGAGGCCGACCTTGGGGAGCGTGACCGGCGATGGCGCGAGACGCGCACCTTGCGTGGCGACGGTGACCTGCATGCCGCACACGAGGTGGATGCCGAGCTCCTTCGCCTTGACGTGCGCGCGGACCATTCCGTAGACGCCGTCGCGATCGGTGATCGCGATCGAGCGCATGCCGAGTCGGTGCGCCTCCTCGACGAGCTCCTCGGCGTGGCTCGCGCCCTCGAGGAACGAGAAGTTCGATTTGCACCAAAGTGGCGCGTAGTCGGACATCGACTGCACGAGTGTTCAGGTCCAGTCCACTCCCGTCAACCCCCGAGATCTATTTGCCCTTGAATGCATGGTCCGACCATTGTACCTAGCGCGCATGCCGGGCGCGGGGCAGTACTACTCGATTCAGCTGCTGCTGCCGCATCGGGTGCATCTCGATGCCTTCGCGCTCGTGACGATGCTTCGGCGGTGGCGCTCGGACGTGGAGCTGACGGCCTGCGATCGCGACCACGTGACGGTCGAGATCCAGACCGCGGACCTGCCGCTGTTCGTGCAGCTGTTCCACGCGCAGCCCGAGGCGTTCGCGGTGCCGCTGACCGACGCGCTCCTCTGGAGCCCGACCTGGAACGAGCGGTGGGACGACACCGCGAGGCGCTGCCCTCACTCGATCATCGTCTCGATGACGTCGCAGCGTCCGCTCAACTACGCGAGCATGCTGCAAGCATTCCTCGCCGTGCTCGACACGCTGCTCGCGTATCTCGACGACGACGAGCGCGAGCAGGTGGTGCTCCACTGGATTCCGGCGAAGCAGCTGCTCACGTTCGAGCAGTACCGGATCCTGCGCACCGAGCACGGGCCGAGCGGGCCGGCGGTGAACGTGCGAATGGCGAACGCGACGGGACGTCCCGGCGAGCTCCTCGCAGATACCGTCGGGCTCGCCCAGCTCGGATTGCCCGATCTGCAGCTGATCTTCTCCGATCGCGACCCCTCCGACGTCGCCGAACGGCTGCGCGCCTACGTGCGCCGGCTGTTCGTCGGCGAGCGGATCGATTGCGAGTGGTTCGAGGAGGCGTCGTACGTGCCGCCCTATCGCGACGCGCTGACGCTCGATCTGGACCTCGATTAGGCAAGGTGTGGCAACGCCGCACACTCGTGTCGACGTGCGTATGTCACGCACGGCTCGTCGAGAATCGGCGATACTGCGTCCCATGAAATGGTCGTGTGTCGTTGTCGCGTGTGTCGTTGCGGGTTGCGGTGGGGATGATGGAGGGGGCGGTGGCGGCAGCGATGCTGGCGTTGGCGCGCTCGAGGTCTCCGACAGCGATGGAGCGGCGGTCGAGTCGGTGACGCTCGCGCAGACGCTCGTCGGTCAGGGCTCGAGTGCGCAGCTGGTCGTCAGGAACACCGGCTCTGCAGCGATCGGTCCGCTTGCACTGTCGATCACCGGCGATGCGGCGAACGACTTCTCGCTCGATAACACGCTCACGACATGCGCGGCGCAAACGCTCGACCCGACCGAGAGCTGTGACATCGTGCTGAAGTTCCGGCCCACCGCAGCCGGCGAGCGCACAGCCGATCTCGCGATCGCGAGCACGTCGGGTACCCCGGTGCACGTGGGCCTCATCGGCCACGCGGTCATGCCGAGCCTGCACTTCGATCCGCCGACGGCGTCGTTCGGCCAGCTCGAGATCGGACCGGCGACACAGATGACGCTCGAGCTCGTGAACGACGGCACCGTGGATGCACCGATCGATGCGATCGCGGTGTCCGGCGCGGGGTTCGCGCGTGGAGCATCGACCTGCGGCGCCACCCTCGCGGCTGGCACGAGCTGCGACATCGTCCTCACCGCGACGCCACAGGCGCTCGGACTCGTGAGCGGCAACCTGACGGTCACGAGTGCCGGCGTCGATTACAGCGCTGCTGCGACCGCGCATGGCGCACGACGCGTCACCGTGACGAAGACCGGCACCGGTTCGGGCACGATCACGTCGACGCCCGCCGGCATCAACTGCGGATCGACGTGCACCGCGCTGTTCGAGAGCGCGATCACGCTGACCGCGGCGCCCGGCGCAAACACGCAGATCACCAGCTGGTCGATCCCGAGCTGCGGCACGGCGGCGACGTGCACGGTTCCCGCGGACATCACGCCGGCGTCGGTCACCGTGAGTATGACGCTGAGCGGATCGAGCGAGATCGCCATCGTCTACGCCGGATCGGCCACCGGAGAGGTCAAGGTCTTCGAGTCCGGCGCGCCCGTCGCGACCTGTTTCGGGAGCTGTTCGGTTCCCGTGACCGCCGGCAACGAGGTGGCGATCGAGGCCTCGACGCCGTCGACGCTGACCTCCGTGTCCGGCGCGTGCACGAGCTCTCCCTGTCTCCTGTTATCGGCACCGGTCGGCACGTCGACCGTCACGTTCACGTTCAACAAGGACAGCAAGGAACAATGGACGCGCTTCCTGCCGGGAGATATCCCGACCGCTGCTGCGTTCGACGCGAGCGGGAACCTCGTCGTCGGCTCCCCGAGCAACCTGATCAAGCTTGCTCCGGCGGGTTCGACGCTCTGGACGCTCAGCATGCCCGTGAGTGCCATCGCGACCGGACCGAGCGATACGATCTACGTGAGAACGGACAACTCGCTCGTGAAACTCGATTCGAGCGGTACGCAACTGTGGTCCGTCACGCCCGCTGTCGGTGCATGCGTGGGCGCGCATGATCTCGCGGTCGCGTCGGATGGCTCTGTCGTGGCACGCGGAAACACCGGCGTGGCACGGTGGGATGCGGGCGGCACCGCGTCGTGGACGAAGACGCTATCGGGTGACGATCACCATTGCTCGGTGGCGATCGACGCGAGCGGCAACGTCCTCGCCGACGTCCCGGATGCCGATACGGGCGAGGCCACCGACGTGAAGCGGTGGGCGAGCGACGGCACCGCGCTGGCCGACCTCACGAACGCCTCGGCGGGCTACCACGCCATGATCACGACGAACGCAGCCGGCCTGATCGCATGCGCGTCGGGTCATAGTCGCGCGTACCTCGTCGGTCCGGGGATCTCCGCAAGCAAGACAACGACCTCTGCCGACTACGTCCAGAACTCGTGCACGGCCGCCGGTACCGGCGACGTTGGCTGGCTCTACAGGTTGGGTGGCGTGACGGGCTGGAGGGTGGCGCGCTACCTCGCCAACGGGACCTCGCCGTGGCAGCTGGAGACGTTCGGCACCGCCGGCGAGTCCTCCTCGTACGGTCCCATGGCCTCGACACTCGCCGGCAGCTCGACGGGGCGGCTCGCGGTCGTCGGCAGCTACAAGGGCGTGGCCACTGCATCCGAGACCGCGTGGGTGCAGGTGTACGATCCGTAGCGATCGCGAGTAACCTGCGCGCATGACGCGCAGTTGGGTCATCGATGCGATCGGGAACGAGAGCTTCGCCCAGCTCGCCGAGAACCTGCCCGGCTCCGAGCTGCAGTCGTTGCTGCTCGAGGTCATGCGCCGCCGCGCTGCCGGACGCGCGCTCGCCGACGTGCTCGCGCAGTATCGCCGCGATCGGTTCGTGCGCCCGGCTGCCGTCGATCAGCGCGTCACCGTCGAGATCGATGGCCACCTGCTCGCCGCGGCCGAAGGCTTCGACGCGATCGAGCTCTCGCCGGTCGCGCCGCTCGGCACCTGCTCGCGCATGGGCCTGACCGACCAGAACCGCACGCTGAGCGCGCTGCGCGGCACCGAGGTGGTCTCCGATCCGACGAACGTGCTCGCGCTCGAGTGCGCCGAGCGGATGCGCGCCGCGCCCGACACGGACCTCCACTTCGCGACGAGCCAGCGCGTGATCCGCGCGCAGCCGGTCCCCGACAAGCCGGGCTACGCGGCGCACTTCCGCATCTTCGTGCTCGCGAGCGGCGGGCGCGAGCGCAAGGACCACGCGTTCGCCGTCGACACGCTCGTCCGCCACATCGCGACGATGCAGCGCGCACTCGATCGACTCGAGCTGCACGGCTATCGGTTCGGCGCGCGCCGCCTCGACATCCTCGCGACGCCCGAGCGCGCTGCGGTCGCCGATCGCGTTGCCGCGGCGACAAACGGCACGCGCAAACTGCTCGAGCACCCGTACTACTCGGGCGGCATCCGCTACATGCTGTGGGTGACCGCGCCCAACGGGGACGAGGTCCCGCTCGCCGACGGCGGCCTGTTCGACTGGCTCGCGACGCTGACGTCGAACCAGCGCAACGTCTACGTCGCGAGCGGCATCGGTGCGCAGCTCGTCGGAGTGGCGTTTCGCGCATGATGTACCAGCTCGACTACCTCGACTCGCCCGTCGGCCAGCTCGCGATCGTCGCCGACGAGGCGGGCGCGCTGCGCACCGTCGCGTTCGTCGAGCGGCTGTCGCGCGACGAGAACTGGGGCGCGGTGACCGAGGTCGCGAACCCGTTCGGGCTCACCGATCGGATCCGCGCGTACTTCGCAGGGGAGCTCGCCGCGATCGACACGCTGCCGGTCGTGTTCACCGGCACCGAGTTCCAGAACCTCGTGTGGCAGGCGTTGCGCACGATCCCATGCGGCGAGACGTGGTCGTACGGCGACCTCGCGCGCCGGATCGGCCGCCCCCGTGCCGTTCGCGCGGTCGGGCTCGCGAACGGCGCAAACCCGATCGCGATCGTCGTGCCGTGTCACCGCGTGATCGGCAGCAACGGCACGCTGACCGGCTATGGCGGCGGACTCGATCGCAAGAAGTGGCTGCTCGCGCACGAGTCGAAGGCGCTGAGCTTCGACTTCGGCTAGATCGCGACCGGCGTCGATGCCTTCTCGAGGATGTGCTCGATACCGAGCGTTATCGCGATCACGATCGCGGTAGCCGCCAGTCCCGCGGCTGTCGACAGGTACATGGCTGCGGGAATGGCGACCAGGCACGAGAGCGCTCCCAGTGCGCGCGGCCACGGCGAGCCGAATCCCAGGGCGAGACGGAACCCCGCCGAGCCGAACAGAAACAGCATCGTGCCTCCCGCGATCAGCTGAGCCTCGAACGCAGGCGCCGGCAACATGAGCTGGTAGACCCGCAGCCTCGTAGCAGCGGCGACTGCGATCACGCCTGCGATCATCACGACGGTCGCGAGCTCGTAGCCGGTGAGCACCTGGATCACGCGCCGACTCGGTGGCGCTGCCTCGAAGGCGCACGCGGCACGCGTGTTCTCGCCGACGAAGTACGCCCACCACATCCCGGCGGTGACGCTCAGGCCCGCGAGCGCGCCAAAGATCAGCCTTCGATCGATCTGTTGCGTTGGCACCGAGAGCCCGACGCTGACGAGCGACTCGCCGAACACGATCAGCAGCATGCAACCGTGTCGCTCCGCGAAGTGCGCGGCGTTGAACGCGAACCCTCCGACCCGACGCGTCACGACCGGCACGGCGATCTGCAGCGTCAGCGCGCTGCTCCACAGCACCCAGTCGGCGGTCCCGTACGTCCAGCCCGCGGCGAGCACGAGTCCCGCGCTGATGAGGTTGCCCGGCGCCATCCCGTAGATGCTCGCGATCGGGGTCGCGCCGGGCCTCCGCACGAACCCGATCAGGTGCACGAGCGTGACGGTGAGATACCCGACGCCGAAGACAATACCGTCCTTGCCGAACGCGCCCGGCACGGCGAGCGCGCACACGAAGAATCCCGCCATGCCGACCAGCAACAGCGCCGTACGTCGCCAGGTGTCGGGCCCCGCTGCATTCGTCATCCACGCGTAGCCGTCGTACATCCAGTAGATGACGCCGAGCTGGATGGCTGCGCGCGCAACACCCTCGGTGTTCGGCGAATCCACCACGACCTTCGCGACCTGCGTGATCGTGAACACGAACACGAGGTCGAAGAACAGCTCGAGCGTCGACACGCGCTCGGGAACTTGGTGATCCGCCATCGCCCCTACTGCGTCGTACGGATGAACGCGAACGCAGCTGACAACAGGATCACGATCGTCCCCGTCGCAAGCACCAACCGGTCGGCAAGCAAACGGCGCATCGACAACCTCCTCAGACGAAGCTGTAGCGTTCGGAGTGGTACTTCGAGATCGGCACTCCCAACTTCTCGAGAGCCCCTTCGATCGCATCCATCATCACGTCGGGGCCGCAGATGAAATACTCGTGGTCCGCGTAGGAGGGCGGCAGGTGGCGTTGCATCACCGCCGCCGTGATGAAGCCGCGCTCGCCCGTCCAGCCGTCGGGAGGATTCTCGAGCACGTGGATCACCGTCAGGTCGAGCCGCGCCTTGAGCGCCTCCAGCTCCTCGCGAAACGTGATCGATTCCCAGGTCTTGCTGCCGTAGAGCAGGATCACCGGTCGCTTGTCGCACTCGTCGGCGAGCGTACGGATCATGCTCATCATCGGGGTGATGCCGACGCCTCCGGCGACGAGCACGTGCATGTCTGCCGGATTGCCCGTCGTGAATGCGCCGTACGGGCCATCGATGTAGACGCGCCGCCCGACCGGCACCTTTCGGATGTCGTTCGTGAAGTCGCCGAGCTCTCTGATCGACATCTCGACGCGGCCATCGGTGGCCGCTGCGCTCGACGAGAACGAGAACGGGTGCGCCGTGATCTTGAAGGGACTGCCATAGACCGTCAGCCAGCCGAACTGTCCCGGCCGGAAGGTGAACCCCGCGTGCCCATCGGGCCGCATCACCAGCGTCCACGTGTTGCCGCGCTCTTTTCGCACCTCGGAGACCCGGTATGGCTTTCTGAGGATGAACAGCGGCTTGGCGATCCGCACGTAGCCGAGAAGCGCGATCCAGAAGATCGTCAGACCGACCCAGAGGCCGCGCTTCCACGGATCCTCGAAATAGAAGCTCCATCCCACCATGTGCAGGATCCCCGCGGTGACGGCGACCACCGCGAGCACGATGTGCGTGAGGTGCCAGCTCTCGTAGCTCAGCCTCAGCTTCGTGCGCCACAGGCCCATCACCACGAGCGCGATCAGCGAGTACGTCGAGAGCGCCGCGAAGCGAGCACGCCACGGTGCCTGGAACGAGTTCAGCAGCGCGACCAGCTCGGGGCGCTCGAGGAACAGGATGATCGGGTGAGCGACGACCAGACCGACGGCGATCAGTGAGAGCCGGCGGTGAAAGTGATAGATGACGTCCTCGCCCCACGGCTCGGTGATGTAACGGAATCGCGCTGTGAGGCCGAACTGCAGCCCCATCATCGCCAGGCCTGCGTAGCCGAGCGCGATCGAGAATTCCGTCCAGAACGAGCGCGCCGGCGGATGCGCACCACCTAGCAGCGCGAACAGCGGCGCGAGGATGAAGAGCAGATAGACGACCATCCAGACGACCGCACGCGCGTTGGCCGCACGCGCCGTCGCAGCCCCGACGGCGGGCCGATGCAGGGGATGAGCGATCGATTCACTCGTCACGGCACTCCTTATCGAGCGGACTCGATCGATCCGACTGCCAGGCTCGTGCCAGTCGCACGTCGCGACGTCGACTACGGACGTCGATCTACGCGCGGCGGCGTAAGGCGCCCTGGTGTCGACGGCGGCATAGTGATCTCGAAGTCGTGATCTCGAACATGGGAATACTCAGCGAGGACCTGATCGATGATCTACATTGGTGGTCACTGACGATCTCGTCTGTGGACCCTTTGCGCGGTGTACACACGTGGTGATCTCCGCACTCGGTGGTCTGCTCGGCGGGGTGGTCGGGGCGCTGTTCGTCGTCGGCGTGACGTGGGTCCTCAAAGCGGGGATGGACTTCGTGTCCGCCCAGGTCACCTGGGTTCTCGTCGTCACGCCGCTCGTCGGGCTCGCGCTCACCACGCTGGTGCTGCAGGGCATTGGCCGGAGCGAAGAATCATCGGCACCGCGACGGGCGCACGCATGGAGAACGTTCCCCCCTCACGCGGTCCGCGCTGATATCACCGGTGAGGTCGTCGACACGGCGGGCGTCGAAGAGCGCTTCTCGTGGCGCCTGGTGCCGATTCGCGCGATCGCGATCGTTGCAACCGTTGGCTTTGGTGGGGCGATGGGAACCGAGGCACCCGCGGCCTATCTCGGCGTCGGTGCCGGCGCGTGCCTCGGCGATCGCGGTCGCCGCTGGCGCGCACTCCTGCGGCCCGCCGCCGTCGGTGGCGGTGCTGCGGGGGTGGCTGCACTGATGGGGATCGCGCTTGTCGGCACGTTCTACATGCTCGAGATCGGCCGGCGTCATCGCGCACCGTTCAGCGCCGAGCGGGTGATCGCGGCGGTGATCGGTGGACTGGTCGGATGGGGAATCAACATGGCGCTGGGTCTCGATCTGATCCGCCTGATCGTCCCCGAGGAACCGCCGAGCGACCTGCTGCAGGCGGTGAAGACGGCGCTGTTCATCGGACTGCTCTCTGGAGTGATCACGGCGCTCGCCGGTGCAGCGATCTATCAGGCGAAGAAGTGGCGCGCCGCGCCGCATATCCGCCTCGCGCTCGGAGGGCTCGCGGCGGCGCTCACCGCCGTGACCTTGGTGATCGTCGCCGCCCCATCTGCCGCCGTCGGGCCGGGCGGCGGATCGATCCTGTGGGCGGAGAACACCGGCCCGCTGCCACCGGCGCTGCTCGCTGTCGCCGTACTTCGCGCCCTCGCCACCATTTCGGCGGCGGCGGCGGGAGGCTGCGGCGGCATCTTCGTCCCGTTCCTCGCGATCGGAGATATCGGCGGACGAGTGTTCGCCCCCGGGCTCGACGTCGGCAAGGATCTCGCGGGCGCGGCCGGCGCCGCCGGTGGAATCGCGGGAGGCTATCGGTTGCCACTGACCGCGGTGGCGATGGTGCTCGGGCTCGGCGGTCCGCGCGTGGCAACGCTGACCTGCCTGGCCGCGGTGGCGGTCGCAGCGCTCGCTGGCTGGGCGGCCGGCCGGACGGTCGATCGAGTCAGCAAGCTTCCGTACCTGTGGAAGCGGCGCGGACGCGTGAGTGCTGCCCCGGAGCGTCATCACGGAGCAGCGGCCCGGTGACCGTCACAAGATCTCCAATTGTCATTATGGATGTCAATGAGCACGCTAGATGGTCTGTCGGGTGACCTCCAATTGCGTTCACGAGAGTTGGTGTCCAAGTTTGGTTCATGGCTTCCCCTCTCGAACACTACGGACTGATTGGCGATTCGGAGACGGTCGCGCTGATCTCGCGAACCGGATCGCTCGACTGGTTGTGCTTGCCGCGCATCGACTCCGACGCGTGCTTCGCGAAGCTGCTCGGCAACGATAACCATGGCTACTGGACCATCCGGCCCGCGACGGACGTGCACAGCGTCACGCAACGCTACCGTCCCGACACGCTCATCCTCGAGACCGAGGTGAGATGCGATGGCGGCCGCATCCGGCTCATCGACTTCATGCCTCTGTGCGCCACCGCCGAGCACGACATCATCCGGATCGTCGAGGGCGTCGACGGTGCCGTCCCGATCCACGCCGATCTGAAGGCGCGGTTCGGGTACGGGAAGACCATTCCGTGGATCCGATGCAACGCTCACCGAGCGCTGCTGACCTCGGGGCCCGACGCGCTCGCGCTGAGCAGCCCCGTCCCACTCCGGCCCGATTACGAGGGTGCACGCGTCGAAGCGGACTTCGTCGTTCGCGCGGGCGAGCGGCTGCCGTTCACGCTGTCGTTCTACCCATCGCACGAGCAGCATCTCGGCCACGACGTCGACGCAGAGAAGGAGCTCGCGGCAACCGAGGCCTTCTGGCGAGGCTGGGTCGGCAATTGCCGCTATCACGGACCGTATCGCGACGCGGTGGTCCGCTCGCTGATCACGCTGAAAGCGCTCACCCACGCGCCGACCGGCGGCATCGTCGCCGCGCCGACGACGTCTCTGCCCGAGGAGCTCGGCGGTGTGCGCAACTGGGACTATCGATACTGCTGGCTGCGCGACTCCACGCTCACGCTCGATGCGCTGATGATCGGCGGTTACCAGGAGGAAGCGCGCGCATGGATCGACTGGCTCGTGCGGGCGACTGCTGGCGCTCCTGCGGAGGCGCAGATCATGTACGGCGTTGCCGGCGAGCACCGCCTCACCGAGATCGAGTTGCCGTGGCTACCGGGCTACGAGGGCTCGACGCCGGTGCGAATCGGCAATGGCGCGTACGACCAGTTCCAGCTCGACATCTACGGCGAGACGCTCAATACCCTGTACGAGGCGCGCGTGAATGGCGTGGAGCATGCGCTGGACTGGGATCGCGTGATCGTCCTCGTCGACTTCGTCGAGAAGAACTGGCAACGGCCCGACGAGGGAATCTGGGAGATCCGCGGCCAGAGCCATCTCCACTTCACGCACTCCAAGCTCATGGCGTGGGTCGCGGTCGATCGCGGCGTGAAGTTCATCGAGCGATTCGGCAAGGGAGCACCGTCGAAGGTCGAGCGCCGGCTGTTTCGCTGGCGCGCCTTGCGCGAGGAGATCCGCGCCGACATCCTGGCGCGCGCGTTCAATCCGCGCATCCGCGCGTTCGCGCAATCCTATGGCTCGGACGCGCTCGACGCGAGCGTGCTCCTGATTCCGCACATGGGCTTCCTGCCCGCGGACGATCCGCGCATGCTGTCCACCGTCGCCGCGATCGAGAAGGGGCTCACCAGCGACGGCTTCGTGTATCGCTACGCGACGGAGACAGGCGTCGACGGTCTCGCGGGTCACGAGGCAACCTTCCTCATCTGCAGCTTCTGGCTCGTCGATAACCTGGCGATGGCCGGCCGCCTCGACGACGCCGAGGCACTGTTCGACCGTCTCCTCTCGGTGCGGAACGACCTCGGGCTGCTCGCAGAGGAGTACCACCCGGGGCTGCAGCGGCAGATCGGCAACTTCCCGCAGGCGTTCTCGCACGTCGGGATCATCGACAGCGCGTTCCGGCTCGAGGCGAAGCGGGCCGGGCGCACGCGGTCGTTCCCCGCGGCGATGGCCGACGCGGTGGCGTAGCCATGGACCGGCGCGAGGAGCTCTCGACCAAGCTCGAGCGGATCCGGCGCTGGCTCGCGCCGACCGGTGCGCGCGGCGTGCTCGTCGGAGGCCAGGGCGCGTTCGCATGGCTCACCTGCGGCGGCGACAGCCACGTCTCGCTCGGTCAGGCGGAGGGCACCGCCTCGGTGCTCGTCACCGCCGACCACGCCTATCTCATGGCCGCGAACAACGAGCTGCGCAGGATCGTCGACGAGGAAATGGCCGGGCTTCCGCTCGAGCCGATCACGTGGCCGTGGCATCAGCACGATCAGGCGCGCGTGCTCGCAGAGCGGCTCGGCGCACCGGTGCTGTCGGATCTCGGGCAGCACGGGCTCGCGCGCGTGGACGCATCGTTTGCCGCGCTGCGCTTCACGTTGCTACCGCCGGAGATCGACCGCTACCGGCGACTCGGCCAGGACGCAGCAGCAGCGCTCGAGTCCGCATGCACGGAGGCTCACCCCGGAGAGCGCGAACGCGACATCGCCGCACGACTCGTCCAGGGCTGCGCGGCACGCGGCATCCTCCCGCTCGTCGTGCTGGTGGCGGGCGACGAGCGCATCGCGAATTATCGGCATCCGCTGCCGACGGAACATCGGTGGCAGCGCACGCTGCTCGTGGCGCTCACCGGACGCAGGCACGGACTCCACGCGTCGCTGACGCGCATGGTGTCGGCGGGCGAGCCGGACGCACAGCTCGCGGCGCGGTTTCGTGCGGTGCAGCGAGTCGATGCCGCGATGCTGCTGGCGAGCCGCCCGGGGGCGTCACTGGGCGACGTGCTCGCGCGTGCGCAGGCGCAATACGCCGCCGAAGGCGTTCCGCGCGAGTGGGAGCTGCATCACCAGGGAGGGCTCACCGGCTATGCGGGCCGCGAGCGCTTCGCGGTGCCGGGCGAGCCGCTGCGCCTCGGGCCCGCCCAGGTCGTCGCATGGAACCCGACGATCACGTCGGTGAAGTCGGAGGACACCGCGCTCGTGACGGACGCAGGGCTCGAGCTCCTCACCATCACGCCGCGCTGGCCGCGAGACCTCGTGCGCGTCGACGAAGGCACGATGGAGCGCCCGGCGCTCGCGTCGGGGCGCAGGAGCTAACCGCGGTAGCGCGGATCGAGCTGACTCACCGGGACGAGCCGGGCGAGCTCGAACAGCGCGGCGTCGTCCTCCGGGTTCGGATCGACCGCGCGCGCCTCGAGCACGAGCTCGGTCGCACGGCGATAGCAGACTGCGGCCGATGCCGGATCGCCCTTCTCGGCGCGCGCGTGACCTTCCTCGACGAGCAGCTGCGCGGCGACGCGCATCTTGCGGGGCTCGCGCAACATCGACGCGAGCGTCGGCGTGTCGACGACATCGACGAGCTCGCGCGGGTGACCGATCAGCTCGTCCCATGCCTTGCCCGCCTCGGCGATCGCGCCTTCGAAGTCCTTCGCACGCCGCTTGCCGGCGATCCGCGCGAGGAAGTCCCCGAGCTGACGTACGAGCCGCATGATGTAGTCCTCGCGGAACATGGCCTTGCCGTAAGCATAGACGCGGAGTCCCGCAATAGAAGTTAGCTGCGGCGAAACGCGTCGGAAACATCCGTCATGTCACGGTGATTGCCGTGACTCGCACCTCGTCGCGCTCGATCATTCACGTCCATCACCGCGGGGATCGCGGTGTCGATGGGATCATGCGGCTGATCGAGCTCGCGAGCCACGATGGCCCGATCGAGGCGATGCTGTCGGCGATGTGCAACGAGATCGTCGCGATCACCGGCGTCGACATCGCGAGCGTCTACGTCGCCGAGGACGAGCGCCTCGTCATGCGCGGCAATCACGGCTTTCCGGAGAGCGCGCTCGGCACGGTCTCGCTCGCCGTCGGCGAAGGCATCACCGGGCTCGTTGCCGAGTGCATGCGCCCGGTCTCGGCCGCGCACGCATCGACCGAGGCTGCGTACAAGTACGTCCCCGGCCTCGGCGAGGAGAGATTCCCGGTGTTCGCGGGCGTGCCGCTGATCAGCGGCGGCGCCGTCGTCGGCGTGCTCGTCATCCAGCGCAAGAAGCGGTCGTTCGCATCCGACGAGGTGACGCTCGCGACCGCGCTCGCCGCGCCGATCACGCTCGCGATCGAGCGGCGCAAGGCGACCGCGCTGCGCTCGGCGCGGCTCGTCGGCGTCGGCCACGGCGGCAGCGTCGTGCTCGGCCGCGCCGGTATCGTCCCGACGGCGACCGCGATCGGCTCGGTCCCGTTCGCAGGTCTCGCCACCGAGGAAATCTCGCGCGAGATGGAGCGGCTCCTCGGCCGACTCCGCGACGACCTCGGCCGCGCGATTCGCAAGCTCGGCGGGGTCGACGATCCGCGCATCGGCGCGACGCTCGATCGGTTCACGCTCGCGCTCGTCGATCAGCGGCTGCGCGAGCGACTCGTCGAGGCGGCTGCCGAGCCCAGTGGCCTGCGCAGCGTCGCAAAGGACTACGCGCGCGCCGCCCAGAAGCTCGGCAGCGGCGAGGAGCGCGCCGAGGAGATCGAGGAGCTGTGCGCGCTGATCGGCATGACCGCGGATGCACGCACGTCGGCGCGACCCGGCGCGATCTGGCTCACCGATCGTCTCGGTGCCGTCGTCACGATCGTCGCGATCGCGCGCGGCGCCGCGGCACTCGTCGCGAGCGACAGCGCGTCGCCGACGGCACTCGCGATCGCTGCGGCGGCGAAGCTGCCGATCGTGACCGGCGTCGCGGGCCTGTTCAGCTGGGCGCGCACCGGCGATCTGCTCGCCGCCGACGGCGAGACCGGCACCGTGCTCGTGCATCCGGCACCGACGGAGATCGAGCGACTCCGTCGCGAGCGCGCGCTGCCGGATTGACCGTAGACGTGTGGCGCACGTCGCATGTTCAGACGGTTTCTCGTCGACGTGATCACGACAATCGTGTCCGGGATTGCGGGTGTGTTCACAGCGCCGTCGAGTGACCTCGGGCAGTTACGCGGGCACGCACATTGCTGCGCTCCGGCGCCATGCGGTACTGGGTGTTCGCGCTACTGGCGGTGGGCTGTGGCGGCCTGGATCGAGATATCGAGGACCGGATCACGATCGAGCAAGGTGTCTACGGTCTTCTCGTCTCGGGATGCGACACATCGGGCTGCAAGGACCAGCCGGCCACCGGCGAGCAGGTGACCGTGTTCGCGGCCGACGAGGCGCGCGCACACACGGCGGCGACGAGCGACAGCCACGGCGTCTATCAGATCGATCTCGCCGCGGGTGACTACACGCTCTGTACGTACAGCTGCACGCCGATCACGGTGCCCGCGAACGCGACCGTTCGCTACGACTGGACCAGCGGCCCCGGCGGCGGCAGCTGGCAGTGAGTCACTCGACCGCGCCCTGACAGAACCAGCGCCGGCGATTGCGATCGTAGTAGACCCACAAGCAATCGCCGCGGCGCAGCTCGGCGAAGTGATACTCGCGGTGCAGCTCGTGCTGCCACCAGCCGCCCGACACGACGTACGGCCCGAGGATGCGGACGACCGCACCGTGCTCGAGGCCCGACAATAGCCAACCATCGTCGCGCACCTGACGCGCCTGCGGCGGCAGCATCTGCGGCTTCGCGTACAGGCGGCGCACGAGCGGCCGCACGAGCTGCGGCTTCGGCGACGCCGGCACGACCTGCGAGAGGCGCTCCCAGCCAAAGCTGGCCTCGGGGAGATGTCCGTCGCGCAGCACGGCGCGCACGACCGCATCGTCGCCGAGCTCGGCGCGCACGCGCGCGAGCGCCTCGTTGGCGGCGCGCAGATCGCGGCGCGGCTTCGACGCGAACATCGCGAGCTGCTCGCGCGTCGCGAGGACATCGTCGGCCCACACGCGCGCGGCATTGACCGGCGCGCTCGGCGGCATGCCGGTCAGGCGGAGATGGACGAGGCGCACGAGCGAGCGCCCGTCGAGCGTCGGCGTCGCCGGCTTGATCACGTCGGCGCGGAGCTCGGTGTTGCCGACCGCGTGGCGCAGCGTCAGCTCGACGTGGAGCGCGGTGAGTGCACGGCCGCGCGCGGCGAGTCGCTCGAGCAGGCGATCGATCGCGCCCTTGAGCACGAACACGAGCCGCTCGACATCGTGCTCGTCGTCGTCGAGGACGATGTGCTCGTCGGGAGCCTCCGGCGGTGCCATCGGCACGAGCGGATCCCAGCGCTCGCCGGCCGCGAGCTGATAGAGGCGATGCGCCTCGCGACCGAATCGCTCGAGGATGCCGCCGCCCGGCAGCCGCACCATCTGGCCGAGCGTCGTCACGCCGAGGCGCGCCAGCGAGTCGCGCAGCTTCGGATCGACGTCGAGGCGCGACAGCGGCACCGCGCTCGCGGCGGTGCGCTCGTCGATATCGCTGCGCAGCACGGTGACGCCGGTGCGCGTCGCGCGCGCGATCGCATACGTCGCGAACCGCGAGAACCCGATCACGACGGCACCGGACAGCGAGAGCTGAGCGATCGCGCGCTGGATCGCCATGCCCCATGCCTGGCCATGCGGACCGCGTACATCGGGAAAGATCCGCTCGAGTCCATCGCCGTCGAGCCAGAACACGCCGGGGTCGCCGGGCTCGACGCGAGGGGACAGCGCGTGGAGCGCGGCGCGCAGCTCGACGATCGCTGCATCGATCTGTTCCGGAGGCACGACGCGCGCACGCAACGCGCGGTGCAGGCCGAGCGCATGCGCGTAGCGCTGGCCGGGCAGCACGCCCGCGGCGCGCGCTCGCTCGCACGCCCACAGCACGGTGCCTTGCGGTCGGTCCTCGTCGATCACGACGACCGCGTGCGCGCGAAGGTCGGGCTCCTTGCGCCACACCAGCTGGAGTGGCAGCGCAGGTAGATCGAGGCAAGCGACCTTCACTGTCCAAGTGTTCAGCGATCCGATAACGTCTGTCAACCTCAGAGATAATCCGGATCTTTGAGCCAGAATGCCGCCATGAAGGACAAGGTCATCGTCATCACCGGCGCGTCGATGGGGATCGGTGCGGCGGTCGCCGCAACCTGCGTTCGTCGCGGCGCGAAGGTCGTCCTCGCCGCGCGCGGCGTCGCGAATCTCTCGGCGGTCGCGGAGCCACTCGGCGACAGCGCGCTCACCGTGCCCGCCGACGTCACCAAGCGCGCGGACAACGAGCTGATCCGCGACCGCGCGATCGCGAAGTTCGGCGGCATCGACGTGTGGATCAACAACGCGGGCCGCGGCATCTCGCGCATGGTGTCCGAGCTCACCGACGACGACATCGATCAGATGGTCACCGTCAACGTGAAGTCGATCGTCTACGGTATCCAGGCCGTGCTGCCGCACTTCAAGCAGCGCAAGGCCGGCCAGATCATCACCGTGTCGTCGGGGCTCAGCCGGTTTCCGTTCGCGCCGCAGCGCAGCGCGTACAGCGCGTCGAAGGCGGCGGCGAACCTCATCATGGCGAGCCTTCGCGTCGAGCTGCGCGATCAGTTTCCGGACATCCACGCGACGACCGTGATGCCCGGCGTCGTCGCGACCGAGTTCGGCAACAACGCGCTCCACGGCGGCATCGACAACAAGCGCATGCCGGGCGCGCAGCCGGTCGACGAGGTCGCGCAGGTGATCGCCGACGTCATCGAGAAGCCGCGCGCCGAGATCTATACGCGGCCGCAGATGCTCGAGCTCGCGTCGCGCTACTTCAGCGCCGAGGACGTCGCGACGATCGAGGCCGGTTTCGGCGGCCCGCCGCGCTGAACGACCGTCGAGCCTCGCGACGATCGCGAGTGATCTCTGCGATCTAAGAGAACGATCCCGGGATCGGCTGGCGGGAGCGTCATGGCGATCTGATACTGAACATGCGTTCAAATGTCCGACGAGCTCGATCGCTTTCTCGCTCACGCGCGAGGCTCCGCTGCACAGGCAAAGGTCGTTTCCCTGGACGATCTGCGCCGGCAGCGAGGCGTCGTCGAGAGCGAGGCGCGCTGGGGCCTCGGCGCGCTGCGTGGGCGGCTCGTCGAGGTCTCCGCGCGTGGTGCGTCCGCGACGCTGACCGCCGCGATCGAGATCGTCGCCGAAGCGCAGCAACAGAGCGAGCCGGTCGCGTGGTTCGCGCTGACCAACAGCACGTTCTATCCGCCGGACGTCGCCGAGAGCGGCATCGATCTCGCGGCGCTCGTCGTGATCCGCGCACCCGATGCGACCGCGGCCGCGCGCTCGGCGGAGCGCTGTCTGCGCTCGGGCGCGTTCGGGCTCGTCGTGATCGATCTGTGCGGCGGTGGCGCGGGCGCGGATCTGTCGATGCAGATCCAGGGTCGGCTCGTCACGCTCGCGCAGACGCACGACGCGGCGGTCGTGTGTCTCACCGAGAAGGCCCATGACACCGCGTCGCTCGGCTCGCTCGTGTCGCTGCGCGCCGAGGCGCTGCGCGTCCGCGAGCGTCCCGACTTCGCGCTCTCGGTGCGCGTGCTCAAGGACAAGCGGCGCGGCCCGGGCTTCACGCACACCGCGAAGCGGCGCGGCCCCGCTGGGCTGACCTGATCACTTCGTGATCGTGATGAACAGGCGCAGCGGCACGCCCCGGCGGGTGACGTCGATCGTCAGCTCGGAGACACTCTTCAGGCTCTGGTACACCTCGAGCGCCTTGTCGGCGCTCGTCAGCTCGTGACCGTTGACCGCGTGAACGGTGTCGCCGTTCGCGAAGTTCAGGCGCGCGAACACCGACGACGGCCGGATCGCGTAGAGCTTCAGGCCGTCGGGCTTGCCGTTCTTCATCGCCGGCACGATGCGCGCGCCCTTCGCCATGGTCATCGGGTCCGCGGCGAGCTGATCGACGGTCTTCTGCGGCATCTTCACGTGCGTGTTGTCGATGCGCTCGATCGTGTCGAGCAGCGGATCGGGCGCGGGCGGCGTCGGCGTGTAGCTGCCGTAGCTGTTGAGCACGCTTCCGTTGACGCCGTAGCGCGCCTGGCGCAAGTCGCCGTCGAGCTTCCAGCGCACGAGCGTCGGTGTGCCGCTGCGATTCACCTCGAGGTAGAGCGTCGTCGCGTTCATCATGCTCGTGTTGAACACGGCATCGTGAAAGTCGAGATCGCGCACGAGCGGCCGCCCCGACAGCGCGGTGAGCACGTCGCCGGGCTCGAGGCCGAGCAACCTCTCGAGCTCGGCGTCCTTGATGCGCAGGCCCTTCGTCTCGCCGCTCTCGATCACGACCTCGACATTCGAGCGCTCGATCTTCACGACGTCGGTCGCGCGAACCTTGATGTCGCTCACCGGCGCGATCGCGACCTTCTTCGGTTTCTCCTCGGTGGCGACCGCATCACCGCGACGAAGCACGACGACGACAGCGGCGATCGCGAACACCATCGCAACGGCCGCAAACCCCATCGCGATCCACCGAAACCGCGTCCCCTCAGACATCCCCCGAGAATGCGATGTTCTCCGCCAGAGTCAACGCTTTGCGCCGGTCGGCATGTCCGTTGCTGTAACTCCATACATGGACAAGCGGCGCAATCAGGACGCATCGATCGATGGGCCCGGACTGAACGGGCCGGATTACTTCTCGCTCGTGATCGAATGGGAGGTGAATCCCGACGAAGTCGCGCCGGGCGGCGCGCCCGTCGAGGATCTCGAGGACCAGGCGACGAATCGCAAGATGAAGCACTGGGACATGGTCGACGAGGCGAGCGCGGAGTCATTCCCGGCGAGTGATCCGCCGGCGTGGATGGGCGGCAGCGCGCACGCGGCGCCCACGGAAAAAACCGCAGCGGTCTGCGAGCCCACCGTGCAGGCAGAACCCGAGAACGAGCACGTGATCGCGAAGAAAGTAGGCAAGGTCGCCGCCGCAGGACTTGCAGCGGCAGGGGCGATCTTGTGGATCCGACATCACCGTCGAGCCGCGTAATCCGCGTGGCTCGTGCGTCGATGCCCATGTTGCCGGGCACCGTGCGCATTCGCTCGAACCATCGGCAATGTTCACAGAGGAGTTATGGCTCGCATCGCATTCGTCGTCGGAGAGGACTTCGAGGACAGTGAATTCAAGAAACCCTACGACGCGCTTCGCGAAGCCGGCCACGAGGTGGAGGTTCTCGGCGCGAAGGCCGGCGAGACGATGCACGGCAAGAAGGGCACGGAGCAGGTCGTGATCGCTGCGGCCGCCGTCGAGCGCGACCCGAAGAGCTACGACGTGGTCGTGATCCCCGGCGGCTACTCGCCCGACCACCTGCGCACCGACAAGACGGTCGTGAAGTTCGTCGGCGACGCGGTCCGCGCCGGCAAGCTCGTCGCCGCGGTCTGTCACGGCCCGCAGCTCCTCATCGAGGCCGATGCGGTCGAGGACAAGAAGCTGACGTCGTGGCCGAGCGTGCGCACCGATCTTCTCAACGCGGGCGCGAAGTGGGTCGACAAGGAGGTCGTCATCGATGGCACGCTGATCACGTCGCGCAAGCCCGAAGACCTCGATGCGTTCACGGCAGCGATCCAGCAGCAGCTCGCCGCGCGCAAGGCGGCCTGAGCGACGTAAGATGAGCCAGTGTCCGCGTACGACAAGGCCGTCACGGAGCTGGCTCAGGTTCCGCTCGACCAGTACGTCGCCGAGCGCAAGCGGCTCGCCGGCGAGCTGAAGACAGCGGGCGACAAGACAGGCGCGCGCGTCCTCGGCACGCGCCCTCGCCCACCGATCTCGGCGTGGGCGGTCAACCAGCTCTACTGGCACGCGCGCGACGCGTTCGACGAGCTGCTCGAGACCGCCGACCGCCTGCGCAAGGGTGACCTCAAGGCGAGCGGCGCGCACCGCGAGGCGCTCACCAAGCTACGCCAGCGCGCCGCGACGATCCTCGAGGACGCGGGGCACAACGCGAACGAGGCGACGCTGCGCCGCGTGGCGGCGACGCTATCGGCGATCGCGGCGACCGGCGACTGGGGCGAGGACAAGCCCGGCACGATCGTCGCCGATCGCGATCCGCCGGGCTTCGAAGCGGTCGGCATTCCCGCCGAGAAGGTCGCCGCGACGATCGAACACGCGGCGAAGCCCGCGCACGAACCGAAGCATCACGACGGCCATGCCAAGCACGACGGCCACGCCAAGCACGACGGCCACGCCAAGCACGACGACGCCGCGACGAAGGCGGCGAAGCGAGCCGCCGAGAAGGAGGCCGAGCGCGAGGCCGAAGAACGCCGCGCCGCCGAGATGGCCGCGAAGAAGGCGGCCGAGGACGAGCGCAAGCGCATCGCCGTCGAGAAGCATCGGCTCGAGACCGCGCTGCGCACCGCGAAGATCGATCTCCACGAGCACGAGCGCACCGTGAAGGCGCTCGAGAAGGACCTCGAGGCCGCCCACAAGAAGGTCGAGAAGGCCCAGGAGCTCGTCGAGGATCTCGAGCAGAAGCTCGAGGAGCTAACGAACTAGGGGTCAGTCACAACTTGTACAAGTTGCCAAAACGGCAACTTGTATGACTTGTGTCTGACCCTATTTCCGGCCGCGCGGGGCGCCGTAGGTCGCGTTCACCGTCTGGCGCTTGCCGTCGCGCACAAACGTCACCTTGACCTCGGTGCCCGGCTTTGCGGCCTGGAGCACGAACATGAGGTCGTTGATGCCGCGGATCTCGACGGTGCCGATCATGACGATGCGATCGCCGCCCTTGAGGCCGGCCTTCGCCGCCGCACCGTCGGGCACGACGTCAGAGAGCACGACACCGGGCGGCTGGTTCGGATCCTCCGAGTACGACGGCACGGTGCCGAGCGACGCGCCGACGCGGCGAACGTCGCCCGCCATCGTCTCGGGCGGCGCCTTGACGAACGTCAGCGCGTCCTTGCGGTTCGCGACGGCCTGCGCGACGTCGGAGACGATCATCGCGACGCGCGAACCGCCGGCGGCGTTGATGCGATCGGCGTCGTCGGTCGCGGTGTGATAGTCGAGGTGGTTGCCGGTGAAGAAGAACAGCACCGGTACGCCGGCGACGTAGAACGCCATGTGATCGGACGGGCCGTAGCCCGAGCCGCCGATCGTGCACGCGACGCGCGCCGTCTGACACGCCGGCTCGACGAGCTCGCGCCACTCCTTGGCCGACTCGCCGCCGTTGACGTGCAGCTGGTTGTTCCGCATGCGGCCGATCATGTCCATGTTGAGCATCGCGACGACCGGCTCCTTGGTCGGCGCGTTCTTCACGAAGTACGCCGAGCCGAGGTCGCCCTCTTCCTCGCCGGAGAACGCGACGACGTACACATCGCGCGACAGCTTGTCCTTCTTCGCGCCGAGCGCGGCCGTGACCTCGAGGAGGCCGGCGACACCCGATGCGTTGTCATCGGCGCCGTTGTGGACGTCGTGGACCTTGGGATCGAGTGCGCTCGTGCCGCCGCCCATGCCGAGGTGATCGACGTGCGCGCCGATCACGATGATGCCCGGCAGCTTCTGCGCCGCGCCGGCGCGGATGACGCCGACGACGTTATCGGTCGGCGTGCGCACGGGCTCGAGCGCGACCGTGAGCTTGGCGAGGTGGCTGCCCTTCTCGAGCGCGACGCCCGCGCTGCGCTTGACGACGACGATCGGGATGCCGGCGTCGGCGGAGCCCGACACGATATCGGCCATACCGTCGGTGGCGAGCGACGGTAGCGGCGCCTCGTCCTGCTTCGGATCGCCGTTGTCGACGACGATCAGGCCGACGGCGCCCTTGCCGCGCGCGGTGAACGCCTTGAACCGGAGGTCGCCGAGGCGCGCCGCCGCCGACGCGCCGAGCGAGTCGCCCGGCGGCGTGAAGCGGTGGACCATGACGAACTTGCCCTTGACGTTCTTGCCCTTGTAGTCGTCGACCTTGTGCTCGGCGTCGACGATGCCGTAGCCGGCAAACACGACAGGCGCAGTCACCGTCTTGCTCGCCGAGAACGCCATCGGCGTGAAGTCAGCCTCGGCGACGGCCTTGCCGTCGATCGCGAGCGCCGTCGTCTGGCCGCGCTTGACCTCGGTCGTGACGTCGAACGTCTGGCGCCACTTGCCGTCCGGCATGCCGGGCTCGGCGCCGAACACGCGGAATTGCTCCTGGACCATGTCGGCGGCCTGCGCGAGGCCCTTGGTGCCGATGCCGCGGCCTTCGCGCGCGTCGTCGGCGAGGTACTTCACGAACCCGGCGAATCGATCCTGCGACTGGACCTCGAGCGAGCTCGGCCGCTGCGGTCCATTCTCGTTCCCCGACGCGTTCACGCGCATCGGCTGGTCGACCCAGTCGGCGAGGAACACGTTGGTGTCGTGCTCGCCGGCGGGGCCGCCGGTCGCGCGATAGACGTCACCGCTCGCGGTCTTCGTGACGTCGCGGCGGTTGGACGAGAACGCGAGCGTCTTGCCGTCGGGCGAGAACACCGGGAAGCCGTCGAAGCCGCCCGCGTGCGTGATCCGCTCGAGGTGCGAACCGTCGATGTCGATCGCGTAGATGTCGAACTCGGGGCCGCGCGGGTTGACGAAGTTCGAGGAAAACAGGACCCGCTTTCCATCGGGGAAGAAGTACGGCGCGAACGACGCACCCGGCAGGTACGTCACCTGGCGCGCCTCGGTGCCGTCGGCGTTCGCGACCCAGATGTCCATCTTCGTCGGCTTGACGAGCTTCTGCTTGAGCAGCTCGTTGTACTGATCGAGGTCCTTGCCGGTCGGCCGCGACGCGCGCCACACGATCTTCGAGCAGTCGGCCGAGAAGAACGCGCCGCCGTCGTAGCCGGGCGTGTGCGTGAGCTGGCGGAGGTTGCCGCCGTCGGCGTCCATGCGCCACAGCTCGAGGTCACCCGAACGCGTCGACGTGAAGATGATCGAGCCGTCGACGGCACACACCGTCGCCTCGGCGTCGTAGCCCGGCGCCGCGGCGAGCGTCTTCACGTCGGAGCCGTCGGGCTTCGCCTTGTAGATGTCGTAGTCGAACAGGCCCCACAGGTAGCCCTTCGAGTTGTCGGGCGGCGTCGGGCACTCGGGTCCCGCCTCGTGCGTCGACGCGTAGAGGATCTCTTGATCGCCCTTCAGAAAGTACGAGCAGGTCGTGCGGCCCTTGCCCGACGAGACCAGCGAGGACGTGCCCTGTCCGCTCGCGTTCATGACCTCGATCTGGTCGCACTTGTACGGCTGCTTGTTGGTCTGGAAGATCAACCGGTCGCCGGAGAACGACCAGTACGCCTCGGCATTGTCACCGCCGAACGTCAGCTGACGGACGTTCTTCAGGTGCGTCTCCTCGGGGAGCGCGAGGTCGCGTGTCTCGGGCGCGGGAGGGACCGCGACGACCTTCTTGGCCTTTGACTCCGGTGGGCAGCACCCGGCGAGGACCACCAAGAACAGCAAGTGACGGCTCATGAGCACGGAGAGTAGCCGAGATCTGCTAGGTAGTTGGTCATGCAGTCAGTGGAGGAAGCGGCGAAGACGGTCGCGCAGCGGATTCAGCGTCTGCCTATGGAGCGAATCCCGCTCTCCGAGGCGCGTGGTCGCATCCTCGCCGAGAACATCGTCGCGACGCGCTTCCTGCCGCCGTTCGACAACTCCGCGATGGACGGCTTCGCGGTCCGCTCGTCAGAGCTTCCCGCAACGCTGCCGATCGTCGCGAAGGTCGCAGCCGGCCAGGTGCTGACCGACGCGATCCCACCGCGCGTCGCGATCCGGATCATGACCGGCGCGCCGGTCCCGCAGGGCCTCGACACCGTCGTCATCCAGGAGGACGCGAAGGTCGAAGGCAGCCAGGTGACGCTGCCGGCATCGCCCGTCGGCGACAACATCCGCCGCGCCGGCGAGGACGTCGCGGCCGGCGATCTCGCGGTTCGCGCGGGCGAACGCCTCAACGCCGCCGAGCTCGGTCTGCTCGCCGCGCTCGGCATGGTCGAGGTGCCGGTCGCGCGCTCGCCGCGGATCGCGATCATCGCGACCGGTGACGAGCTCGTCAGCATCGGCGACACGCCCGGCCCGTCGCAGATCGTCGACTCGTCCGCGCACACGCTCGCCGCACTGATCCCCGGCGCCGGCGGGACGTCGAACTACATCGGCATCGCGAAGGACGATCCGATCACGATGGCCGCGCTGATCGCATCGGCGATGGATCACGACGTCGTCATCACGACCGGCGGCGTCTCCGTCGGCGATCGCGATCACGTGCGCGCCGCACTCAAGGCCGCCGGCGTCGAGCTCGAGCTGTGGAAGGTCGCGATGAAGCCGGGCAAGCCGTTCTCGTTCGGCCTCAACAACGGCCGCGTGCCGGTGTTCGGCCTCCCGGGCAACCCGGTCTCGACGTTCGTCGCGTTCGAGCTGTTCGTGCGGCCCGCGCTGCTCGCGATGCAGGGCGCGACGAACACGCAGCGGCCACGCGCGCCGGTCAGCCTCATCCGCGGCTATCGCAAGCAGGCCGGCCGCACGCACTACATCCGCGCGCGCGTCGTCCGCAATGGCGAGCACCTGATCGCGCACCCTCATCCCAAGCAGGGTTCGGCGATCCTGTCGTCGCTCGTCGGCTGCAACGCGCTCGTCGAGCTGCCGGCCGAGGCGACCGAGATCCAGCCGAACACCGTCGTCCCCGCGATCCTCCTCGAGGCTGTATGACCGACAAGTCCGCACCCACCACCGTCACCGTCGGCGAAGGCGACGACGGCCGCATCGACAAGGCGCTCGCGCGTCACTTCCCGTCGGCCGGCCGCCGCCAGCTCGCCGAGCTGTTCGACTCCGGCGAGGTCCGCCTGCGCGGCAAGCGCGCGAAGAAGGGCGACCGCGTCGTCGCCGGCGACGTCATCGAGCTCACCCGCACGCCGGTCTCCGGCGACGCGCTCCACCCGGTCGGCGATCCGTCGCTCGCGCTCGACATCCTCGTCGAGCGTCCCGAGCTCGTCGTCGTCGCCAAGCCTGCTGGCATCCCGTCGCAGCCGCTGCGCGCGGGCGAAGTCGGCACGATCGCGAACGCGATCGCCGCGCGCTTCCCCGAGTGCGCCACGCTCGGCGACGATCCTCGCGACGGCGGCCTCGTCCATCGCCTCGACATCGGCACGTCGGGCGCGCTCGTCGTCGCGCGTACGCAGGATGCCTACCGCGCGCTGCGCGATGCATTCGGCCAGGGCCTCGTCGAGAAGTCCTATCTCGCGATCACCGACGGCCGCCCGGTCTCGCGCGAGTGCGACGCGCCGCTCGCCCAGCGCGGTGATCACGTCCGCATCGATCACACCGACGGCCTCGCCGCGTACACGCAGTTCACCGTCGAGAAGGCGACCGACGCGCACGCGCTCGTCCGCTGCGCCGCGCGCACCGGCCGCATGCACCAGGTCCGCGCGCACCTCGCGTACGTCGGCGCGCCGATCACCGGCGACACGCTCTACGGCGGCAAGCCGCTCGGCGACGAGACCGGCTTCTTCCTCCACGCCGCATCGATCGCGTTCCCGTTTGCCAGCGAGCGCATCTCCATCGAGGCGCCGCTCCCCGCGCGCTTCACCGCCGCGCTCTCCGCCGCCGGCCTCTAGCCGCGCATGCGGCGGGCGAACCAGAACGCCGACAGCGCGAGCGCGAGGTTCAGCACGACGAGGCTGCCGCGGTGCGACGGCGCAGCGGGCGCCGACTCGTGGATCGTCGTCGGCGCGGCGAGCACGTGGCCGCCGGCCTCGCCCTTGCCGAGCTCGATCGCGTAAGCGGCCGCGAGGCGCGCGAACTTCACCGCGTGGTCGGCGTTGTTGCCGCTCGTCTCGAGCGTGTCGGCGGCGGAGTGGATCTTCATGTTGCGTTCGCGCATGCGCGACTCGAACGGCATCGACGCGGGCACGCCGATGCGGTTCCACGACGCGTGGTCGGAGCACGCGTAGCCGCACGCGTCGAGGCCCCACGTCGCGCCCGTGTACGTCTCGATGAGATCGATCAGGAACTGGTTCTGGCGCGCGCTCGTGAAGTCCTTCATCAGCCAGATGTCCTTGTCGGACCCCTGGTAGTTGGTCATGTCGAGCTGCAGCGCACCGACGACGTTGACCTTGCGCTGCTTGTAGACGCGCGCGATCGCCTGCGAGCCGCGCAGGCCGATCTCCTCGGCGGCGTACGCCATGAACTTGATCGTGCGCGCGGGGCGGTAGTCGTTCGCGAGCAGGACGCGGAGCACCTCGGTGAGCGTCGCGATGCCCGACGCGTCGTCGTCGGCGCCGGGCGCGTTGCCGGCCTTGCGCGCGAACGAGATCGAGTCGAGGTGACCGCCGATGACGATGACCTCGCCCGGGCGCTCGGTGCCCGGAATGGTGAGGACGACCGACTTCTGCGGGTAGCCGTGATCGACGAGCTCGATCGTGACGTCGGAGCGGTGCGCGGCGAACGATCGCCAGCGGTCGCGCAGCCACGTCGAGGCAGACGCGCCGGTCGCGGACTGGTAGTAGCGGTTCTCGAACGAGGACAGCTCGCGGATGGTGCCGAGGATGCGCTCGCGATCGAGCGCGGGCAGGACGGAGCGGACGAGCGCGGCGCGGTCGAGCTTGTAGTCGGGGCCGCCGCCGTCGAGAGGGTGAGCCTCGCGGAGCGAAGCCTCGGCGTCGGCGAGCGAATCGTGCAGCATGAAGCCGCCGCACCGGCCGTGGCTCTCGTGCATCGCATCGGAGAGCGCGGGCAAGTCTGCCTCGTCGACCTCGAGCACCGCGACGTCGGATGTCGTGTCGAGCATCCGCATGCCGTGGGTGCGTGTCGCGGCCATCGCGGTGAAGACCGCATCGGCATCGACCGTGATGTAGCGATGACGCGATTCGGATGCGCCGCTGCAGGCGGCGATCAGCGCGACGGAGGCGGCGAGGAGGGTGCGCACCCCTCCAGTGTAGCGCCCTATGCGGGGCGGGCGAGGTCGCAAGCCTCGAGGAGACAGAGCATGCGCGCGATACGCAGCTTGTCGTCGCGGCCCGTGCCTGCAGCGATGAGTGAATCGACGGAGCTCTTGCCGTCGAGTTGCTCGAACATCTCGACGAGGCCTTTGACCTCGAATCGCTCGGGCCCGACCCGGCGGGTGCGCGATGCGCGCAGGCGCGACTGGCCGTGCTTGGCGACCCACGTGTCGACGACTTCCTCGGCGAGCGCCATCGCGCCGGCACCGAGGATCTCGAACGCGTTGAAGTCGAGCGGGAACGCCTCGCGAGGGTTCTCGCGGCCCGCGTACCAGGCAAAGCCGCCCTTGTTCCACGTGCAGACGTCGATGATCTTCGTGCGGACCTGGCGCGTGAGGTGACGGAACACCTCGAGCGGCTTGAGCAGGCCGAGACCGACGAGCGTATCGCCGAGCTTGCCGCCGTAGTGCGGCATCATCGCGAGCGCCATCGCGAGCTCGCCGTCGGAGAGCACGCCCTTGGTGACGAGGTAGTTGCCGAACAGCTCGCTCGCGACGTTCGACGAGACGTACTCGGGCTGGCCGTCGCGAACGTAGATCTCCTTCTTGATCCCGCCGACCGCGACGACGAGCAGGCCGGTCGCGCGCGCCGTCATCAGGCGGAACAGCACGCGCAGCGGAGAGGTGATCGCGAAGTCGCCCGCGTCGTCGGGCTCGTCGTCGATGTCGGACAGCGACGGCGGTGTCGGCGGCTTCTTGCGCGCGAGCTCGTCGGGAGACGGCAGCACGATGTCGCGCGACCGCGAGTGCGCCGGGATGTCGGTGAGATCGTCGAACGAGTGCGGCTTCGAGTCCTCGGTCCGGCGCGGCGCGGGCTCGATGTCGTCGCCGGGGAGCACGATCGCCTCGACCGCCGCGCTGATCGTGTCGGCGATCGGGACATCGACGATGCCCTCGGAGGTATCGAAGCGCGGTGACGGAATCGCGAGCGGCGTGCCCTTGGCCGGCGTGCGCGCCATCGGCGTCGGGCCGGTCCTCGAGCCCGACGGCACTGTCGACGGTGGCGGCACCGACGGCGGTGGCGCGACGGGAGGAACCGTCGGCGGCGCCGGGTTGATCGCGCGCGGCCGCTCGGCGACGGTCTCGGCGCGCTCGATGCGCTTGATCGTGTGAGGCCGCGACTGCGCGGCGGCAGGCGTCACCGGTGTCGTCGGCACGCCAGCGGCGGCAGCAGCGGCGGCGGTCGCCGCGGCTGCGATCGACTGCGCCGACTCGCGCACCGCATGCGTCGACGCGGCGAGATCGCCGACGGAGATCGGGCGCTGCGGCGGGTCGGGCTGCTCGGCGTCGTAGCTGACCGAGATGACCGGCATGCTGACGTCGTCGAGATCCATCTCGATCTTCGGCACGCCGAGGTTGTCGCTCGGCGCGCGACCAACGACGAGATCGTCGCCGAGGACCGCGGTGCCGGCCTGATCGCCGGCTGCCGCCTTCTTGCGCCGCTCGTTCACCGCATCGCGCAGCTCCGCGACGACGTCGGCGACGTGCTTGTTCGTCATGCGGTGGCGCTGCTCGAACAGCCACTCGGCGAGGCCATCGCGGAACGCGGCCGCGCTCGACCACCGCTCGTCGACCGACTTCTTCAGGGCCTTGCGGACGATCTGGTTGAGCCCGGGCTCGATGTCGCCGCCGTACTTGTCGAGGCGCGCGAGCTTGGCGTCGCGCACCATCAGCAGCACGTCGAGCTCGTTCGCGGCGGCAAACAGGCGGCGGCCGGTCAGCAGCTCGGCGAGCACGACGCCGACGGAGAACACGTCGCTGCGGCCGTCGAGCGGGAGCTCGATCACCTGCTCGGGCGACATGTAGCCGTACTTGCCCTTGAGCGTGCCGGTCTTCGACTTGTGAGCGCGATCCGGATCGATCGCGCGGGCGATGCCGAAATCGACGAGCTTCACGTCGCCGCGCACGCTCAGCAGCACGTTCGACGGCGAGATGTCGCGATGGACGATCCCGAGCGACGAGCCGCTCTCGTCGCGCAAGCTGTGGGCGTAGTCGAGCGCGTCGAGTACCTCGTGGCAGATCCACGCAGCGAGGTGAGCGTCGACGCGCCGGCGGCGGGTCGCAAACTCTCGCAGGAGCGCGAGCACGTCGATGCCATCGACGTACTCCATCGCGATGAACAGCGAGCTATCGACGCGGCCGAGCTCGAATGTCTGCGCGATCTTCGGGTGGACGAGCCTCGCCGTCAGCTTGGCTTCGTCGATGAACATCGCCTTGTAGGTCTCGTCCGCGCTGAGGTGCGGGAGGAGACGCTTGATCACGACCTTCTTCTGAAAACCGTGTTCGCCGGGAGACGTTGCGATGAACAGCTCGGCCATCCCGCCCATCGCGAGGCGTTCGACGAGCGTGTATCGGCCAAAGCCGATCGGCGTCGTCTTGGAGTCTCCCACCGGACGAAAATTCTAACACGATGCGGGCTAAGTCAGCCCCGCCGCATCAAAAGGTGGCCGGCACGCTCGAGCGCATGAGCCACGGCACTGTCGAGGTGATCGAAGTGTTGGAACGACATGTTCCGCTCACTGGACAGTCTGGCCGCGAGCTCGCGGACCGGCCGGCGCGCGTTCGACAGGAGGATCTGCAGCGCACTGCCCTCGGCTTGTTCGAGAAATCCCCGATACCCGCGCTCGAAGTTCTTCTCCCCGACCGCCGACAGGCCCGAGCAGTCGATGACCAGACACGGTGCGCCAGTACCCACAGCCAGCATCCAGGCCCGCGACAGGAGACCGTCGAGCACCGAGGGAGACGGGGCGCCGACGAGTAGGACAGCTGGCACCTTCGGCAGGATCTCGACGACGGGTGTCCCGGCCTCGAGCTGCTCGCTCATCTGTTCTCGCAGGGATTGCAGGCCAGAAGCCGCGAACCCGTCGAGCGCGACGACGGTCAGCCACTCGAACAGCCGCGTGAGCTGCGCCGAATCCTTCTCCGAGACCAGGCCCGAGATGACCTCACGCAGCTCGAGCAGGATCGCCGCGACGTCGTATCCGGTCGCACCTTCGCTCGCGAACTGCGCCCCCATGAACGCGCAGCTCCGCTCGAGCTCGCGGGTCGCATCGGAGCCCGGCTGGAGCGCCTCGGCGCCGCCGTGGGTCGCTTCAGTAAGTGCCTCGACCAGGCTCGCGACCTGCGCCGTGTGAGTCGCGGCTTTCGTCGTGCGGCGGAACCGCAGCGCCGAACGTTCGTAACGGACGATCCACGCGGCGAGGATCTCACTCGAACGGTCGCGCAGCACCGCTGCGAGCTGGGGCCCTTCGCTCACCATGGCAGCGTAGCAAGCCGCCGGAAGCCTTGCCATGTTACGATGTTCGACGGTGGCACTTTGAAGCTGCTCTCTGTTGCGCGGTCGGATGTGGGGCGTAAGCGTCAGATCAACGAGGACGCGTTCTTCCGCGACGACGCGCGCGGGTTTTACGTCGTTGCCGACGGTGTCGGCGGTCACAACAAGGGTGAGATCGCGAGTCGCGAGGCGACGGACCAGCTCAGGTCATGGGTGTACGGCGCAGCACGCGATCTGGATCGGCTCGTCGAGCGAGTCGCGCTCGGTGACTCCGAATGCGTCTGGGAAATTCGCCGACTGCTCGAGAGCGGCGTCAAGAGCGCTTGTTACATGGTCTACGGCATGGCCGAGCTCGACCCCGAGAAGAAGGGAATGTCGACGACGCTCTCGGCGCTGCTGATCCGCGCGAACTACGCGTTCGCGGTCCACGTCGGCGACTCGCGCGTGTATCGCGTGCGCCAGCGCAACGTGCTGCAGCTGACCGAGGACCACACGCTGATCAACTACAAGGTCAAGCACGGCATGATGACGAAGGCCGAGGCCGAGAAGGCGACCGGCAAGAACGTCATCACGCGCGCGGTCGGCCACAAGGACTACGTCCAGGTCGACACCGCCGACGTCGACGTCAGCCCGGGCGATCGGTTCCTGCTGTGCAGCGACGGTCTCCACGGCTACTTCACCGACAACGATCGCGAGGTCGCCGAGCTGTGCGCCGACGGTGACCTCGAAGAGTGCGCCGATGCCGCGATCGCGCTCGCCAACCAGCGCGGCGGCAAAGACAACATCACCGCCCTGGTCATCGAGGTCCTGGCGTAGCCGCGCACGCGGTGGTACCTCGATCGCGTGACCCGTCGGTCCCTCATCGCGCTCGCGGCCTCGACGGTCGTCGTCGCCGGCGGTGTCGTGTGGTGGGTCGCAGGTCATCCGGGAATCGGCTCGCGCGACTCCCGCGCGCGGGCACCGCTGCGCCCCGCCCTCGCCGCGAAACCGCAGGCGCAGACCGTCACGATCCGAGGCAGCGTGATCGATCAGGTGACGCGTGCGGCGGTCGGCAATGCGGTCGTCGTGCTACGTGACGACGCCGATACGACGGCGACCGCGGATCCATCGGGACGCTTCGAGGTGAAAGTTCCGCGCGGCCGCTACCGCGTGTTCGTGCGCCATCCCGACTTCATCTCGATCGGACTCCAAGGCCGGCAGCGCCTCGACGGCGGTCCGCATCGCGAGCTCGCCGGCGTGCCAGATGACGCGCTGATGACGACGCTCGACGCGACGACGGATCTATCCGACCTCGACATCTACGTGACGAAGGCGGGCATCGTCAGGGGCACGCTCACCGACGAGCACCAGCGTCCCGTCGAGGGTGTCGCGATCCGCGCCGGCGTCGGCATCGCGGAGGCGCTGCGCCCGGTGCTCGGCACCGACACCGCGATCAGCGACAAGAGCGGCAAGTTCGAGCTGCGCGTGCCGCCTGGCGAGTACGAGCTCGACATCCGCCACAGCCGGTACGCCGGCATCGTCGGCGAGACGCGGCTGTCCGTCGATCCGGGTCCGAACGAGGAGCTCGCGCTCGAGCTGCGCGCCGGCTGCATCATCGACGGCAAGGTCGTGCTCGGCGACGGCAGGACGCCGGCACCCGACGGCGCGATCGAGCGCGACGAGCCAGGCCGGCGCAGCGGGTTCGGCCCGTCGGGCCGCGTCGACCCGGGTGGCGCGTTCCACTGGACGACGACCGAGACCGACGAGATCACGCTGCGCGCATGGCCGTGGCGATCGCCGCCGTCGGATTCGCGCGTGTTCGAGTGTCGCGAGGGCAAGCACTACGGCGACGTCGTGCTGCAGCTCGAGGACGGCAAGCCCGACATCGATGGCTCGATCGTCGACGCGCAGGGCAATCGCGTGCCGTTCGCGTATCTCGACATCTCGCCGCCGCCGAACGATCCGGCCCTGAGCGGCCAGCAAGAGCGCGCCGACGCCGGTGGACGCTGGCACGTCTACAACATGTTCGACGGCAACTACCGCGTTCGCGCGAGCGCACCCGGTCGCGGCATCGTCAACACGACGGTGGTCGCGCCGAAGCACGACGTGGTGCTCAGGCTCGACGGCACCGGTCGCATCGCCGGCACGACATCGGATCTCGCGAACGGCAGCATCGAGGTCACGCTGTTGTTCTGCGGGTCGAAGGACGATCCGCTGCCGGTCGCCCCCGAGCCGCGGATCGTGCCCGTCGTCGGCGGCACGTTCGCGATCGAGGACGTGCCCGCGTGCAACCTGACGTTCTTCGCGCGCTGGCGCGATCGCACGTTCGAGCAGACCGCGTCGGTCGATCCGGGCCGCACGTCGTACGTCTCGCTCGACATCGGCGCCGGTCGAGACAAGACGGTGAGCGGCATCGTCCGCGATCGCAACGACAAGCCGGTCGCGAACGCGCGCGTCACCGCGGTGATCGACAAGCACGAGGTCTCGACGGCGCGCACCGATGCGAGCGGCCGCTACACGCTCAGCACGCGCTCGGGCGCGCAGCTCGTCGCGGCGAGCGGCTACCACGTCGGTCGCGCGACGGTAGGAACCGCGGATGTCGCGAGCGAGATCGTCGATCTCGTGCTCGCCGACGTCGATCAGTAGTAGGTCAGGTTCGTCGAGAACATGAGCTGCGCCTTCGGGCCGTCGCCGGTGATCGATCCGAGCCAGGTCGACTCGAAGCCGAGCACGAGATAGCCCCAGCGCGCGATATCGAGGCCGGCGCCGAACAGCGCGCCGACGCCGCCGTGTGGCGTGCCCGCCATGCCGCCGCCGGAGTTCGCGGTGAACACGTCGAGCCCGCCGGCCGCGCGGATCCAGAACGAGCCCGACGTGTAGCGCTGCACGCCGGCGAACAGGCCGATGTTCGAGTCGGTGAACGTCTGCGTCATGTTCTTGTGCAGGCCGCCGCTGCCGACGATCTCGAACGTGATCACGCTCTTTCTCGTCGCGACGTGACCGAGGCGCAGCGACAGCGCCGGGCCGCGGCCGACGCCGATGTCGCCGCCGATCAGGATGCCGAACCCGAGCGCGCCCGCGAACGTCAGGCCCTCGCGCGGCGCGTTCGACTCGAGGTTGGCCTCGCGCGCCTCGTCGTCGGCGATCTCGTCGGGTGGTCCGGGTGGCGGCGCCGGTGGGATCGGCTTGCGCTTCTTGACGACGTCGGCAGCCGCGACGCCGGCGAGCGTCGCGAGGACTGCGCCGATCGCCAGCGCGCGCGTCACTTCGCCTTGCTCGTATCCAGCTTGGGGAACGAGGCGTTGTCGGCGAGGTGCGGCTGATCGGGCTGGAGCAAGCGGTCGACGACCTCACCGCCGACGAGGTGCTTGTCGACGATCTCCGGGATGTCGTCGACCGTCACGTGGCCGTACCAGACCTGCTCGGGATACACGACGACGCTGACGCCGTGCTCGCACTGATCGAGGCAGCCGGAGTTGTTCGCGCGGACGATCTTCGAGATCCCGCGCGCCTTCAGCTCCTTCTTCAAGGCATCGCGAACCTCGACGCCGCCCTTGGCCTTGCAGCAGCCCTTCGGGTGGTCGGCCGCGCGCTCGTTGATGCAGACAAACACGTGACGCTGGAAGCTCGGCATCTGCTGGTCCCGAGGCTATCACGCCTACCCTTGCCTACCCTCGCGGCAGGCTATCCTCGACGAGGTGTCAGCTGGTTCCATCGTCGGAGCGGTGCTCGGCAAGTACCGCATCCTCGCCGAGCTCAGCGCAGGCGGACAGGGCGAGGTCTACCGCGCGCAGCACGAGATCCTCGGCAAGACCGCGGCGGTGAAGGTGCTGCGCGCGGGTCTGTCGGAGAACGCCGAGCTCGTCACGCGATTCGTCAACGAGGCCAAGGCCGCGAGCGCGATCCGGCATCCCGGCATCATCGAGATCCTCGACTTCGGCACGACCGACGACGGCCGCGCGTACCTCGCGATGGAGTTTCTCGAGGGCGAGCCGCTGTCGAAGCGGCTGCGCCGGCGCGGCCGGCTCGACGAGCGCGAGGCCGCGGAGATCGGTCGCGGCATCGCGAGCGCGCTCGGCGCCGCGCACGCCAAGGGCATCTATCACCGCGATCTCAAGCCCGACAACGTGTTCATCGTCCCCGATCTCGACACGCCGTCGCGCGAGCGGCCAAA
This sequence comes from Kofleriaceae bacterium, assembly GCA_013368795.1. Classification (GTDB taxonomy): domain Bacteria; phylum Myxococcota_A; class Polyangia; order Haliangiales; family Haliangiaceae; genus JABFXX01. The sequence goes on from JABFXX010000154.1 coordinate 39,713, forward strand.
GCTGCTCGACTTCGGCATCGCGAAGCTCGTCGATCAGGGCACCGGGCAGACGCGCACTGGCGCGCTGATCGGCACGCCGCTCTACATGGCGCCCGAGCAGGCGCGCGCAGCCGGCGCGATCGATCATCGCGCGGACCTCTACTCGCTCGGCTGCATCCTCTACGAGCTCGTCGTCGGCGAGCCGCCGTTCGTCGGCACGGGCGCCGGCGAGATCATCACGCTGCAGATGTTCGAGGAGCCCGCGCCGCCGTCGAGCCGCGTCACGATCGCGCCGGGGTTCGAGCGCGTGATCGGCAAGTTGCTCGCGAAGGAACCCGGCGATCGCTATGCCAGCGCCGCGCAGGTCGTGAGCGCGCTCGAGACCGCGTTCTCCTCGGGCGGTGACCGCGCCCGCCTCGCGCCGAGTCACGCGCGCAAGCCGCCCGACACGAGCGCGCCGCTGTTCGAGACGCAGGGTGGCACGCCGCCGCGCCGCAACCTCCTGCCGATCGTCGCCGCCGTCGTGACGCTCGGCATCGCCGGCATCGCGGTCGCAGTGCTCGCGCGGGGTGGAGAGAGTCCTGCACCTGCACCTGCACTCGCACCTCCGCCTCCCCGTGATCCGCCAATCCAGAAGGCGGCACCGGCGCCCGTGGAGCCGGCGCCCGTCGAGCCGGTCGTCGTCAAGCAGGTCGAGACGCCCCCTGTCACACGCGTGAAGCGAGGCCACCCGGCGGCCCCAGGGACGCAGGCTGGATCACAGTCCTCGCTTCCTGTGACCAAACGCGGATCGCCCATCGAGCTGACGCCGTAAGATAGGGGCATGGTTCGCCTGAGGGTCATCGCCGGCCTCATGCTCGCGACTGCGGTCGCGCATGCGCAGCCGGACCCTCATGACGACGCTCCTCCGCTCGCGCAGATCCGCGACGAGAAGCAGCTCGCGCAGGCGCTCGCGACGATCACGCAGGATCCGACGGTCAAGGTCACCGACGACAAGGCGCGCGCGCTCGCCGCCGCGCTGATGACCGAGGGCGTGCGCCAGCTCCAGTCGCAGTCGTACGACCAGGCGCTCGCGAACTTCCTCGAGGCGTACAACAAGCTGCCGAGCCCGAAGATCCTGCTCAACGTCGCGTCGACGTTGCGCGACATGGGCCGGCTCGCCGAGGCCGCGAACACGTACCAGCGCTACCTCGCCGATCCGATGACCGGTCCGGAGCGCGTCGCCGAGGTGAAGGCGATCATGGTGCAGCTCGACGCCGAGCTGACGATCCTCACCGCTCGCGTCACGCCGCGCGGCTCCGATATCTCGATCGACGGCGGCCCGTTCATCACCGTCGGCAGCGCGCTCGTCACGCGCGTGCGTCCCGGCATCCACCTCGTGCGCGTGAAGAACGGGCTCGCGACCGGCGAGCTGACCGTCAACGGCTTCGAGGGCGAGTCCAAGGACATCGCGGTCACCGCGGTCGCGACGGTCAGCCAGGGCAACGACGCCGCGCCTCCGCCAGCACCTGTGCCGGCTGCCGCCGCGGCACCGGAGAAGGTCGACGGCTGGATGGTCGTCGGCACGCAGTTCGCGACGTCCGATCCGACGAGCAACCAGCGCACGGTGCGCACCGGCTACGCGGGCCCCGAGCTCGCGGCGATCGTCCCCGAGTACAGCGTCAACGACGAGGGCGAGGTCACCGTCGAGACGCCCCGGCGCAAGATCGCGTCGGGCGTCGTCGGCACGATGCGCATCGACGGCAAGGGTCGCGGCATCGCCGGCATGATCGGCTTCGCGCTGTCGCCGAGCGACATGCTCGAGATCGAGCTCGCCGGCATGAAGTCGAACGTGTGGGGCGCGTACGCCGGCGTGCGCCTGCGCTTCCTCACCGGCTGGGTCAGACCCTACGCGGCCGGCGGCCTGCCGATGTTCTTCTTCGAGAACGAGACGGACATGCAGAACGCGATCGCGTTCGGCGTGCGCGGCGCGGGCGGCATCGAGCTGCGCATCAACGGCCACGTCAGCCTGCAGGGCGACCTCGGCTTCGAGCACTTCTTCAACGTCGAGGACAAGCTCGTCGACGGCAAGCGGCCGGATGCCACGGTGTTCGTTCCCACGCTCGGTGTCATCGGAAGGTTGTGATGCGGCGCTGGAGCAAGCGCGCCCTCTCGCTCGCCGTCGTGCTCGGCGCCGCTGCCGGCGCGTATGCAGTCGGCAATGGCGACATCGAGGCGACCTCGCCGGTCACGGTCATCACCGTCACCGCGGCGACGGGCAGTGGATCGGGCACCGCGACCCTTCAGAACACGACGTCGGCGACGACGTACAACGTCCTGCTCACCGAGGACGACACGTGCGATCCGCTGATGAGCTTCAGCGTGCCATCGAACCCGATCACGTCGTTCGGGCCGGCGAGCTCGCGCAACGTGACGTTCACCTGCCCTCCTCGCGGCGGCCCGGCGATGCGCCGGTGCCTCGTCCACGCGACGAACAACGCGAACGGGGCCCCTCTCACCGACCTCATGGGGGTCTGCCTCTACGGCACGACGCCGGGCACGCTCGTCCCGCAGCAGACGTCGCTTGATTTCGGCACCGTCACGATCGGCCAGGAAGCGGAGCTCGCGCTCGACCTCCGCCACAACGGCACGCTGTCGCAGACGATCACGCGCGTCTATCTGCAGACGACCGAACTCGACGGGAACTTCGAGTTCGCGACGCCGTGCAATCCCGACGCGTCGGCCTGCACCGAGGAGCTGCTCGCGCCGGTGAACCCGGGCGAGACGATGACGATCCGCGTGCGCTGCACGCCCCAGACGCCGGGCATGCACACCGCGCAGGTCCTCGTCGGCACCGATACGTTCCAGCTGCTGTCGACGCCGGTCACGGTCCAGTGCATCGGCGACGCGACGACCGCGCCGGTCCTCGCTGCGAACCCGTCCAAGATCGAAGTCGTCGATGGCATCGAGGTCGCCGGCGGCAGCGCGAGCACCGTCGTTCACCTGTCGAACCCCGGCGGCGCGACGATCGTCATCAACGACGTCCGCACCGTCGACGTCGACATCGACTCCGCGAACGACTGGACGTACACCGCGACCGGTGCGTGCACCGGCCAGATCACGTCGCCGTGCTCGCTCGATCCGGGCGAGACGATCGACCTCGAGCTCGAGTTCGATCCGACCTCGATCGGCCGCCGCCGCGCCACGCTGCTCATCTCGTACAACGACGCGCTCGACCGCACGAAGGAGATCCCGCTCGAGGGTGTCGGCCGCGGCGCGACGCTGCTCGTCGGCGGTGGCCTGACGGCGCTGCCTTTCGGCCAGGTCCCGCTCGGCCACACGGCGCAGCTCGACGTGTCGCTGATCAACAACGGCAACCGCGACGCGACCGCGATGATCGCAGGAGCGATGCCGCCGTTCGCGACATCGCCGGCGATGCTGACAACGGTCGCGCCCGCGATCCCGAAGCTGCTCAGCGCGACGTGCGCACCGACGAGCGCAGGGGCGACGACGGCGATGATCACGGTGACCGGTACCGATACGCTGACGACCCAGATGCTGCCGCTCAACGCGACGTGCGAGGGCACGACCGGCGAGCTCGCCGCGAATCCGCCCGCCGTGCTGTTCGGCGAGGTCCGGCTGCGCGGCTCGCCGATCCAGCGCACCGTGCAGCTGCAGGCGGTGGGCGCGCCGCTGACGCTATCGGGGCAGCCGCAGCTGATGGGCACGACGTCCGACGTCACCGTCGGCACCTACTCGAGTGCGACGACGCCGTCGACGTTCGACGTCACGTTCGCGCCGCCGGCCGGCTCCAACGCGCAGGGCACGGTCACCGGCACCGTCCACGTCGCGAGCAACGCCGGCGACACGCTGGCGATTCCGGTCACCGCGCGCATCGTCGAGGCGTCCTACGACACCGCCGCGAAGCTCGAGCTCGGCACGTTCTGCGTCGGCCAGCCGACGACGTCGTCGAACACGTCGCTGGTCTCGACCGGCACGGGATCGATCGCCGTCGATGCGCCGACGTTCGCGTCATCGCCATCGCCGTTCCTGCTCTCGCTGACCGCGCCGACGCAGTACCCGTCGGTGCTCGGCCCGTTGGGCGGCGCCGCGCGCGTCGCCGTGACGCCGAAGCGCCAGACGCAGGTCGCGACCGTCAGCGACACGCTCACGTGGCACACCGACGTCGAGGACCGGCTGACCGCCGAAACGATCGTCAACGCGCAGTTCATCGATGCCGGCGCGGCGATCGCGCCGAAGGTGATCGACTTCGGCGAGGTCACCGTGCACCTGTTCGTCGAGGACGGCCAGCGCGTGATGATCCAGAACTGCAACGACACGCCGCTGCAGCTCGATCCGCCGATGGTTCGCCCGCCGTTCGAGGTCGAGAGCCCGAACTTCCCGCCGATGCTCGATCCAAACGAAACCGTCACGTTCAGTGTCGGCTTTCATCCGACCCGCAAGGGCGCCGTCACCGAGGTGCTTCGCATCTCCTCACCGCAGCTCCCCGGCGCGCCGCTCGAGATCACGCTGATCGGCTACGGCCAGGCTCCCGACGACATGCAGCCGGATGGCGGAACGGGCGGCAGCGGCGTCGATGACACGAGCTTCTACGCCTGCTCGTGCACGTCGACCGGTCGTCCCCTCGGCGGTCTCCCGATCCTCGTCGCGATCGTCTGGGTGTCTCGCCGCCGCCGCGATCGGATATCCTGATCGAGATGAGGAGAAGGCCGGGGCACCGGGCGGTCGCCGCGCTCGTCGTGAGCGCAGTCGTCGCCGGCACCGCGTACGCGCAGCTCGCGATCACGAGCAACAACGCGCCGACGAACGGACCGATTCCCGTCAACCAGGTCGGCCGCATCGTGTTCTCGATCCGCAACACGAGCGCGAGCCCGATCGACATCGTCAGCTTCACGCAGCAGATGCTGCTCGCCGCGATTCCGACCGGCTGTCAGGGCATCACGCTGAGCCGGCTCGACATGCCCGGCATGCAGGCCAAGACGCTCGCACCGAACGAGCAGCAGCAGTACATCGCGACGGTCAGCCCGGGCTTCGCGACACCCGGCACGTACAACTGCACGTGGGACATCGCGACGAACCCGGCGATGGCTCCTGCGCCGACGGTGACGACGTCGTATCAGGTCTCGGCGACGCCGGGTGTGATCGACGTGCAGCCGCCGGTCATGGACTTCGGCTCGCAGACGTCGCCGGCGTTCGAGATCCAGCAGGTGCTCGTCACGAACTACGGCTCGGGCGCGCCCGCGATGATGCAGATCGTCGGCGACGCGGGCTCGAACCTGTCGTTCACCGGCGCGTGCAGCGGTCACACGTGCTTCACCACGATCGGCGGCGCCGGCAGCTCGGGTGGCGTCGGCATCAAGTGCCAGCCGAATTCGACGATGGCGGCGATGGCCCAGCTCGAAGTGACGACAATGCCAGGCTCGGGCTCCGGCTCGACGATGCCGGTCAACGGCATCGGCTCGGCGGCGATCTCGTGCGACACGTTCGTCGGCAGCCAGATCCGCATCGTCGAGAACCCGATCGCGATCACGGCGCCGCTCGGTCAGGTCGGCTCCGGCTCGGCAACCGTCGTCGCGATGATGGGAAGCGCGTCGCTGCAGAACGCGTTCATCTCGGGCGGCGACGCGACGTTCAAGATCTCGAACTGCGGCGCGCAGAACTGCACATTCCCGGCGATCCCGACGCCGACGAGCCTCACCGTCGAGTGCCAGACCGCGGCGGCGCCGAAGAACGCGACGCTCACCGTCGTCGAGCCCGGTGGCGGCTCGGACTTCAAGCCGATCGTGTGCACGTCGAGCGGCGGCGGACCGATGCTGCTCGTCGTCCCGGGCTCGCACGACTACGGCACGGTGCCGGTCGGCGGAACGTCGGTGTTCATGTTCGAGCTGCGCAACATGGGCGGCGCGCCGCTGACCGGTGTCGCGCTCTCGTTCCCCGGCCCTCAGGGCTCGCACTGGAACGCGTCGTCGTGCACGCCCGCGGCGCCATGCACGATCGCGCCGGGCACGTCGACGTTCACCACGGTGACGTTCGCGCCGACCGCGCACGGCGACCGCTCGACGAACATGCAGATCACCTCGAACGATCCGGCGAGCCCCGCGTTCGTCTCGCTGATGGGCGTCGGCACCGGCGGCGTCATGGTCGTCACCGCGCCGAGCGGCCCGCCGTACGATCTCGACCTCGGCACGATCCCGCTGGGCCAGGCGTTCTCGCGCACGGTGACGATCGCGAACAGCGGCAACGCCGGCATCACCGCGCAGATCACCGGCGCGTCGCCGCCGTACACGATCACGCCGAGCTCGGACTTCATCACGAGCACGCCGAAGAGCTTCACCGTCACGTGCCAGTCGAACACCGCGAGCGCGAACAACGACCAGACGCTGACGATCACGTCCGACGCGTACATGGGCTCGCCGCAGAGCCTCGACGTTCACTGCACCGTCGCCGACACGCTCGTCCAGGTGATGCCGAACAGCTTCGACTTCGGCGAGGTCCGCGTTGGCTCGCCGACGCAGCGGCTGACCGTCACCGTCACGAACCCGGCGAGCGCGACCGCCGCCGCGCACGTGTTCAGCATCGGCCTGCGCGATCCGCGCAACGGCCTCGCGCTCGTGCCGGCGAGCACCGATGTCACGCTGCAGCCCGGCGATAGCGCGTCGGCGACGCTCGAGCTGTCGACCGCGACGGACACCGACCTCACCGGCGAGTTCCTCGACATCCACGTCGATGGCGCGATGCTCGCGCTGCCGGTCGGCGGCAAGGTCGTCACTCCGCACTCGCGCGTCGTCCCCGCCGAGCTCGATCTCGGCACCGCGTGCGTCGGCACGCAGGTCAGCGGCACCGTCATGCTGATCAACGACGGCACGGCGACGCTCGAGGTCGATCCGCCGCAGATGGACGGCAGCTTCCTCGCGTCGAGCCCGCCGGGCACGACGTTCCCACTGTCGCTGTCGCCGATGTCGTCGACGTCCGCGTCGGTCGCGCCGGCGATGAGCGCGACCGGCCCGATCGACGGCACGCTCACGTGGCACGACGACACGCCGAACGACTTCGAGATCCCGGTCAAGCTCGACTTCGTGTCATCGGGCACGGCGCTGTCGCCCGCCGCGCTCGATTTCGGCACCGTCGCGGTCGATGCGGCCGCGTTCCCGCAGCACATCACGCTCGAGAACTGCGATCTCGCGCCGACGAAGATCACGATCAAGGCGATCAACACGAAGAAGGGCGCCGTCGGCGCGTGGGTGCTCGAGCCTCGCCTCGGCTACGAGAAGACGCTGCAGGCGCACGACAAACAGGGCATCACCGTCACGTTCCGCCCGCCCGCGCGCGGCCAGTACGAGGCCAACCTCGAGGTCGTGACCGACGCAGGTCCTCGCACGATTCACCTGAATGGCGCCGCGACCGGCCGCGACTTCGACAACACGAGCTTCTACGCGTGCGCGTGCAGCGGCTCGGGCGCGCCGTCGAGAGGCTGGCCGATCGCGCTCGCGTTCGTCGCTATCTTCCGGCGCCGCCGCGCACCTTCTTCAGCTCGCTGAAGAACAGGTCGATCTCTTCCGGCTTCGTGTAGAAGTGCGGTGCGATGCGAATGCCGGCCGCCGGCCGGTGGTCGCAGTAGAACTTGCGGCGGTTGAGCTCGCGACACACGTCCGCCGAGCCGACGAAGTCGAACACGACCGAGCCGCCGCGACTCTCCGCACTGCGCGGACTGTTGAGCTTGAAGCCGAGCTCGTCGATCCAGTCGATGCACGTCTGGGTCATCACGAGGCTCTTCTCGCGGATCTTGCGCACGCCGATCTCGCCGATGATCGTGTGCCCGGCGCGCGCCTGATAGAGCGACGCGACCGCGGGCGTGCCGCCCATGTAGCGCCACACCGTCTCGGCGTACGACTGGTCGGGCATCGTGAACGCGAACGGCGCCTCGTTGCCGAACCAGCCGGTGACGCGCGGCGCGAACTGCTCGATCAGATCCTTGCGCACGTAGAGCCAGGCCGCGCCGGGACCGCCGCACAGGTACTTGATCGAGCCGCCGATCGCGAACGACACGCCGAGCTCGACGACATCGAGCGGCACCGTGCCGATCGACTGGTAGCAATCGAGCACGACGTGCGCGCCGACCGACTTCGCGCGCTCGCAGATCTTCTTCGCGTCCTGGATGTACGCGCTCGAGAACACGACGTGCGAGATCGGGACGACGAGCGTGTGCTCGTCGATCGCTGCGCAGATCGCATCGGTATCGATCGTGATCTTGTCAGGCGACGGCACGAGCACGCACTTCGCGCCGCGCCGCTCCTCGGCGTGCCAGATGTACGAGACCGACGGGAACTGCAGCGCCTCGAACACGATCTTGTTGCGCTCGGGCGTGTAGTCGAAGCACGACGCGAGCACGCTCGTGAGCGTCGAGACGTTCTGGTTCATGATCACCGTGCCCTCGGGCGCCGAGATGATCTTCGCGATGCGCGCCGCGGCGCGGTCGACCTCGGGCAGCCACTCGCTCCACGCGGTGATCGACTTCGTCCGCCACAGCTCGGCGAACTCGGCGAGGTCGTCCGCGGCCTGCGCGGGCACGCAGCCGAGCGAGTGCGAGACGAAGTGGACGCACTCTTCGAGCGCCGGGAAGTGCTTGCGATATTCGAGCAGGCTCTCGGCGATCGGATCAGCCATGCATCGTGCGTATCACGGTGCAGCGTCGACGGGCACATCCGCGCCGGCGGCGGCTGCCGCGTCGTCGGCGACCGGCATCGGCACGCCCGCATCGACCTGCAGCTCGGGCGGCAGGCCCGGCGGAGGCGGCGTCACCGACTGATAGCGAGAGTCGTCGCCCTCGTTCAGATACGGATCGGGCTCCTGCGCGTTCGTGTCCGCGAACACGTAGACGAGCCCGGTGATGCCGCCGAGGCCGACGCCCGCGATGCCGCCGGCGATCAAGCAGTCGACCTTGTCGCTGACGTTGAGCGAGCACAGGCCGAGCGTCAGCGTGCCGGCGACAGCGCCGATCGTGATCGCGGGGTGCTTCTGTGCGAACGCGCAGCTGCCGACCGAGAGCAGTGCGACCAGAGCGAGTGTGCGCTTCATCCGTGATACCCGGGATCGTGGCCCTTGGCCGATTGCTGCGCGGTCCAGTCTGCGAACACGTCGTCGCGGACGTCCCATAGCGCGGGAAAGAAGCGGGTCTTCATGCCGTGCGCGAGCAGGTCGGAGTGCTTGCCCTTGAGCGACGGCGTGCCCGTACCGATGATGCGGTAGACGAGGATCAGATGGCGATAGCGCCACATCTGGAGGAGCTGATCGTAGTCGACGAGGCCCTCGCACAGCTTGAACAGCGAGTGGTGATCGTGCGGGTGCTCGTAGATCTCGCGCAGCGAGACGCCGGTGCGCTCGAGGAACGCGGCGAACGCGGGCCACACGACCTCGCTGGGCAGCTTCAGCATCGTGCGGAAGCCGGGCGACTCCTGGCCCGAGCCGCGGCCGAGGCCGGTGCGGATCGTCATGTAGTCGGTCGGTGCCATCGTATCGAGAAGCTCGACAGACTGAAGCAGGACGCGTTGCACCTTCGCGACGCGCTCGAGCGTCGAGGTCGCGCGAGGCACCTCGTCCGCCGCGAGCAGCGACGCCATGAAGCGGAGCTCGTGCTCGATCAGCTTCATGTAGAGCTCGTGCGCCTGGTGGACGACCTGGAACTGAAGCTCGTCGTGGCATGACAGCGCGTCCGCGGGCTTCTGCAGGCGCAGCAGCTCCTCCGTGCGGATGTACTTCTCGTAGTCGGTCAGCGGCGCCATGCGTCGGGGGATTTACCACATTGCAGTCTCAGAACTGGTCTGAGAGAATGGGTCGTGGTTCGTCCGTACCCATGTGAGTGATATGAAGTACGGCGTTTTCCTTGCGGTCCTCGCGTCGACGGGGATTGCTTCCGCGCAGCCCGCTCCTGACGCACCGCAGAACCAGCCGCCCGCGCCGACGCGCGCGACGTTCGTGTCGACGGGCGAAGACAACTGGGACGTGTGGGTCGACAAGCAGCCGGCGTGTCAGACGCCGTGCTCGCTCGGCATCCTGCCGCTGCAGTTCGTCGTGCTGCGCTCGCAGGAACGCAACCCGATCCGGCTCGACGTCGGCTACATGCCGGCGGGCGATCTGATGGTGACGGCGAAGCCGCTGTCGTCGGGGATGTACGCGACGGGCATCGTGTTCACGACGTTCTCCGGGATGGCGCTCGCCACTGGCATCACGCTCACGGCGGTCGGCTGCTCGACCGATCGCAGCGGGATGTGCACCGCGGGCCTGATCACGGGCGGCGTCGGTGCGGTCGGCCTGTACGGTTCGATCTACCTCATGCGCAAGGCGCTCCCGAAGGTGAGCGTCGGCGCCGCGCAGCCGTACGTGGCCGGAACACAGGTCGGCCTCGCCGGCACGTTCTAAGCGCGGATTATTCGCGCATCTCAACCGGCTGGAATTCGGCCGAATTTTCGAATTTTGTTAGCACTCGCTTCGGGGGGTTGCCAACGCGGAAAGGCGTCGTTATAGGTGGCGCCACGAACCCCAAACGGAGTGAGGAAATGAAGATCCGTCCGCTGCACGACCGTATTCTCGTCAAGCGTCTCGATGAGGAGACCAAGACCGCTGGTGGTCTGTTCATCCCCGACTCGGCCAAGGAGAAGCCGATCCAGGCCAAGGTCATCGCCGTCGGCGCCGGTAAGCGCGACAAGGACGGCAAGCTGATCGCCCTCGAGGTGAAGGCCGGCGACAAGGTGCTGTTCAGCAAGTACAGCGGCACCGAGGTGAAGATCGACGGCGACGAGCACCTCATCCTCCGCGAAGACGACCTCCTCGCGGTTCTCGACTGATCAACCACTCCGAATCGCAACAGAGGTAATCCAATGGCTGCCAAGGAAATCATTTTCTCGTCGAGCGCCCGCGCGGAGATCGCGAAGGGCCTCAACATGCTCGCCAACGCGGTGAAGGTCACCCTCGGCCCGCGTGGTCGTAACGTTGTCATCGAGAAGTCGTGGGGCTCGCCCACGGTGACCAAGGACGGCGTCACGGTCGCGAAGGAAGTCGAAGTCGAGAACAAGTTCCAGAACATGGGCGCGCAGATGGTGAAGGAGGTCGCGTCGAAGACCTCCGACGTCGCCGGCGACGGCACCACCACGGCGACGGTTCTCGCGCAGGCGATCTACAACGAGGGCGCCAAGCTCGTCGCTGCGGGCCTGAACCCGATGGACCTCAAGCGCGGCATCGACGCGGCGGTCGCGTCGGTCGTCGAGCAGATCAAGAAGATGTCGACGCCCACCAAGGGCAAGGAAGACATCGCGCAGGTCGGCACGATCAGCGCCAACGGTGACACCGAGATCGGCGAGATGATCGCCGAGGCGATGAAGAAGGTCGGCAAGGAAGGCGTCATCACCGTCGAAGAGGCGAAGACGCTGACCAGCGAGCTCGACGTCGTCGAGGGTATGCAGTTCGACCGCGGTTACCTCTCGCCGTACTTCGTGACGGACGCGGAGCGCATGGTCGGCACCTTCTCGGATGCGTACATCCTCATCCACGAGAAGAAGATCTCGAGCATGAAGGAGCTGCTGCCGATCCTCGAGCAGGTCGCTCGCCAGGGTAAGCCGCTCGTCATCATCGCCGAGGACGTCGATGGCGAGGCGCTCGCGACGCTCGTCGTCAACAAGCTCAAGGGCACGCTGCAGGTCTGCGCCGTCAAGGCGCCGGGCTTCGGCGATCGCCGCAAGGCCATGCTGCAGGACATCGCCGCCCTCACCGGTGGCGAGGCGGTCACCGAGGATCTCGGCCTCAAGCTCGAGAACCTCACGCTCAAGGATCTCGGCCAGGCCAAGCGCGTCACGGTCGACAAGGACAACACGACGATCATCGAGGGCGCCGGTAAGAAGGACGCGATCGATGGCCGCGTGAAGCAGATCCGCCGCGAGATCGAGGAGACGACGTCGGACTACGATCGCGAGAAGCTCCAGGAGCGCCTCGCGAAGCTCGTCGGCGGCGTCGCGGTCATCCGCGTCGGCGCGGCGACCGAGGTCGAGATGAAGGAGAAGAAGGCGCGCGTCGAGGACGCGATGTACGCGACCCGCGCGGCCGTCGAAGAGGGCATCGTCCCCGGCGGCGGTGTGGCGCTCGTTCGCTGCATCTCGGCGCTCGACAAGCTGACGTTCGAGGATGACCGCCGCTACGGCGTCAACATCGTCCGTCGCGCGCTCGAGGAGCCGCTGCGCCAGATCTCGGGCAACGCGGGCGTCGACGGCTCGATCGTCGTCGCGAAGGTCAAGGACGGCAAGGACGCGTTCGGCTTCAACGCCGCGACGCTGCAGTACGAGGACCTCGTCAAGGCCGGCGTGATCGACCCGACGAAGGTCGTTCGCACCGCGCTCCAGAACGCGTCGTCGGTTGCGGGCCTCATGCTCACCACCGAGACGCTGATCGCCGAGAAGCCGAAGAAGGAAGAGAAGGGCGGTGGCCACGAGGGCCACGGTCACGACTTCGACCACTGAGACTTACTCGATCGGGTAAACGGGCCGGGATCTCCCGGTCCGTTTTCATTTTCGGCTGGACCACAGATCCACGATCGTGGTCTCTAGCGCGCATGAAATTGATCGGGTGTGTGGTGGTCGCGGTCGCGGCCGTTGGTTGTGATGGTCCTGCCGGCGAGCCTGGAACACGCGGCCAGATGGGCACGATGGGCGAGATGGGTGAGATGGGCTTGGACGGCGTGAGCTGCTGGGATCTCGACAGCAATCGCGAGTGCTCGACGAACGAGGACATCGATCAGTCGGGCGGCTGCGACGTGCACGACTGCACCGCGGTGCCGGTGCCGGGCCCGCAGGGTCCTGCTGGTGTGCAGGGTCCGCAGGGTCCGCAAGGCGCGACGGGCGCGACAGGCGCGACAGGTGCGACCGGCCCAACGGGACCGCAGGGACCGCAAGGACCGCAAGGTCCCCAGGGTGCGATGGGGCCGATGGGACCGATGGGCCTCACCGGCGCGACCGGCGCGATCGGCGCAACGGGTCCGACGGGCGCGACCGGCGCGAGAGGCGCAACGGGTCCGGCGGGCGCGACCGGCGCAGTCGGCCCGACGGGTCCGGCCGGTGCAATCGGCCCCGTGGGAGCTACGGGCGCAATGGGCCCGACGGGTCCGGCGGGCAGCCAAGGCCCCAAGGGCGATCAAGGTGATCCCGGCGATCCGGGACCGACGAGCATCGCCTCGTGCCCGACGAACATGACGCAGCTCGAGCTACCGCACTCGACGCTGTGTTGGTTCGTCGGTCCAGCCGCTGCGTGGGACGCCGCAGACGACTACTGCTGGGCGAATTTCCGCGGGCACCTCTGCACGCTGAATCAGTGGCGCAGCGCCGTATGTCGCGCCCGTGTGCAGAACCCGGGTCGCACGTGGACATCCGAGGTGCTCGGCAGCGGTACGTACGCACTCGTGAGCGGCTGCACGGGCGGCGAAGTGTCGCCTTTGCAGAGCGGTAGCCAGGTCCCTGGACCCTGCTGCGTCGAGTGGATGAAGTACTGACCTCGCAATCGTTCAGAAGTACTGACGTCCGAGATCGTTCAAACAAACAGGCGCGGCATCTTGCCGCCGTCGGATTTCCTGGCACTGGCGACACATCCGACAGCCGCGGGACCGCTAACATCGCTGTAACCATGGGGTGGTCGCGGCATGGTCATTGCTGCGCAGCGGCTGGTCCGATGCGCTACCTCGTTGGTCTCTGTGTCGTTTTGGTTTCGGCCGTCGCGTGGGCGCAGCCAGAACCGACTCCCGAACAACCTCCACCGACGGAAACACCGTCGATAGATCCGACACCCGCGCCGCTGCCACCTGATGCGAAGAGCGTCACGGTACGTGGCAGGGTGATCAACTCACTCGGTCGTCCCGTACGCGGCGCGAAGATCAGCGTCGAGGGCTCGACCGATCAGGTGAAGACAGACAAGCAGGGGTGGTTCCGCATCGAGGCGCCGATCGGAGCGTCGCTCGTGATCGAAGCCGACGGCTACGAGGTCGGCCTCGCGAACATCACGGCGGCGACGATCGACGACATCGTGCTGCTCACGACGTCGCAGGTGTCGGAGACGATCGAGGTGCAGAGCGAGGCGCCGCCGCCCTCGCCCGGCGCCGCGAAGCTCGATCGCCAGGAGCTGCAGCGCGTGCCCGGCACCGGTGGCGACGTCGTTCGCGCGCTCACCGTCATGCCGGGCGTCGTCAACTTGCAGGTGCCGCTCGGCTACTCGGGCGTCGTCATCCGCGGTGCGTCGCCGCAGGACTCGAAGGTTCTCGTCGACGACTTCGAGATCCCGGTCCTGTTCCACAACATCGGCTTTCGCGCGATCCTGCCGGCGGAGTCGATCGCGTCGCTCGACTTCATCCCCGGTGGCTTCGACGTCGGCTTCGGCCGCGCGTCGAGCGGCATCGTCTCGCTGACGACGCGCCCGGGCGCCGACCAGCGCACCGCGCAGGCGGAGGTGTCGTTCATCGACGGCGGTCTGCTCGCGCAGGGACGCATGGGCAAGAAGAGCCGCTACATGTTCGGCATCCGGCGCTCGACGATCGACTTCCTGCTGCCGTCGATCATTCCAGAGAGCGCCGACCTGTCGCTGACGACGGTGCCGAGCTACTGGGATGGCCAGTTCCGCATCGACCACGCGCTGTCTTCGAAGTGGCAGCTCGCGCTGTCGGGCATCGGCACGATCGACACGTTCGAGCTGTACGGCACCAAGAACACCGACAACGACACGAAGCGCTTCTTCAACCGCACCCAGTTCCTCCGCCTCACTGCGCAGGCGAGATATCACTCCGGTCCGTGGAGCGCGAACCTCGCGCTGTCGGGCCTGCTCCCCGAGTTCATCTTCGAGATCGGCGCGTTCCAGCACATCAACGTCACCCAGCCGACGGTCACGCCGCGCGTCGATGTCGTTCGCTCGTGGGCCAAGGCGCTCGGCTTGACGAACGTCGAGTGGCGCATCGGCGGTGAAGCGCAGGTCGGCCGCAGCCACCTGTCGCTCGCGCTGCCTCACGAGCCGCGCGAGGGCGAGACGATGGATGGCTTCGATCCGCGCGACGTCACCGAGACGTTCGACGGCTCGTTCTGGATCCCGGACTTCGCCGCCTGGACCGCGCTGAGCGCGAACCTCGATCCGAACATCCGCGTGACGCTCGGCGTGCGCGGCGACGCGTTCACGCGCTCGGGCGAGGTCACGCCGCAGCCGCGCGGCGAGCTCAAGTGGAAGCTCAATCCGAAGTGGACGTGGCGCCTGTCGGCAGGCGCGTATCGCCGTCCGCCCGAGTTCCAGAGCGAGGTCCTCCAGAAGGATCTCGAGTCGGAGCACTCGACGCAGACGATCACCGGCTTTCAGTACGACCCCACCGAGGGCGCGCGGCTGCAAGCGTCGGTCTACTACACCGATCGCTCGAACCTCATCACGACCCAGATGGACGGCACGCTCGGCAACGAGGGCCGCGGCACGACGAGCGGTGCCGAGCTGCTCGGCACGTACCGCCGCGGACCGTGGTTCGGGTGGCTCAGCTACTCGTACTCGCACTCGACGCGCGTCGATCACCCTGGCGACGAGCGCCGCCTGTTCTCGTACGACCAGCCGCACAGCCTCAATGCGGCGGCGAGCTGGAAGGGCAAGCGCTGGCAGGTCGGCGGTCGATTCCAGCTGTACTCCGGCTTGCCCTACACGCCGGCGATCGGCTCGATCCTCGACAGCGATCGCAACATCTACATCCCGCTCTACGCCGACGTGAACAGCGAGCGCGCGCCGATCCACCATCAGCTCGACCTGCGCGTCGACTATTCGTGGCAGTGGGGACCGACCGCGCTGACGTTCTTCGTCGACGTGCAGAACGTCTACATGAACGAGAGCATCGTCACGTACTTCTACGGCTACGACTTCACCGAGCGCGCTGCGTTCAAGTCGATCCCGATCATCCCGTCGCTCGGTCTGCGAGGTGTGCTGTGAGATACGCGCTTCTTCTCGTCGCGCTCGCCGTCGGCGCGTGTGACATCGACATCGATCAGCCGTGGGAGCTCGAGCACGATCGCATCATCGCGGTCCGCGCCGAGCCGCCGCGGATCCTGCCCGGTGAGCAATCGCGGATCGATCTGCTCGCCGGATTCCAGGAGATGCCGGTCACCGAGCGCGCACCGGATGTCGCGCAGGTCGTGTCGCCGATGATCCTCGCGAGCACACTCGCCGCCGATAACGGCGCGTGGGTCGTCACCGCGCCGAGCGAGGATCAGCTCGCCGCTGCGCGCGCCGAGCTCGGCCTCATGGCAGGCGCGCCGGTGCCGCTGACGATCGGCGTCGCCGCCGCGTGGCCGAATCCCGTGACGTCGATCGACGCGATGCATTTCGGGGCGACGAAGGTCATCTGGCTCGGCGAGACCGGTGCGAACCCGACGATGGCCGGCATCACGATCGACGGCAACGATCCGGGCTCGACCGATCTCGTCATTCCGAAGGACGGCGAGACGCACCTGTTCGTCGAGGGCGACGACGAGAAGGACATCGTCAACTGGCTGACCTCGTGCGGCGAGATGCACGACTTCGATTCGCACCAGGCCTATCTGACCGTCGGCCCCGACGATCCGACCGAAGGTCAGCTCGCGCTCGTGTTCCGCGACGAGCGCGGTGGCGTCGCCTGGCGCATCTGGAACATCCGCGCCCAGTGACCTGACGTGACCTGAACAATCGCCGCAGGCGCCCGTCTCCGAAAGCATGGGCGCGCGCAGGCGCAACACGTTGCTCCTCATCGAGCGGGATCAGACCCGCCGGCTCCGGCTCGGCACCGCGATCCTGCGCGAGGGCTGGCAGCTCGCGATGCTCGAGCGCGGCGCCGATGCGCTACAGGCCGCCGGTTACATCAAGCCGAGCGTGATCCTGTGCGATCTCGACGACGATGCGAACCTGCGGCACATCGAGGCGCTGCGCGCGAACGGCTGCGCGAATGCGACGATCATCGGGCTCGTGAGTCAGAACAGCGTCGAGAATCCCGGCACCGTCGACGCGATCATCACGCGGCCGGTCAAACCGCCGGAGCTATTCGAGCTGATCGCCGATTGCGAGAAGCGCCACGCCGCGGCCGAGTGACCGCTACTTGCTCCAGGTGCCGCCCTTGTCCGTGCACATCTTCTCGAGCGCGGCTACGTCGCCGAGCGGGTTGCCGTCATAGTAGACGTCCGTGCCCTCGTTGCGCTTGCACTTGCCCGCGCTCGGTGTCGGGCACGCCGTCATCGTGAACTTCGCGCCGCTATCGACGACGGTGCAGAGCTTCGCGAGGCTGTCGCTGCCGGCGGCGAGGTTCGCCGAGCTGTACTCGACGCACATCTTCATCGAGTCGCTGTTACACGAGGCGACCTTGGTGTCTTCCGGGGCTGACTTCTTGCCACACGAGGCGAGCGCGAGGAGGAGGAGCAATGTACGCATGGCGCGATCGTACGTCAGCGCTTCACCTTCTTCACACTTCCCTTCGGCGTGATCGCGATTGCCTCACTCGCGCCGATCGCACCGATGTCGCGCGCCTTCGTCGAGACCTGGCCCCACTGGCCGATCTTCGTGACGTCGGTGTCGCAGATGCGATCGCCGGCACCGCACCGGTAGTACGCGTGGATCCGCTCGCCGCTGGCGACGAGATGGACGTCGGTGATCGCGCCGGGCTGGCTCGCCCAGTCGGGATGCTGCAGCGGCGCGCCTTCCTTCGACAGGCCGACCATCGACAGTCGCGCACCGCTTCCGTCGGCCGTGTAGTAGAGCGCGAGCTGGTAGCCATCGCCGTTCCACGCGACGTCGGCGAGCGCCCACGGGATCGCGACCTCCTTCGCGTCGCCGGTCGGCTTGCCGTCCTTGTCGAGCTCGGCCATGTACGTGTGCGCCTCGTTCGCGTTCTGCGCCTCGAGCTCCTGGAAGAAGATCGTGAAGCCCGTCGGCGTCGCGGTCATCGCGACCGCGTACGGCAGGTCGTTGCGCTTGCCCTTGCGGGCGATCACGCGAGCCTTGCCAGCGTCGCTGCCGTCGAGCACGTGAACGCGAAATGGCCCGTTCGCGTCGTCGACGAGCAGCGCGAGCACCGTCTTGCCGTGACCGACCTCGAGCGTGCTCGCGGCCTCGCCCTGATAGAGCGTCGTCGGCTTTGCCTTGCCTGCCTCGAGCACGACGCCGGACTTCTTGCCGCCGCCGGTCGTGGTCGCGAGCTTGATCGTGTCGCCCGACGGCGCGATTTCTGCGCGGACATCGACCTGCGAAAGATCGCCCTCCTGCTCGGCAAAAGCAGGAGACGAGACGAGGAGCGCGAGCAGGAGAACGCGGTGCATGCCCTCACGTGCGCCGCACAGGCCGTTTCGTGACCGGGAAATCGCGGAGCCGAGCTAGCTCCGAGAATTGCTTAGCGTTTTCTGCCTTGCCGGACGCACGATTTGCACGAAGTCTGAACGCACTTTGCGACGCTGGGTGGTCGTCATCATGCTCGCCGGCGGCGTCGCTGCTGCGGATCCAGGCCGCGTCACCGGACGCGTGATCGATGCGCAGGGAAGGCCCGTGAAGGGTGCCGTCGTGTCGGTCGAGGGGGCGACCGACACGACGGCCACGACCGACGCCAAGGGCCGCTACACGCTCGACAGCGCCCTACCCGGTGCGTCGCTGATCGTCCTCGCCGATGGCTACGGCGCGGGCCTCGGCATCGCGGGCGACGATGTCGTGCTGCTCGGCGAGGCGCAGGCCGCCGAGACGATCGAGGTGAAGGGCGAGCGGCCGCCCGGGTCGCAAGGCGCAGCGACGCTCGAGCGCGCGCAGCTGCAGCGCCTGCCGGGCGCCGGCAACGACGTGATGCGCGCGCTGTCGGCGATGCCCGGCGTCGCGAGCTATCCGCTTCCGCTCGGCTCGACGGGCGTCGTCATTCGCGGCAGCTCGCCGCAAGACTCGAAGGTCCTCGTCGACGACTTCGAGGTCCCGATGCTCTACCACTACCTCGGGTTCCGCTCGATCGTGCCGAGCGACGCGATCGATACGCTCGAGTACATCCCCGGCGGCTTCGACGTGAGCCAGGGCCGCGCCGCATCGGGCATCGTGTCGCTGACGACGCGCGCGGGCGACGCCAAGCGAGGCCAGCAGTTCGAGACGAGCGCGGGCGAGATCGGCATGCTCGCGCAGGGCACGTTCGATCGCGGCAAGTACATGATCGCGTTTCGCCGCTCGGCGATCGACCTCGTGCTGCCGATGCTCCTGCCGCCTTCTGCAGACCTCGCGCTGACGACGGTGCCTCGCTACTACGACGAGCAGGTCCGCCTCGACTACGCGCTCTCCGAGAAGTGGACGCTGCGCGTGTCGAGCCTCGGTTCCGACGACGCGATGGAGCTCTACGCGAGCCGCGACAAGAACCCCGACAAGCGCTTCTTGAACCGCGGCCGGTTCATCCGGCTGACCGCGTCCGCGCACTATCACGACGGTCCGCTCACCGCGAAGATCGCGGTCAGCGGCATCGCGACCCAGTCGCAGTTCGAGCGCGGCGAGGTCCAGCACATGAACGTGACGTCGCCCGCGCTGACGACGCGCGCCGAGGTCTCGCGCACGGCGACCGAGTTTGTCGGGCTGCGCGACGTCGCGTGGCGCACCGGCGTCGAGACCGTGACGACGCGCCACTCGCTCGACGTCGCGGCCCCTCGCGAGCGCCGCGAAGGTGAGCCGCCGCCCGTCGACGACATGATGGATCTGTCGGAGCAGTACACGGGCAACGTCGAGACCGCGAACCTCGCCGGCTGGACGTCGGTCGCGGCGTCGCTCGACGAGCGCGTGAAGTTCGAGACCGGCCTGCGCGTCGACGCGTACACGCGTGCCGACGACGTCGCCGTGCAGCCGCGCGGCGAGCTACAGATCCGCGTGTCGCCCGAGGTCGTCGCGCGCCTCAGCGCCGGCTACTACAGCCGTCCCGCCGAGTATCAGACCGAGCTGCTCGATCCGAAGCTCGAGGCAGAGCGCTCGCATCAGGCGATCGGCGGCGTGCTCTACGAGCCGGCCGAGGGCGTTCGCCTGCAGGGCTCGCTCTATTACACGCAGCGCACGAACCTCATCACGCGCGACACGATGACCGGCGTGCTCGGCAACGAAGGCCGCGGCACGACGTACGGCGCCGAGGTCGTCGGCTCGCTGAACCGCGGGCCGTGGTTCGGCTGGCTCGCGTACGCGTACTCGCACTCGACGCGCGTCGACGTGCCGGGCGCCAGCGAGCGCCTGTTCGACTACGACCAGCCGCACAGCCTCAACGTCGCGGGGAGCTACAAGCGCGGCCGCTGGCAGTTCGGCGCGCGGTTCCGTCTGCACTCCGGTCTGCCGCAGACGCCCGTCGTCGACTCGATCTACGACAGCGACGCGAACCTCTACTACCCGGTCTACGGCGAGGTGAACTCCGAGCGCGCGCCGCTCCATCACCAGCTCGATCTCCGCATCGACCGCACGTCGAAGTGGGGGCCGATCAAGATCACGCAGTTCCTCGACGTCCAGAACGTCTACTTGAACGACACCGTCGTCGGCTACTTCTACGGCTTCGACTACTCGCAGCGCGCCGCGTTCCGCACGCTGCCGATCCTCCCGACCGCAGGACTGCGAGGCGAGTTTTGAGATACCTGCTGCTGCTCGTCGCGATCACCGGATGCATCGACCCGATCGACGCGCGCTGGCAGCTCGATCACGACCACGTGATCGTCGCCCGCGCCACGCCGCCACGCGTCCGCGAAGGTGAAGGCACGAACCTCGACGCGCTCGTCGCGCACGAGGGCAAGCCGGTCTCGGTCGAGGCGCCGCAAACTGCGGAGGTCGCGCAGGGCTCCGCAAACTTTGCACGCTACCTGACCCAGGAGGACGGCTCGTGGGTGCTCCACGCGCCCGACGCGAGGACGCTCGCCGCGGCGCGCCCGGCGCTCGGTATCGACGAGAACGCGCCGGTGCCGGTCGAGGTCGTGCTGACGTTCCCGCACGGCAACGAGCGCGCCGGGCTCGACCCGTTCCACGTGCGGAAGACGGTGTGGATGGGCGAGCCGTCGACAAATCCCGATCTCCCGGCGATCACCGTCGACGGTGTGCCCGCGCCGGACGAGGGTGCCGAGGTCGTGTTGCCGATCGGCCGCGACGTCTACCTCAGCGCCGACGCCGGCGACGGCCAGCGCGTGAACTGGCTCACGAACGTCGGCACGCTGTTCCAGGACGACGTCGCGACATCGTTTCTGCGTGTCGCACCTACGGATAGCCTTTCGGGTGAGCTCGTCGTCGTCGTGCGCGACCGCGAAGGCGGCGTCGCGTGGCGGGTCTGGCCCGTGCGCGCCGAGTAGTACCCGCGATACAATGGTCCGGTGGGACGTACGCCCAGTCCGGTCCATACGGTTGGCGATCGTGCGGCTCCCGCCCGGATCGCGCAGATGTTCGCGTCGCCGGCCGGCGTCCTGATCCTCTTGCCCGCGCTCGTGATCGCGGCCGGCGTCGTCGTGCTGCTGCTCGGCCGCCGCGCGACGCGCGACACCGCCGAGACGATGGCGCGCAACACGCTCGTCGCCCAGGCGCAGAGCGTCCAGCACGACGTCGCGTTCGCGCTCGAGCAGGCGGACCCGGTGCTCGCGATGATGCACTCGCTGTCCAACGAGGCGATGGCGACGCCGGATGCGATGCAGCGGCTACGTGACATCGTCGTCAACCGGCCGGGCATCGCGAACGCGAGCGTCGCGTTTCCGACAGGTGCGCTGTGGGGCTCGTACTACGACCGCAAGACCGGCGCGCTGAACGTGTTCGACAGCAAGATCACCGAGGCGGAGACGACGCGCTCCAACTGGGGCCTCGTCAACGGCCAGCTGACGACGATCGGCACGCAGGTCGGCAACTACGATCCGCGCGAGCGCCCGCACTACCAGGTCGCGATCGAGCAGAAGAAGCGCGTGTGGATGCAGCCGCGCGTGCTGTCGTCGAGCGGCAAGACCGCGCTGACCGTCAGCGAGCCGGTGTACACGGGCGACGGAGCGCTCTCGGCGGTGCTGACGCTCGACTTCGAGGTCGCCGAGCTCTCCGAGTTCATTCGCAAGTCGCCGCTCGCCGGCGCACGCAACGTGATGTTCACGGCCGACGGCACGATCCTCGCGTACCCCGCCGTCGCGATCCCCGAGACGTCGTCGCAGGAGAAGCGGCTGCTCCGTCACGAGGACTTCAACGACCCCGCGCTCGAGGCGCTGTTCAAGGTGCTCGG
Organism: Kofleriaceae bacterium; assembly: GCA_013368795.1. GTDB lineage: Bacteria > Myxococcota_A > Polyangia > Haliangiales > Haliangiaceae > JABFXX01. The sequence goes on from JABFXX010000154.1 coordinate 61,926, forward strand.
CTCGTCGTCGTCGTCGGAGCAGAAGTTCATGCACCTCGACACGCGCGACGGCACGTACCTCGCGTCGGTGTCCAAGGTCGGCGACCGGCGCGGCGCGAACGACGCCAAGCTCGACTGGTACCTCGCGACGCTCGTCCCCGAGCGCACGCTGTTCGGTGCGATGCAGCGCCTCGGCCGCGACTCGATCATCGCGTCGGGCGCCGCGCTCGCGATCGCGATGGGCGTCGCGCTGATGTTCGCGTGGAACATCCTGCGCATGCGCCGCGCCGTCGGTGTCGCGCGCGAGGCCGCGAGGTCCGCCGAAGCACGCGCGAAGCAGCTCGGCAGCTACCGGCTCGTCGCTCGCCTCGGTGCGGGCGGCATGGGCGAGGTGTGGCGCGCCGAGCACCAGCTGCTCGCGCGAAAGGCCGCGATCAAGCTCGTGCGCCCCGAGGTCCTGCGCGATCGCACGCACGCGCCGCTGATCCAGGAGCGGTTCCGCCGCGAGGCGCAGACGCTCGCGTCGATGCGGTCGCGCCACACGATCGAGCTCTACGACTACGGCGTCACCGACGAGGGCACGTTCTTCTACGTGATGGAGCTGCTCGACGGTCTCGACCTGTCGGAGCTCGTGCGCGAGTACGGCCCGCAGCCCGCGGCGCGCGTGATCAGCATCATCGGTCAGGCGTGCCAGTCGCTCGCGGAAGCGCACGACGCCGGCCTGCTCCACCGCGATATCAAGCCGGCGAACCTCGTCCTGTGCCGCGCCGCCGACGAGGTCGACATCGTCAAGGTCCTCGACTTCGGCATCGTCCATAACATCGCCGATCCGATCGAGCAGCACTCCGCCGAGAGCATGACCGCGGTCGAGCGCGTCGAGTCGGGCGAGCGCCTGACGACCGAGGGCGCCGTCATCGGCACGCCCGGCTACATCCCGCCGGAGCAGGCGATCTCGGCGCCGCTCGATTCACGCGGCGACCTCTACGCGCTCGGCTGCGTCGCCTGGTACCTGCTCACCGGCCAGGAGGTCTACCCTCGCGCGACCGAGGACGAGGTGATGCGCGCGCATGTCCACGAGCCGGTGCCGGTGCTGCGCACGAAAGTCCGGTCGTGGCTGCCGGTCGAGCTCGAGCAGCTCGTCGTGCAGTGCCTCGCGAAGCAGCCGAACGAGCGGCCCGAGGACGCACGCGCGCTGCAGAAGGCACTCGCGTCGATCGTGATCCCCGAGGAGCATGCGTGGACCGACACGCACGCGCAGATGTGGTGGGGGAGCATGCAGGCGAGCGCGACGTCGCGCGCCGAGGCGGAGACCGCGCGCGAGAAGTTGCTCGTGCCGCAGCGCGAGCCGACGCGGGCGCCCGGGTCCGATGCGCGCACGATCGAGGCGCGGCCGAGCGCTCGCACGCTGGGATGACGTGAGGCTCGCCGCCCTTCTCGTGGTCGTCTCGCTCGCGCAGGTCGCGCGCGCCGACGGCATTCCGGGCACCGGCGACGATCCGCTGCACGAGGTCGAGATGTCGACGTCGACCGCCGACGCGCCGCTGCTCGATGGCATGTCGATCCGCGGTGGCTCCGCGGCCGACACGCTGGTGCTGCTCGACGGCTTCGAGGTGCCGTACATCTGGCACGGTCATCACCTGCGCTCGGTGGTCTCGCCGGGAATCGTCGGCGCCTCGGTCGTCACCGACGGCACGGACCTCGCGTTCGGTCGAGCGCCGAGCTTCGTCAACATCCAGACCGATCCGTGGTCGCCACGCTTCTCCGACGCGAGCGTCTCGGTGCTCGATGCACGGATCGGAGGCCGGCAGCCGCTGTTCCGATCGCGAACGATGGGAGCCGGGACGGTGCGTCACTCGCTGCTGGATCGCGTTGCCGACGATCGCTATCTCGACGCGCTGGTCCGGATCGATCACCGGATCGGAGAGCGCTGGACGCTCGAGCTCACCAGCTTTCTGTCCATCGACGACGGGAGCGACGACGATCGCGACCTGCGCGAGGTCGTCGGACACCGCGAGGCGTCTCGGACGATCGTCGGGGCGCGCTACCGAGGGCGCATGGTGGACGTCTGGCTCGCGGTATCCGGGCTGACGTCCTACCGCGAGCTCGAGCGTGGCGTGCAGCACGTTCGCGACAAGCGCGATTCGATCGACACGCGCATCATCGCGACGCGCCGATGGAGCGACGCCGGCGCCCTCTCGCGGTTTGAATGGACGGTCGGCTCGGAGACGAACGCCGGCTACCACGACCTCGACATCGCGATGCCGCGCGAGGCGCGCGACGGCTCGCCGCAATCGCCGATGCCCGATCCCGGCGATACCTCGACGACGTTTCGCGGCACGTTCTGGACGCCCGACGTCGCCGTGTACACCTCGGCCGTCGCGGGCATCGGCCACGATGTCCTCATCACCGGCGGCGTGCGCGTCGATCGATTTGGCCGCGGCAACGACATCGCGACGCAGCCGCGCGGCGCGATCGACTATTTCTTCACGAAGAACCTCGGCGCACGCCTCTCCGCGGGTGCGTATCGCCGGCCACCGCAGAGCGGCGAGGAGCTGCTCTATCCGTACCTTCATCCCGAGCGCACGACGCAGGTGGCGGCGACGCTGCACCAGCGCATCTCGCCGGTGTCCGACGCCTATCTCACCGCCTTCTACATCGATCGCTCGCAGTTGATCGTCCGCGATCGCGCGACCGACGCGCTCGTCAACACCGGACGCGGCAGGAGCTACGGCATCGAGGCGATGATCAACGGCCAGCTCGGCAACTGGTTCGGCGCGGCGAACGCGTCGCTGTCGAAGTCGACGCGCGTCGACTACGAGCGGGGCCCCGAGCGGCCATCCGACCTCGATCAGCCGTTCAAGCTCGACGCGATGGCGGGCTACCGCGGCAAGAAGAAGAACTGGCAGGTCGCCGCGCGCGTCCAGCTCTACAGCGGCCTGCCGGTCACGCCGATCTCAGCGGGCGTCTACAACGCCGATCGCGATCACTACGATCCGCTGTTCGGCGAAACCAACACCGAGCGGCTGCCGTTTCATCATCAGGTCGACCTGCGCCTCGATCGCGTGTTCCGCATCAAGGACCGCGTCTCGCTCGCTGCCGTCGTCGACGTCGCGAACGTGTACGCGGCGAAGACACCGATCGGCTACGACTACAGCTACGACTATCGCGAGCGCCTCGATGTGAGGCTGCCGATCGTCCCTTACGTCGGCGTGACGCTGAGGTTCGACGAATGAAGCGGCTCGCGCTTCTCCTGGTGCTCGCCGGATGTGTCGACGACAGCGATCCGCCGTGGCAGCTCGATCACGATCGGATCCTCGCGGTGAGGATCGATCCACCCGCGATCCTGACCGGCGAGGTCGCCCGGCTCGACGCGCTGCTCGCGCACGCGGGCGGACCGACGACGACCGAGCAGCCGATCGGCGTGACCGCCGCGGGCGCGCCAGCCGAGCTGTTCACGGTCGTCCACTTCAACCTCGATCACTGGGAGATCGATGGTCCGCCCGAAGCGCAGCTAGCTCAGGCCCGCGCCGAGCTCGGCCTTGCCGACGACGCGCCGGTGCCGATCGACGTGAAGCTGCAGTTCCCCGGGCCTCTGTACGCGACGAAGACGGTCTACCTCGGCACGTCGTACGGCAACCCGACCGCGCGCGTGACGCTCGACGGCGCCGATGTACCGGCATCGCTCGCGCTCACTGCGCATCGCGCGTACCGATTCGTCGTCGATGCACCGCGCGCGCACTGGTTCACGTCGTGCGGCGAGCTGCGAGGCCACGACCAGCTCGAGGTGACGCTCGTCACGGGCGAAGCATGTAGCGGCGAGCTTGTCCTCGTCGGGCGCGACGATCGAGGCGGCACAATGTGGCAAGTGATCTCGCTGTCGATATCGCTGTAAGAAAATTTGCGTCCGCCGTTTTGTGCGCGGGACAATTTTTCACGATGCGACTAGCTGGGGTGTCGTTAGTCGCCGGGCTTCTGCTCGGCGCATGCACGGTTCCGACTCAACAACGGACGACCGACTTATGCAGCACGTTCTGTGACTGCTCGCACCCGGGCACGGCAGCCCAGCAGGAATGCATCGCGGAGTGTACCGATCCGGAACGGACGATCTCCGACGAGTGTCTCGACTGCGTCTATCAGTACTCGCAGAGCTGTCCGGACTTCTTCGATCAATGCGGCAGCTCCTGCCAACTATCCACGCTACCTGGAGGAATTCAATGAGGTGTAAGTCCCTGGCTCTCACGTTGACTGTTGCGCTCGGCGGAATCGCGTCCGCGCAACCGGGGCCGCCGCCTCAGCCGCCCGTCGACACGACCATCACGTCGGATCCCGGTCCGCCGGAGCCGACGCCCGAACCGCAGCCGCAGCCCGTCGTGCAGACGGCGCCGGCGCCGCAGCCGGTGATGCAGGCGCAGACCGAAGCCCCCGGCGATCGTCCGGACGGGTTCGCGATCGCGCTCGGCCTCGGTTATGCGCTGCCGACATCGCTGGAGACGCCGAACATCACGAGCGCGCGCATTCGCCTGTCGAGTGGCTTCGAGATCGAACCTGCGGTCCGCATCGCGAACGAGTCGACGTCCACGACGGTGAAGGCTCCGATGGTGGATGATGTCGAGTCGACCGAGAAGGACACGACGTTCTCGCTGCTCGCGCTCGGCCGCCTCACGCTGATCCAGCGCGGTCGCGCGGACTTCAACGTCCTCGCGTCGCTCGGCTTCACCACCGACAAGAACAACCCGGACGGTGACTTCAACACGACGACCACGAACTCGTTCGGGCTCGGCTGGGGTATAGGCGTCGGCGACTGGTTCTCGCCGCACTGGCAGCTCAGCATGAACGTGCTGAACGACCTCGTCACGTACAGCTCGACGAAGGTGCAGACGGGCGACGGAATGTCGATGACGAACAGCGGCACGGAGATCGGCCTGACCTTCGCGCCGCAGGTCTTCATGATGCTGCACCTGTACAACTAACGGGCGTGCTAACAAGGCTGCGTGGAACACGCGGCCGTCGCGTCGGCGATCGTCACGCACTACACGCGTGACCGTCGCGACCTGCCCTGGCGGCGCACTCGCGACCCCTACGCGATCTGGGTCAGCGAGATCATGCTGCAGCAGACGCGGGTCGCCACCGTCATCCCGTACTGGGAACGGTGGATGACGCGTTTTCCCACGGTGCGCGCGCTCGCGGAGGCACCGCTCGACGACGTCCTCGCCGCGTGGGCGGGCCTCGGTTACTTCTCTCGCGCGCGCAACCTGCTTGCGGGCGCACAGGCCGTCACCACCAGGCTCGGCGGCGCACTGCCCTCGCGCGCTGCCGAGCTCCGTGCGGTCCCCGGCATCGGCCCGTACACCGCGGGCGCGATCGCGTCGATCGCGTTCGGCGAGCGCACGCCCCTCGTCGACGGCAACGTCGCGCGCGTCCTCGCCCGCGTGTTCGGCATCACCGACGACATCAAGTCGACCGTCGGCCAGCGCACGCTGTGGGCGCGTGCCGCGGATCTCATGGCCGCGCTGCCCACGGTGCACGCGCCGGGCGATCTCAACCAGGGCCTCATGGAGCTCGGCGCGACGCTGTGCTCGCCGACGTCCCCGCGCTGCCTCGTCTGCCCGCTCGCGACCCACTGCGTGGCCGCGCGCACGGGCAAGCAGGACGTCCTCCCCGTCGTGCCCGCACGCAAGAAGGAGAGCGAGCTCCCCATCCTGTCGCGCGCCGCGCTGTGGATCGAGGCGCGCGGCGAGCTCCTCCTCGCGCGCAGAAGCCCCGAGGGCCTGTTCGGTGGCCTCTGGGAGCTACCTCAGGGCGATTCTCTCGCGGAGATCGCATCGGCCGTCGGCGTTACATCCTTTGACGCCCAACCAGTCGCCTACCACGATCAGACCCTCACCCACAGACGCCTCCGAATTGCTGTGTTTCGCGCTGGGATGCCCCGGTCGATTGTCCGGGCCGCCATTCCGGGCTACGACAGCCTGACACGCGTCAAGCTGTCTGCAGTTCGCGAGCTCGGCGTGGCTGCGGCGACCACCGCGATCCTTACGAAGTACGAGGACACACCATGGAGCTCGACCCCACAGCCCTCGCCCTCTTCACCGAAGGCTACGACAAGATCATCCAAGGCCTCGCGCGCCTCGGTTTCGACACGACGGACCCCAACTTCGAAGAAACCGCGAAGCGCGCGGCGAAGGGCTTCCACGAGCTCGTCCACGACCAGAAGCAGGTGAGCAAGGCCGTCGAGGATCTCCTCGCGAAGACGTTCCCGGCCAAGTACACCGAGATGGTCATCTCGAAGCACAACACCGCGTTCGGTGTGTGCCCGCACCACCTGCTGCCCGTCGTCTATCGCATCTCGATGGCGTACATCCCGACGGAGCGCGTGCTCGGCCTGTCCAAGCTGACGCGCCTCGCTCGCCTGATCGCCCGCGGCCCGCGCCTTCAGGAAGACCTCACCCACGAGCTCGCCGACATCCTCCACCTGCAGCTCCAGTCGCAGGGCTCGGCCGTCTACATCGAGGGCCTGCACATGTGCATGGCCGCGCGCGGCGTCGGTGCGCACGAGGCGCGCCTCGTCACCTCCGGTGTCCGTGGCGTGTTCCTCGAGCTCGCGACCCGCGAAGAATTCATCAAGCTCGTCGTCGCGCCGCACACGACCGTCCTCTGAGATGCGCTGCGCGCTCCTGCACGGCTTCGCCGGCGATCCGTCGGCGTGGGACGACGTCGTTGCGGCGTGGCAGCTCCCCGCGCCGCCGCTCGCCGCTGCACTGCCCGGTCACGGCGGTGGCCCCGTTCTCGACTCGTGGGACGAGAACCTCGTCGCGGTCGCCGCGTCGATCGCCGGCACCGATGTCGTCGTCGGCTACTCGCTCGGCGCGCGCGTCGCGCTCGGCCTCGTCGCACGCGGACTCGCCTCGCACGCCGTGCTGATCGGCGTCAATCCAGGTATCGCCGACACCGAGCGTGCGGCGCGCCGCGAGTTCGATGCCGCGTGGGCGCGCCTCCTTCGCACCGGCGGCATCTCTGCATTCCACGAGGCGTGGATCGGCCAGCCGCTGTTCGCGACGCAGCAGCGCGTGCCGGCGGAGAAGCGCGCCACGCGCCGCGAGCATCGCTTGCAGCTCGATCCCGAAGAGCTCGCGCGCAGCCTCGAGACGATGGGCGTCGCGGCGATGCCGGACTACTGGAGCGCGGTGAGCGCGCACCGCGATCGCATCGCGTTGATCGCGGGTGCCGACGACGCGAAGTACGTCGCGATCTCGTCGGCGCTGCCGTGCGTGTCGTTCGAGACGATCGAAGGCAGCGGTCACGATCCGACGCTCGAAGAGCCCGAGGCGCTCGCGTCGGCGATCGCACGCGCTGTCACAAAGCTGAGTTGAACGCGCGACGTGACCTACGCTCATCCAGCGTAGCTGTCCGATCCTCGTGAAGGCCCGCCGCCAAGACCTCACGCAACGTCCGCGAAGGCGCGGCGAAACTGACACGCGCGGTCTCTACGGTTCCGCACCATGATCAAGCACTCGATCGAGAGCCTGCTCGTGGCTGCTGCGCTCGTCGCGGGCGGCTGCGCGGGCGAAGACGGCAAAGACGGTACGAACGGCACCAACGGCACCAACGGCATGAACGGTGAAGACGGTACCAACGGTACGAACGGCACCAACGGTACCAACGGCACCAACGGCACCGACGCCAGCGCGCGCGTCCTCAGCTTCACGCCCGTGAGCGCGCCGGTGACCGACGCCGACAAGCGCGCCGTCATCGCGACGCCCGAGGCGTTCCTCGACGGCCAGACGGTCGCGATGACGTACAAGACCGAGGCGCGCAGCGGCGCGATGTTCGGCGCCAACGTGTTCGGCAAGATCGTTGACCAGAACGGCAACGCGGTGCACGCGGCCGATGGTTCGGACTTCGTCTCGCCGTCGAACGACTTCTCGTCGATCCTCGACGTCGGAAACCAGCTCTACGAGATCACCCACTTCGAGACGCAGCCGGGTGGCATGTACATCTCGAACCTCTCGCAGGATGCCGCGGGCATGCTGACGATGACGGCGACCAAGCCGGTCGACTTCTCGAGCGTGCACGGCCTGTGGAACCCGTGCGCCGGCAGCGTGACGCCGTGGAACACGCACCTCGGCTCCGAAGAGTACCCGCAGGATGCACGGCAGACCGAGACCGCGACGACGGTCGCGAACGTGACCGGCAGCTCCAACACCAACATGCTGCGCTACTTCGGTCTCGACCCGGCGACCGCGACCGTCGCGCAGGCGAAGGCCGCGTTCAAGCCCTACTACTACGGCTTCCCGGTCGAGGTCGTCGTCGGCAACGGCGGCACGACCACCGTCAAGAAGCACTACGCGATGGGCCGCCACGCGGTCGAGCTCGCGTACGTGATGCCGGATCGCAAGACTGTCTACATCACCGACGACGGCACGAACGACTCGCTGCAGATGTTCATCGCCAAGACCGCGGGCGACCTCTCGGAGGGACGCCTCTACGCGGCTCGCTGGTTCCAGACCAGCGCGACGGGCGCGCCGCACGGCACCGCCGACCTCTTCTGGGTCGAGCTCGGCACGAACGCCAAGAGCTCGGACGTCGAGGCCCTCGTCACCGGTGGCATCACGTTCTCGCAGATCTTCGACACGGCGACGATGGCTGCCGACGGCAGCTGCCCGGCCGGCTTCACCGGCGTCAACGTCGATGCGTCGATCAGCGGCGAGTGCCTCAGCCTCAGGACCGGCATGGAGCTCGCGGCGTCGCGCCTCGAGAGCCGCCGCTACGCCGCATACCTCGGTGCGACGACCGAGTTCCGCAAGCTCGAGGGCATCACGTACAACGCCGCGGGGCACCGCCTCTACGTCGCGTTCAGCGAGCTCAACAACGGCACCAAGAACGCCGACGCGCGCGACAAGGGTGGCCCGAACCACATGCGCCTCGCCGAGAACAAGTGCGGCGCGGTGTTCGAGCTCACGGTCGCGCACGACTCGGTGATCGGCAGCGATTTCGTCGCGACCGATGCGCGCGCACTCCTCGAGGGCATCTGGCTCAACGACCCCGCGAATCCGAACCCGTACCCGGCGAACAGCCCGTACGCCGGCAAGAACGAGTGCTCGGTCAGCGCGATCGCGAACCCCGACAACCTCTCGTTCGTCCCCGGCTACAACATGCTGCTCGTCGGTGAGGACTCCGGTTCCGAGCACCAGAACGACGCGGTGTGGGCGTACAACACCGAGACCGGCTCGCTCGACCGCATCATGACGACGCCGTACGGCGCCGAGACCACGGGCGTCTACTTCTACCCGAACGTCCGCGGCCACGCGTACATCAAGGCGCAGGTCCAGCACCCGTTCGGCGAGTCCGACCAGGGCTCGATGATGGATCCGTCGGAGCTGCGCTCGTACACCGGCTACATCGGCCCGCTGCCGAGCATGCAGTGATGCGCGACGGGGCCGTCTTCATCGCAGTCGCCCTCGCGTCGTCAGCGTGCGGATCGAGCGAGGCGAAGTCGAAGCAAGAGCCGCCGGCGACCGAGCGAGCACCCGCTCCGGCTCCCGCGCCATCCGCGCAACACATCGACGCGGTCGCCAACCGCACCGCATACCTGCCCGCGCAGTGCTACGCGCAGACGCAGGTCGACGGTCGCGTTCGTAACTCGTGCGCGACCTGTCACCAGGCGACGCGCGAGCCGAACTACGTCGACGACGAGAGCGTGCAGAGCGTCCTGTCCATCCCGCGGATCGCCGCGGACAACCCGTGGACGAACGTTCTGCACCCTCCCGCGCCCGCCCAGCTCGACGACGCCACGCTGCTCTCGTACGTGCGCGCCGACAACACCGCCGGCGTCGACCTGCGCGGCTGCGCGTTCGCCCCCGACCCCGCCGGCTGGGACCGCGACGCACGCGGCGAGCTCACCGGCTGGCGCGCGTACGCCTACGCGCCGCTCCCCGGCATGTTCTGGCCGACGAACGGCTCGTTCGGCGACGCGTTCATCCGCCTCCCCGACTCCTTCCGCCGCGATGCCTCTGGCGCGCCGAGCCAGGACATCTACGCCATCAACCTCGCGATCGTCGAAGCGATGATCCGTCGCTCCGACATCGCCATTCCACCCACCTCCGAGGTTCTGCTCGGCGTCGACCTCGACGGCAACGGCAAGCTCGGCACCGCCAGGCGCGTCGCCTACCGCTGGCCCAACACCCAGCTGCACTACGTCGGTGGCGCCGCCGCAGAGAAGCTCGCGGCCGGCCTCTTCCCCGCCGGCACCGAGCTCCTCCACAGCCTGCGCTACCTCGACGTCGACAACGGCCGCGTCCGTCCCGGCAAGCGCATGAAGGAGCTGCGCTACCTGAAGAAGCTCCGCTGGCTCACCTACGCGCAGCTCGACATCGCCTCGAAGGCCGAGCAGCGCGAGAAGGAGCAGAACCCCGACACGACGAAGAAGATGCTCGGTGATGGCATCACCGGCGTCGGCACGGCCACGGGCTGGATCGCGCAGGCCATGATCGAGCGCGCCGACGGCACGCTCCGCGCGCAGACCCTCGAGGAGACCGGTGCCTGCATCGGCTGCCACGGCGGCGTCGGGGCGAACACCGACTCGACGTTCAGCTTCGCCCGCAAGACTGCATGGGGCGTGCAAGAAGTCCGCGGCATGCGCGAGCCGATGCGTGCCGACGGTCGCGGCGAATACCGCGCGTGGCTCGAGGCCGTCCGCGGTGGTGACGACTACGCGAGCAACGCCGAGATCGGCGCGCTGCTCGACGATGCAGGCCGCCTCGCGCCGGCCCGTGCAAAGGCGCTGGCGGCGGACATCTCGACGCTGATCATCCCGTCGCCGCAGCGCGCGTTCGCGCTGAATCGCGCGTACCTCGGCATCGTGCGCGCGCAGTCGTTTGCCCACGGCCGCGACGCGATCGTAGGCACGCCGCGCGTCCTGCCGACGCTCGTCCAGGACGGCTCGACCGGCGTCACCGAGCCGATCGCGCCGCCTCGCCCGTAGCCCGTTTGTCCGTACTGCGGACAAGACTCCAGACCGCATTCTGATCTAACTCGACACAGAGCCGCGTATGATCAGCAGCGATGCGGCCGGGCACTCACCAAGAGCGTTTCGATCGGCACACGAGCGAGCGTGCGACGCGATGACCCGGTGGGTTCACGCTGCGGTTCTGGTCGTCACGCTCTCGGCTTGCGAGTCGAAACCAGCTCCGCCGCCGAGCATGCGACCGATCGACTGCGGTCGGCCGATGGAGACGCACGTGGAGGAATGCATCGAAACCACGAGCAACCGTCTCTCGGAACGAGAGGTCGGGATCGCTGACGTATCGGAGTACGAAGTAGCCGACGCAAGCGGGGTCAAGACGCTACGTGTGATTGTCGATCTCATGATCACGCCTAACATCTAGCGGCGAGCCACGACCATACGAAACACGCCGGCGGCCGCGTGCGGCTCGCCGGGCAAGTACCGTCGCCACAGCTCGTCGGCTCCGAACGCATCGCACGACGTGAACCCGGCCTGCGCTACGTGCTCGTCGACCGTCGTCTGGAAAAAACTTGCTCCGACGTCGAACACCACCGTGGTTCCCGCAGCAACAAGGCTCGCCATGAACCGCAGCGAGCGATCGGTCGCCGCGACGCCGATGTACGTCGTGACACCCTCCCACACGATCACGGCCGGGCGGTCCCGACGGAAGCCAGCGTTCTCGAGCGCCGCCGTCAATGCGAGCTCGTAGTCCGGCGCGGTCAGATCGCACGCGATGTACGAGATCCAGCTCGGCAGCGTGACGCCCGCAGCGATGAGCGCGGCGCGCTTCCGCGCGAGTTGGTCCGGGAGATCGATCTCGTGAACGCGAACTCCTCGCGCCGCGATTTCTGCGATGCGGAGGGCGCGCGCATCGAATCCGGCGCCGAGCAGAAGGATCTGCTCGAGGCCCTCGTCGAGCGCCGATCGGAGCACGTCGTCGATGAATCGCGTGCGGAGCCGGATGCCATCTCGGAAGAACGGGAGCGCGAGATACCGCTGTGTACCTTCTTCGGCGTGAGCGCCGAGCGCCCGGAACAGGCTCGCGTACGGATCCTCGAACAGACGCTCGTGTGTAGGGCGCAAGCTCTCTTCGGCGCGCACCGCGGCGATCGAAAAGGCGGTGTCGGCAGCAGTCAGCATGTCGTCCCGAGCGTCACTTCGCCCGCCCGCACGTCATGGACGAGCTTGCCGCCAACACCGACCCGGCGCAAGTCCATCGCTCTTGCGGCAGATTCGCCGCGCTACACGTCGCTGATCGGACGATTACGAGACCACGAACAACACGCGAGGTCGGCATCGCTGATGTCTCCGAGCGCGCGGTAGCCGACGGCAGCGGCGACAAGACGCCACGTGTGATCGCGGATCTCTTGATCTTCGATCCTGCGGCCGAGGTGGATCGTCGTGAAAAGGTCTCGCCTGGCGAGATCGTCGCGATTGGCGCGGACGAGTACTGCGTGGTCGACGCACGCGAAGGCAAGAGCGCACGAGCGCGTTGCAGAAGGTCATCAAGTAGCTGCACCGCGATGCAGGCGCTTCTCGACGCTGTCGCTACATCGCTGAGCTTCTTCGCGTGCAGCGATCGCAAAGCGGCACGAGCTCGAGCTATCGATCCTTTTGGGCAGTACGGCAGGACGCGCGGTGAGCTCGGCGCGTCGTTCGACGACAGAATGCCAGCGACCGTTCCGGCTCGGGTGTCGATGGCCGCGAACAGCAGGAGTGCGCCCTCGTGTACGTACTCGTGCTCGACGAGGACGGGCGGTGCGTATCTCGGTTAGAGCTGAAGGGAGAGCTCAGCGTTCGCCCGCGACGTCCTGGAGCTCGTCGGTGAATGGAATCTCGGGAACCTCGCGCGTACGAGCAAGCGGTGAGGTCATGAGCGGATGCTCGCCCTGCAGCATGATCGCGAAGGCAGGCTGGCCGTTGAGGTCGTCGGCATCGCGCCCCACCAACGGTGCTGCGCTCACCGCGGCCACACTTCAAGCTCGATACACGCGTCGTCGATTGACCGCTCGGGCGACGGGTCGCGGCGGGATCGTGCGAAATGCGCTTCGTGCCGATGGAGCGAAGCGGAGTGTCGATACGTGTGCCGTGTGCCGGTGGACTCGTCGGTCGTACCGACGCATGCGCGCCTTCACCGAGCGTTGACAGCATGCGATTTCACTTGACGAGCTCGAACGTGTCGCTTCGGCCCTGCTCGCGACTCACCTGCGAATCCTCGACGAGAGTTGTTACTGCTGCGTATGCGCGACGATCGCGACTGCGATGTCGATTTCGTCCATCGCGGCTCGAATCTGCACGCAGAGCGCATGCAGTAGGGCCGAAATTGGTCGTGCTACAAGGGTAGCTCGACGAACGACGTGCGTGCTGCGAGATCGGCGCGCGCATTCGCGGGCTGATCTTCGTGCCTGCGGGTGGAAAGGATCTGGATGCTGGATGGAGAGATGGCGGCGACGACCGGCAGCGTCGACGCGAACGGTGGCGGCGCGACGAATGACAAGGGTAGCGCGAAGTCCTGGCAGCACGGGCAGCGCCGCGGGCTTCAGCTGCGTGCGCGCAGCGACCAGGCGCAAAGCGGCCAGCCATCTCGCAACACGCCAGGTGACACCGCGACCGACGAGAAGGCAACCGACGAGAAGGCGACCGACGAGAAGGCGACCAACGAGAACGCGACCGACGAGAAGGCTCTCGCCGAGTGGCAGCTCGTCGACCGTCGCCTGCGCACCTATCGACATCACCGCGCGCAGCTCGACGCCGCAGAGCTGTTCGATCTCGTGCGCGCCGAGTCCATGAAGCTCCACTGGATGCTCGGTCACTCGACGATGCTCGAGTACATGGAGTTCGCGCTCGGCTACACCCCGCATGTCGCGCGCGAGCGGCTGCGCGTCGCACGTGCGCTCGTGCAGCTCCCTGCCACCAGTGGCGCACTCGCGACCGGTCAGCTGCCATTCTCGGCGGTGCGCGAGCTGACGCGTGTCGCGACCGAAGACACCGAGCGCGAGTGGCTCGCACGTGCGCGTGACAAGACCGTGCACGAGATCGAAGACATGGTCGCTGGCCGTGCCCCGGGCGATCGCCCCGATGATCCGACGCGGCCCGATCTGCACGAGCGTCGGTTCGGCCTGTCACTGCCGCCGCAGGCCTTCGCGCTCTGGCGTCAGGCGCGCGCGGAGCTCGCCAACGAGCGCGGTGCGGAGGTCACAGATGCCGATCTGCTCGAGACGCTGTGTCGCCGCTTCCTGGCGCCTGGAACCGGCGAGGCCGGACCCGCACATCAGATCGCCTACACCCAATGTCGAGACTGCAAGCGCGCGACGCAGAACGGCGCTGGTCGCGAGCTCGACATCTCTCCCGAGGTCTTCGACTCTGCTGCGTGCGACGCGCGCGTGATCGGTTCGGTCGATGGCTCGACTATCTCGAAGGCCACGACGACGGTAACAAAGCGAGTGCGCGAGCAGGTGTTCGCGCGCGATCGCGGTCGCTGTCAGGTGCCCGGCTGCCGCGCGTCGCGGAACCTCCACATCCATCACATCATCCCGCAGGAGGCAGGTGGACCGCACGCGATGTGGAATCTGCTCCTGATCTGCGGGGGCCATCACGTCGCCAATCACGCGGGACTCCTCTCCATCACAGGACGCGCAGGCTCGCGCGACGGACTCTCGATTCGCTGGACCTCTCGTCCGCCGTGGACACCAGAAGAAGCTGCCGCATTTCGCAAGGAGATGGCCGAGGAGGACGAGCTCGCTTACTTACTGCGCGAGCGCAAGCCGAGGGGACGCACGGCTTCTCTTGACGAGGCGCGACGCAAACTCCGTGTCCCACGTGGGACACGACAGCCCGCCTAACTGAACCCGAGCAGTTTGCCCCTGTGGCCTACGGACATCTGGCGACTGCTCTCCCGCAGATCGCGAGACGACGGAACGCGGCGATGACGCATGGGTGCCGTATCTGCCTGCGGCAGCACCTTCCTCGGCCTTCGGCGAGATCGCCGGCCTGATTGTCGCGCGCCGTGACCCGAACGAGCACGAAGGCCGCGGTGGGGCGCGATGTCGGCGGCCCCCTCAACTGCCACCTGGCCGATCTTCTTCGCACGCCATTCGCATCGAGCACGAATGCGGTCGCGGCCGGCGCAGTCGTGCAAGATTCACGAGACCACGACGCAAGCGCCCATGTCCCACGTGGGACACCTGATGCGCGTCTTCGTCGGCCTGCGCTGAGCTCGCCGACCTGATTGTCGCGCCGTGACCCGAACGCGCACGAAGCCGCGGTAGGGCGCGATGTCGGCGCCTCTTCAACAGCGACCAGGCCAATCTTCTTCGCATGCCCATTCGCATCGAGCACGAATGCGGTCGCGGCCGGCGCAGTCGTGCGAGAGTCACGAGACCACGACGCAAGCGCCCATGTCCCACGTGGGACACCTGATGCGCGTCTTCGTCGGCCTGCGCTGAGCTCGCCGACCTGATTGTCGCGCCGTGACCCGAACGCGCACGAAG
>JABFXX010000619.1 GCA_013368795.1 Kofleriaceae bacterium
GCCGGCGCGAGCGCGCGCACGGCCGCACCGCGGCGCACGCGCGAGCCGAGCCGCTGAGCGAGCGCCTCGATCAGCGCGCCGAGGCCGCCCTTGGGGGCCCACATGCCACGCGCCGTCCGCGCCGACTTCTTGCCAGACATCCGCACGACGAGCTGCTGCACCGCCTGCTTCGCCGAGCCGCGAATGATGCCGCCATGCGAGTCGAGCTCGGCGAGGCGCGGGAAGCCCGCCTCGAGGCTGATGTCGTGCGAGTCGGCGGCGAACACGCCGGTGACGAACGGCGCGACGATCGCGCGCGCAGCCTCGGCGCCGAACCGTCGCGCCGCGAACGCATGCACCGACTCGTCCTCGTTCTGCGCGCGACGCTTCGCGAACGGCTCGCGCGCGAGCGCCAGCTTGCCGCGCCACGTGAGCAGGTCGCTCGTCAGAAGCTCGACGGGATTGCGCGGCAGCCCGCGCAGCTTGCCGTCGATGTAGATCCATCGCCGCTTCGCGCGATCGGATGCCTTGTCGACGGGAACGCCGAGCTCCTCGCACAGCGCGAGCGCGCCGCGCGGCGGGCCGCCGAGGAACGAGCTCGCCGCGTGCTCGCGCACGAACCCGCCCTCGTGGCTGGTCCCGATCACGCCGCCCGCGTGGTCGCGCGCCTCGAGCACGTGCGCGTCGAAGCCGGCCTTGACGAGCGCGTACGCCGCCGTGAGCCCGCCGATGCCGCCGCCGATGACCGCGACTCTCATGCCTGCGCCGACAGCTCGCGCACGGCGGTCACCATCGCGCGGACGTGCTCCGGATCCGTCTCCGGCAGGACGCCGTGACCGAGATTGAAGATGTGGCCGACCGCGCCGGCCCTCGCGAGGATGTCGGCGACGCGCGCGCGAATCTCCGCCGGCGGCGCGAACAGCGCACCCGGATCGAGGTTGCCCTGGAGTGCCACACCGTCTCCAACCCGCCGGCGCACCTCGTCGATTCCCACGCGCCAGTCGACGCCGAGCACGTCGGCACCGCTCGACGCGTAGTCGTCGAGGTACGGCGCACAGCCGTTGACGAAGTAGATGATCGGCACCGACTTCGCCTTGAACGTCGGCGAGGCGCGCAGCATCTCGATCACGCGCTTGGCGTAGCGCAGCGGGTACTCGCGGAAGTCGCCGGGCGAGACGATGCCGCCCCAGCTGTCGAAGATCTGGACCGCATCGGCACCGGCCTCGACCTGCGCCTCGAGGAACGTCGCGCAGGTGCGCGCGAGCTTGTCG
Source organism: Kofleriaceae bacterium (assembly GCA_013368795.1). Taxonomy (GTDB): domain Bacteria; phylum Myxococcota_A; class Polyangia; order Haliangiales; family Haliangiaceae; genus JABFXX01. The sequence goes on from JABFXX010000619.1 coordinate 1,251, forward strand.
AGCAGCGCGTGCGCGTCCTGCGGCGCACCGTAGAGCAGCTTCTTCGTGTGCGCGTAGTCCTTGCTGCCGCCGCCCTCGACCGCGTAGGTCAGCATCGTCAGCGGCGCGCCGGCAAATCCGATCAGCGGCACGCGATCGGCGAGCCCCTTCTTGATCTGGCGGATCGCCTCGAGCGTGTACGGCAGCTCCCGCGTCGGATCGGGGACGTGAAGCGCGTCGATCTCGGCGCGCGACCGCACCGGCTTGCCGATCTTCGGGCCCGCCTCGGGGAACGCGACGTCGATACCCATCGCGGGCAGCGTGATCAGGATGTCGGAGAACAGGATCGCCGCGTCGAACCCGAACTCGTCGATCGGCTGGAGCGTGACCTCGGCGGCAAGCTCCGGCGTGCGGCACAGATCGAGGAACGAGGCCTTCGCGCGGACCGCCCGGTACGCCGGCAAGTACCGTCCGGCCTGCCGCATCATCCAGATCGGCGTTCGAGGGACGGGCTGTCGCCGGCACGCGCGCAGAAACAGATGTTCGGTGGCGGTCATCGCAGAGACATCCTAGGTGTATCGTGCGCGCCATGCGAGCGGCTCGCTTCGCCTTTCTTCTCGCTCTCGCTGCGTGCGGCGATAACAGCAAGACCACGGGTCCCTACGACGATCTCCCGCTCGACGGCGAGTTCCACGATGCGGCGCTGACCGCGCCGGTCCATGTCGCGCGCGACAAGTACGGCGTCGCGCACATCAGCGGCGAGACGACCGGGGACGTCGCGTACGTCCAGGGCTACGTCGTCGCGCACGATCGACTCCCGCAGATGGACGTCCTGCGCAGGTTTGGCGCGGGCACACTCGCCGAGCTGTTCGGCGCGCTCGACGCGTCGATCATCGACTCGGATCTCGAGATGCGCATGCACCGCATGAAGCCGCTCGCCGAGGAGAGCTGGGCGATGCTCCAGGCGTCGAGCGACCCGAGCGATCGGGAGCTCGTGCAGCTGCTTCAGCGGTTCACCGACGGCGTCAACGCGTACGCGAAGGACCTGCAGGCGAAGCGGTGGGATATCGATCCGAACGTCCTCGTCAGCTTCGATCCCTCGCGCTTCGTCGAGTGGTCGCCGGTCGACTCGCTGATCCTCGGCCGGTTCCAGGCGTTCGCGCTGTCGTGGTCGACGCCGTTCGAGACCGACATCACCGACCTCTATCAGAAGCTCCGCACGACGTTCGACAGCGCGCAGATGGCGAACCCCGCCGCGTACGCGCGCCGCGGCGTGTCGCGCGACCTCATGGTCATCCAGCCGGTCGGCACCAAGCCGACGATCGACGGCTTCCCGAACGTCGACACCGATACCGGGTCGCGCTCCGACGGCGGCCGCGCGATGGCGCGCCAGGCGAGCGCGAAGACCGCGCAGCTCGACGCGCCGAGGCGCCCGGTCGTGCCGCAGGCGGTCCTCGACGCGGCGAAGAAGTTCTTGAACAAGGACCCGCACGGCGGCCCGCTCGGCGCGCTCGGCCCTCACGCGTTCATGTACCCGTGGGCCGGCTCGAACAACTGGGCGGTCGCGCCGGAGAAGGCCGGCGGCAAGGCGCTGCTCGCGACCGACCAGCACCTCCAGCTGCCGAATCCGTCGATCTTCTATCCGACGCACATCATCGTCAAAGACAAGCTCGACGTCCTCGGCGTCACGTTCCCCGGCATCCCAGGCGTCATCCTCGGCTCGAACGGCAAGGTCGCGTGGTCGGGGACCGTGAGCGAGCACGACGTCAACGACGTCTATCTCGAGACCATCGCGCCCTGCGGCGCGCAGAGCTGCGTGACGTTCAACGGCCAGCAGGTGCCGATCGAGACGTTCACCGAGGAGATCAAGATCGGCGCGCTCGGCACGATCACCGACTCGAAGACCGTGACGTACGAACGCGTGCCCCACCACGGTCCGATCATCCCGACGATCGCGAACCACACGATCGTGCCGCGCACCGGCGCTTCGGCACTGTCGGTCAAGTTCACCGGCTACGAGCCGACGTTCGAGATCCGCGCGCTGTGGAACCTCGGCCACGCGCAGACCGTCGACGAGGGCTTCGCCGCGCTGAAGGACTTCAGCTACGGCAGCCAGAACTGGACGATGATCGACAACGCCGGGAACATCGGCTGGACGACGAACGCCGTCGTGCCGCTGCGCGATCCGCGCGCGTACACGTGGGATCCACAGACGATGCCCGACGGCCTCGCGCCGTTCATGGTGCTGCCCGGCGACGGCACCGCCGAGTGGCAGGGCCGGATGTCGTCGCGCTACGTGCCGCACGCGATCAACCCGGCGCAGCATTACCTCGCGACCGCGAACGCCGATCCGGTCGGCGCGACGTTCGACAACAACCCGCTGAACCAGACCGTCGTCGACGGCCGCCCACTGTACGCCGGCGTCACCTACGCGGCAGGCGTGCGCGAGCAACGCATCACGACGGTGCTCGAGGCCGGCAACAACCTGACGCTCGACGACATGGCGAAGCTCCAGCACGACACGCACTCCAACGTCGGCGAGGCGCTGCGCGATCACATCGTCGCCGCGCTCGACGCGACCGGCCCCGCCGACCTCACCACGTACCGCGCTGGCCTGTCGGCGGAGGACCAGCAGCGCCTCGCGACCGCGAAGATGCTGCTCGCGAGCTGGACGTTCGCGACGCCGACGGCCCTCACCTCGCCTTCGGCGCAGGATCAGACCGACTCGGCGGCCACCGTGCTGTTCAACACGTGGATGCACTTCGCGCTCGAGCGGATCCTCGAGGACGAGTACGACGCCGCCGGCTTCAACATCTGGGCGCTCGACGACAACTTCCTGCTCCGCGTCATCTACAAGCTCTACGACGACCCGGCGAGCTTCGTGCAGAGCGCGACGACCAGCCAGCCGATCGTGTGCGACGCGTACGCGACCGCCGGCGCCGACGACAGCTGCTCGAAGATGACCGTGATCGCACTGCTCGACGCGATGAAGCACCTCGAATCCGCCGACGGCTTCGGGACGGCCGATACCGCACAGTGGAAGTGGGGCAAGCTGCACACGCTGACGATCTCGCCGCTGTTCCCGAACCCCGCGCTCGACCTGCCAGGCCCGAACCAGAGCTTCCCGAAGGCCGGCGACAACTTCGTCGTCAACCGCAGCGATCAGGGCTGGGATGATTTGTCCTTCAAGCAATACGCCGACGGCCCGGCGCAGCGCTTCCTCGCCGAGGCCGCCGCAGGCGAGACGATCAAGGTGAAGTGGCAGCTGCCGGGCGGCACGATCTACGACAGCCGCAGCCCTCACTATCGCGACCTGCTCGACAACTACTACATCGCCGAGAAGCACTTCGACGCGCCGTTCTCGACGGCGGAGATCGTGCAAAACGGCGAGGCGCGCTGGGAATTCAAGCGATGACGATCGAACCGAGCGCGATCGCGATCGCGCCGGGCGGGCCGGGTGGAACGTTCGGGGCGATGATCGAACGCCTGGAGATGACGAGCGTCCACGTCGACATCGTCGAGGATCTCCAGTCCGCGGTGCAGGCTGCCGGTCGCGCGCTGACGCTGCCGTGCATCCTCGTCGATCTGCGCGCCGCCGTGCTCGGCAACGAGCTCGACGATGCGCGCGCCGCGACCGACCGGATCAGCAAGGTCGTCGCCGCGATCCCGCTGGCGCTGCCGATCGCGGTCACCGACGGTGCCGACGCGCACGTCGTCGTCGCGTGCATGCGCGCCGGCGCCGGCGACGTGATCGATCTGCAGCTCGAGGGCACCGCCGGGGCGCGCGCGGTCGTCAGCCGCGTGTTCCAGCGCCAGCTCGAGGCCGCGACCGCCGCGACGACCTCGGCGACGCTGCGGTCGATGATCGAGGACCTCCTCAAGGACCTCATCCGCACCGAGCGGCGCTCGATCGACCTCGAGCACAAGCTCGCTCAGATCGACAGCACGACCGGCGAGTTCCAGTCGCCGTTCGAGAACCGGCCGCCGTCGATCGTCGTCGTCGAGCAGGAGAAGAAGCTCGCGAGGGAGCTGTCGGAGCGCCTCGAGGCGACCGGCGTCACGACGTTCACGTTCGTCACCGGCGAGGACGCCGCGCGCGAGGTCGAGACGCTGCTGCGCAGCGGAGCCGCGTTCGATCTCGCGCTCGTCGCCGCACAGCTCCCCGGGATGGACGGGCTCGAGACCGTCCGCCGCCTGCGCGAGCACATCCCCGGCCTGGCCGCGTTCCTGATGACCTCGATCCAGGATGGCGATCTCGCGGCCCGCGCGGCCGACCTCGGGGTCGTCGGATTCGTCCAGAAGCCCCTTCCTGACCTCGATGACGTCGTCGCAAGGCTGTCGCAGCTGGCTCACGAGGCCCTCTCTCGCGCGCACGAGCAGGTCTATCTGCACCGCATCAAAGCGAGGCACGAACGCGTTCTCGCGAGGTATCGGTCGTTGCCTCGCGAGCCGTGAATCGCCTATGATTCCGCGGATCCACTGATGTCCGGAGCTGCACTCAGCATCAAGCTCCGCTGCTCTTCGTGGCAGCAGCTCGCGACGATCTACAAGCGCGACCTGTCTCGCGGCTCGATGTTCCTCAAATCATCGAGCCAGCCGCCGATCGGCACGAAGGTGCGGATCGATCTCGAGCTGCCGAGCTCGACCGTGATCGAGCTGCACGGGACGATCGTGAAGTACTCGACCGATCCGCAGCGCGGCGCCGGCGTCGATCTCCAGCTCGAGCCGCTGCCGACGAAGTCGGCGTGGATGATCGAGAGCGCGCTCGCCGCCGAGAACAAGGTGCGCGCGCAGACCGGCAGCGAGGTCACCGCACCCGCACAGCCCGCGACGCTGAGCGACGGCCAGGAGGTCTCGGCCGCCGAGCTCGAGCTGCTGAAGGCGCTCGAGGCGGAAGCCGAGTCACTGAAGAAGCTGAACCCGTTCCTCGTGCTCGGCGTCGGCTACGAGACGACCGATGCCGACGTGCGCCACGCATTCGGCGAGCTGACCAAGCGCTATCACCCGGATCGCTTCGCGCGCTATCAGTCGCAGCAGCTCCGCCAGATCGCCGCCGAGATCTTCATCCTCATCCGCGACGCGTATCGCAGGCTCGCCGACGACAAGGGTCGGCAGCAGGCGGTCTCGCTGCTCGGGCCCAAGGTCCCGCCGCGCGCGGTCTCCACGCCGGTGCGTGGGATCGGCATCCCGCCGCGGCCGCCGATTCCCTCGCCGCCGGTTCCCGCGCCGCCGTCGCGTGTCTCGGTCCCGGCGACGGTTCCGGACATCCCGCCGATCATCCCCAACCAGCACGACGCGCCGACGAACCCGAGCGCGAAGAGCGCCCAGCTTGCGCACACCGAGCTCGCGCGCGCCGACCACGTGGTCCCTGCCCCGCCGCGGCCGCTGACCCCGCCGGTGCCCGCGCCGACGGTGCGCATGCCGACACCGCCACAGGGCATCCCCCCACACGCGAAGCCGCGCAGCACCGCATCGCCGGTCGCGGAGACCGTCGACACC
>JABFXX010000264.1 GCA_013368795.1 Kofleriaceae bacterium
TGGCGCCGGAGAAGCCGTCGCTGCCGACGGTCGAGATGCCGCGGGCGAGCAAGCCGAGCCTACCACCCCCGCGTCAGGCGGCGCGCGCGACGCAGCCGCCGGCGCTGATGCCGGTCGTCGCGCCGTTCGAGCCGACGCCCGAGCCGTCGAAGCTGTCTGCCGCCATGCGGGCGCGCCTCGAGGAAGATCTCGACGATGACGCGGTGACGATCACCGCCGACACCGATGGCTGGAACGCGTCGAAGGTCTCCGTCGCGAAGCAGGATGCGACCGTGCAGGTCGCCGCGCCGACGGACACCGCGGCGCTCGTGAAGAAGCTGATCGCGCCGACGGTGATCCTCGCGATCATCGGCGTGATGATCGGCGGGTTCTTCGCGTTCGACGGACAGGGCGGCAAGAAGAAGAAGGCGAGCGCTGAACCGGCGCCGGTGCTCGCAGCCGCGCAGCCCGCGGAGGTCGAGCAGCCAATGGCGCGTCCGCCGGTCGCGCCGTCGGAGAACAGCGGCACCGAGAGCGCACTCGGCGAGCCGCCGCAGCCGCCGACGAAGGAGGAGGGCACGCCTCCTGCCGAAGCCGCGAACGAAGCTGCGCCGTCTGCTGCCGGCGAAGGCGCTGCTACCGCGCCCGCTGCCGAAGCGGCTACCGTGCCTGCCGTCGAGGGGGCCGCTGCTGCGCCTGCGGTCGTCGCGCCTGCGGTCGCCGCGGTGGCCGAGCCCGCCGCGCCGGTCCACGAGGTGAAGACCGCGAAGGGTGTCGTGAAGCTCGTCGACGTTCGCATCGACAGCAAGCCCGCCGGCGCGACGGTGATGCTCGTCGACAACGGCAAGACATCGTTCCTCGGCACGACGCCGGTCGCGACGTCGCTCGACGCGAGCCGCGGCTACGACGTGATCTTCACGCTCGAGGGTCGCCCGACGCAGATGGCGCACCTCGATCCGGCGAAGGATGCGAAGCTGGCCGTGTCGCTTGGCCGTTCGAGCAAGGCGAAGAAATCGACGAGGTCGGAGGCGCTCGATCTCGCCTCGGTCGTCGAGAAGCCCGCACCGGAGACGAAGGCCACGAAGGCGGTCGCGAAGGTCGCGGAGCCCGCCGAAGAGAAGACCGAGAAAGCGGAGCCCAAGACCGTGGCGAAGACCGTCGCCAAGGCCGAGAAGGCCGTCGCGATGACCGGCACCGGCGAAGGCACGCTGATGGTGTCGAGCAAGCCGCCGTGCGAGATCTACATCGACGGCAAGGCGACGGGCCTGACGACGCCGCAGCGCTCGATCACGCTGCCCGTCGGCGCGCACAAGGTGACGTTCGTCAACGCGGCGGAGAAGATCACGAAGACCGTGCCGGTGACGATCAACGCGGATCAGCCGACGAAGTTGATCCAGGATCTGATGAAGAAGTAGCGCGGACGGAAACGGGCACGGGCACGGGCACGTTTACAGGTGGCACATGTTCGGTGCCGCCGGCTTGCAGATCATCATCGCGTTGCACTCGGCCGGATTGCCAGTCGAGTCGTTGGGGCACGTCGCGCCTCCGATGCACGGCTGCGTGCAGACCTGGAAGCCCTCAGCTGCGAAGTTCTTGCAAAGGCCAGACGTGCAGTCGTGCTCCTCGACGCAGAGATCGTAGAGAGCCATCGTGCATTTCGGACCGGCGGGATTCGCATCGATTTCGGCCGGTGCGTCGCCCTTGCAGGCGCCAACACCCGCTAGCAACGAGGCGAGCAGGACCACGAACCGCATGCTTCCAATGTACACGCCGAAGCCTGTCATTGCTCTGTAATTGCCTGGCAGGCGCTAGCGTCCTGTACGATCGACGACATGATCAAAGCTGCGCTCGCATTCGTGTTCGTCGTGGCAGCGTGTGGTGGCGACGACGGCTCCTCCAACAACACGCAGATGGATGCGGCCGGGTCGGCGGCGGCGTGCACCGGAGCGGTCTACGACGTGTGCACCGACAACGCGCAGTGCAACTCGCAGAACTGCCATTTCTACCAGCAGTCGAACTTCACCGTGTGCACGCAAGCGTGCAGCGCGACCAATCCGTGCCCGAACGATTCGAGCGGTAATCCGGGTCAGTGCAACAACATGGGCATCTGCAAGCCGGCCGCGGCGAACAACTGCACGCGCTGATTGCAGAGCCGCGCGCAGCGGCGGTACGGTCCCAAAACAAGGAGGCTGCGCGTGGCACATATCGACGTGTTCAAGAGCTGGGCGGAGACGATTCGCCAGGACACCGACGCGTTCAAGGCGCTACTGGAATCGGGGAAGGCCGACGAGAAGGCGCGCAAGCTCGCAGGCGGCGCGCTCTGCTACCTCGTCAGCAAGATGGACCTGATCCCCGACTGGAACGAGGGCATCGGCGTCATCGATGACGTGATGGTGCTCCGCGTGTGCGCGCAGCTCTCGCAGGACCTCGATCGCGGCTCGCTGCCGGCGAGCGTCGAGGCGAGCCTCGAGCGCATGGCGAACCAGGCCGAGAAGATCAGCGCGTTCCTCGGCGGACCGATCTACGACAAGCTGAAGGCGTACTGCGCCAAGCTCGGCGAGCAGAAGGTTCGCGGCGCGACGCCCGCGGAGCTCATGGCCGAGGACGACAAGCGCAAGACGCTCTACGTCGCGATCGAAGACGAGCTCGAGAAGACGGTGCCGATCGTCATCAACGATCCGCTCGACGCCGAGCTCCGCCTCAAGGCGTATCTCACGCACAAGCTCCAGTGATGCGGGTCGCGATCGCAGTAGCAGCCGTCGCGCTCGCAGCCGCGCCCGCGGACGCGGACGACACGTTCGAGGCCAAGGCCGCCGGCGCCCAGCGCATCAAGCAGCTCGAGGATCTCGTGTGGCCGCTGACCGCGGCGTGCGACGACGGCGACGACACGCAGCAACGCCAGTGCCGCACGGTCCGCGATCGGCGCGTCGCCGAGCTCGCGAACGCGACGCTACTCCTCGACGCCGAGAAGGACTCGTTCTCCGTCGGCGCGTGGAACGCAGCGACGAAGTCCGCACCGATCTCGTTGTCGGCATGCATTCGCTGCTCGGGCCTCGAGCTCGACGGCAAGACGTGGGTGATCGTCGGCACGGGCAGCGCGACGCCGAAGTTCGAGGGCGGCAAGGTCACCGCGAAGCTGCACGACAACGGCCGCCAGTTCGTCGACGACAAGACCGCGCAGAACTTCGCCGCGATGGCGAAGAGCGCGCGCATCCAGCTGATCGCGAAGGTCCCGGCGAAGCCAAAGCTCGTCGTGAGCGGCAAGAACGTGCTCGCGCTCGACGTGATCGGCTATCGCGTCTACATGCCGTGCGACGGATCGATCGTGCTCGCGAAGCCGAGCTCCGGTCCCGCCGAAGGTGACAAGAAGCAGTGCCCGCAGCAGTGACGACCGGCGAGCTCCTGACCGCGCTCTGGAACGACTACATCGCGACGACGCCGCAGGCGGAGCGCATCCATCGCCTGCTCGCGGAACGCGGCGAGGTGGTCAGGAACGACCACGTCGCGCTCCGCACCTACGGTATCCCGGGCATCGGCATCGCCGCGCTCGCGCGTCCGTTCGAGGCGCTCGGCTGGGTCGAGCAAGCGGCGCGCTATCGGTTCACCGACAAGAAGCTCGTCGCGCGTTACTGGCAGCACCCCGATCCGAACCTGCCGAAGGTGTTCATCAGCGAGCTGTGCGTGCACGAGCTGTCGGCCGCCGCGAACATCATCATCGACCGTCTGGTCTCGCAGCTGCCGGCCGGGTTCCGCGAGCGCCCGGATCTGCCGTGGGCGGGCCGGCCGTGGTCGGTACGGCGCGCCGAGTACGAATCTCTCTTGCTCGAGAGCGAGTACGCCGCGTGGGTCGCCGCGTTCGGGTTCCGCGTCAATCACTTCACGGTCAACGTGAACGCGCTGACGACGTTCCCCGACCTGCTCGCGTTGAACGCGTTCCTCCTCGATCACGGATTCACGCTCAACGAGAGCGGCGGCGCGATCAAAGGCAACGTCTCCGAGCGGCTCGAGCAATCGTCGACCCGCGCCGATTCGATCGAGGTCGAGCTCGACGGCGAGGTCGTGCGCATTCCGTCCTGCTACTACGAGTTTGCCAAGCGCTACCCGCTGCCGAGCGGCGAGCTGTTCCACGGCTTCGTGCCCGCGTCCGCCGACAAGATCTTCGAGTCGACCGACGTCAAACGTGCGTGAGCGTCGAGAAGTAGTCGTTCAGCTCGAGCAGGACATCGACGTCGACGCCGACGAACTGGATGCCCATGCCGGCCGGTGCGGCGGAGCTCGACCACCGCACGATCGCCGGCAGCGCGAACACGCGGTCGGTCGTCGGTAGCGTCAGCTCGACGGTCAGCGGGGTGCCGACGTCCTGGATCTCGGTCGTCGCGATGTAGGCACCGCCGACCCCGATGTTGCGGGTCTCGGCGGTGATCCACGCCGGATGCAGGGTCGTGCGGAAGCGAACGGACAGCACGCGACCAGGGCGCGACTTGCCGCGGAAGTACTGCCGTCGTTCGTGGCGCTGCGGCCCATCCATTCCCGTAAGGGATCATACTTGATTCTTCGCGTCGTCGAGGGCTTTACCCGACGAGAGAGCCCGGTTAGGGTCCGACCGCGAATCGTGAAGGTGCACCTGATTGGCATCGGAGGGACGGGCATGGGGGCCGTCGCGGGCCTGCTCGCGGCTGCTGGACACGAAGTCCGTGGTTCGGATGCCGCGGTGTATCCGCCGATGAGTGAACAGCTCGCGGCGCTCGGCGTCCCCGTGATGATGCCGTACGCCGCAGAGAACCTCGACTGGCTCCCCGACCTCGTCGTTGTTGGCAACGTCCATGGCAAGGATCACGTCGAGGTGAAGGCGGCGCAGGAGCGGGGGATCGAGCTGACCTCGTTCCCCGCGGTCCTCGGCGAGCGCCTCATCGACGGCAAGCACTCGGTCGTCGTCGCCGGCACGCACGGCAAGACGACGACGACGTCGCTGCTGTCGCACATCTTGATCGAGGCCGGCCGCGACCCGTCGTTGTTCGTCGGCGGCGTGCCGGTCGCGCTCGGCCAGGGCTGGCGGCTCGGCCAGGGCGACGCGTTCGTGATCGAAGGCGACGAGTACGACACCGCGTTCTTCGACAAGGGCCCGAAGTTCGCGCACTACCGGGCGCGCACCGCGATCCTGACGAGCGTCGAGCTCGATCACGTCGACATCTTCCCGTCGTTCGACGCGGTGCGCGACACGTTCAAGAAGCTCGTCACGCAGCTTCCTGCCGACGGTCTGCTGGTCGTGTGCGCGGAGTCGCACGACGCGCTCGCGGTCGCGAAGGCGGCCACCGCGAAGGTCGAGCAGTACGCGGTGCTCGGCACCGACAACGGCGAGAACTTCGACGTCGATACCGACGGCGGCGCGCCGAAGGACATCCAGTGGTACGCGCGCAACCTCGAGGTCGGGAAGTCCGGCCGCGTCGCGTTCGACGTGTTCCACAACGGCGAGCGCTACGAGCGGTTCGACTCGCTGCTCGTCGGCCGCCACAACGTCGGCAACTGCGTCGCCGCGATCGCGGTCGCGCACTCGCTCGGCGTGCCGATCAAGGACATCCAGCGCGGCGTCTCGAGCTTCGCCGGCGTCCGCCGCCGCCAGGAGCTGCGCGGCATCGCCGGTGGCGTCACCGTGCTCGACGACTACGCGCACCACCCGACGGCCGTGCGCGAGACGCTGAAGGCGCTGCGCAAGCGCTTCCCGAAGCGCCGGCTGATCGCGGTCTACGAGCCTCGCTCCGCGACGAGCCGCCGCCGCACGTTCCAGGACGAGTTCGTCGACGCGTTCTCGCATGCCGACGAGGTGATCGTCGGCCGCATGTTCGATCCGTCGAAGATTCCGCCCGAGGAGCGCTTCGATCCGGAGAAGCTCGCACTCGACCTGCATCGCAGCGGCACGAAGGCGAGCTACACGGCCGACGTCGGCGCGATCGTCAAGCAGCTCGCGGAGAGCGCGGCGCCCGGCGACGTCGTCGTCGTGCTGTCGAGCGGCAGCTTCGATAACCTGCACGACAGACTGCTCGACGAGATCGGCGACGCGATCCGTCCCGCGCATCGCGGCGACATGGCAGCCGTCCGCGCGCTGCTCGCGAACGTCGAGCTCGACGAGCCGGCACGCGACGATCAGTTCACGTCATTCTACCTGCTCAACAACGAGCAGGGCATCGTCGGCACCGTCGCGCTCGACGTCATGGGCGACGACGCCGTGTTGCGCGCGCTCGCGACGCATGGCGACGCGCGCGGTTCCGGCTACGGCTGGATGCTCGCCGACATGGCGGTCAGCCAGGCGCGGTGGCGCGGCGTCCGCCGGATCTATCTGCTCACCGAGAGCGCGAGCGACTTCTTCGCCGCGAAGTTCGGGTTCCGCGTCGTCGATCGCTCGACGCTGTCGAAGCAGGTCGCGGCGAGCGAGACGTTCACCGCGCCGCGCGGCGCGAACCTCGTCGCGATGCGCCTCGATCTCTAGGTCATGCATCCGCACGAAGCTCGCAGCGCGGTCGCCATCGCGGCCCGTGCGGCGCGCACGGCGGGCGACATGCTCCGCGGCGTACGTCCGCTCGAGATCCGCGGCAAGAGCAACCCTCGCGACCTCGTCACCGAGTGGGACGTGCGCAGCGAGCAGACGATCCGCGAGGTGCTCGCAGAGAGCGGCTATCCGGTGCTCGGCGAGGAGGGCGGACAGAGCGGGGCGAGCGATGCGCGCTACCGCTGGCTCGTCGATCCGATCGACGGCACGGTCAACTTCGCGCACGGTCTCCCGCTGTGGTCGATCTCGATCGCGCTCGAGGAGATCGGGGCCGGCATCGAGGTCGGCGTCGTCTACGCGCCGATGCTCGGCTGGTGGTTCGAAGCGTCGCGCGGCGGCGGTGCACGCGATGGCAGCGGCAACCCGCTGTGCGTCAGCACGCGCGCGACGCTCGAGGAGGCGATGCTCGCGACCGGGTTTCCGTACGACCGCGCGACCAACCCCGACAACAACTTCGCGGCGTGGGATCACTTCCAGCGCGTCGCGGGCTCGTGCCGTCGGCTCGGCTGCGCGTCGATCGATCTTTGCCTGGTCGCGCAGGGCATCTACGACGGCTACTGGGAGAGTCGGCTACAGCCGTGGGATCTGGCGGCCGGCGCCCTGATCGTCGCCGAGGCAGGTGGGCGCGTGACAGACACACGCGGCCAGCCGTTCGACCCTCACTCGGGAGAAGCAGTGGCGACGAACGGTGCTATTCATGGGGGGCTCGTCACCGAGCTCGCGAGGGTGCGTTCATGACCAGGCTCATCGCAATTGCACTGGCTGTTGGACTCGTCGGAACGGCCGCCGCGCAGCCCGGTCCTGCGCCCGCCGCGCCCGCGAAGAAGGCACCGGCGAAGAAGAAGGCGCCGGCAAAGGCCCCGGAAGGCCCGATCGATCCGTACGCGGAAGCCGTGCCGGCGGCGGCGCCGCCCGAGCCCGCACCCGCGTCGACGGCGCCTGCGCCCGCGAAGAAGGATCCGAAGGCAAAGGACGCAAAGCCTGTCGATCCGTACGCGCTGCCGGTTTCCCCCGACAAGGACGCGCCGCCACAGATTCCGTCGCGCGTCGGCATCTCGGACCTCGCCGCCGTGCAGGGCCTGCTCGCGGTGCAGCGGCTCGACGGCTGGCTGCTCTACGACCGCGATGGTCAGAACCCGATCGCGGTGCGGCTCGTCAAGCCCGACGGTCAGCCGCAGCGGCCGTGGTTCTACATGATCCCGAAGAAGGGCGAGCCGCTCGCGCTCGTGCACAACAGCGAGGTCCGCAACTTCGAGACGCTGCCCGGCAAGAAGCTCACGTATCTCGGCTATCGCGATCTCGACAAGCAGCTGAAGGCGATGCTGAAGGGCGTGAAGTCGGTCGCGATCGAGTACTCGCCGAAGGCCGCGGTGCCGAACGTGTCGCGCGTCGATGCAGGCACCGTCGAGCTGATCAAGGGTGCGGGCGTGCAGGTGCGCTCGAGCGAGACGCTCGTCCAGTACACGAAGGCGATCTGGGGCGACGCCGGCCGCACCGCGCACTATGTCGGCGTCCATCACGTCGTCGAAATGCGCAAGGAAGCGCTCGCGCTGATCGCGAAGCGCATCCAGGCGCGCCAGCCGGTCACCGAGTACGACGTTCAGCAGCAGATCACGCGCGCGATGACGATGCGCGGCCTCGTCGGCCCGCCGCCGGTCGTCGCGGCTGGCGTCAACACCGCGGATCCGTACTACGTGCCGACCGCGGCGAAGACCGCCGAGATCAAGTCGGGCGACCTCATCGTCATCGGCATCGCGGCGAAGGTCGACAAGCCCGACGGTATCTACGTCGCGCAGACGTGGTGCGCGGTCGCCGACAAGACCGTGCCCGAGGCGATCGCGAAGGCGTTCGAGACCGCGAGTCTCGCGCGCGATCAGGCGCTCGTCCTGATCACGGATCGCAGCCGCAAGCACCGCCCGGTGACCGGCGCCGAGGTCGATCAGGCGACGCGCGCGTTCATGAAGAAGGCGGGCGTCGACGACAAGGTCATGCACCGCACCGGTCACTCGATCGACAACGACCTGCAGGGCGGCGGCGCCGACCTCGACGACTTCGAGGTCAAGGACACGCGCATCATGACGCCTGGCACCGGCTTCACCGTCGGGCCGGGTCTCTACTTCCCCGGGCAGTTCGGCGTGCGCACGGAGGTGTCCGTGTATCTCTCGCCGACCGGTCCCGAGGTCACGACGCCCGCGCAGGACTACGTCGAGGCGCTGATCAAGTAGTGAACGTCTCCGCGCTGATCCTCGCCGGCGGCAAAGCGACGCGGCTCGGCGGCATCGCGAAGCACGAGATCCTGATCGACGGCGTCTCGATCTTCGATCGCCAGGTCGCCGTCCTCGCACCGAACGTGCGCGAGATCCTCGTGTCCTCGCCGCGCGACATCGCCGGATACCGCACGGTGCGCGACACGGTCGAAGGGGCCGGGCCGCTCGCCGGCATCGCCGCCGGGCTTGCCGCGTGCACCACGCGCTGGCTGCTCGTCGTCGCCGGTGACATGCCGTACCTGACGTCCGATCTGATCCAGACGCTGATCGACGCGACCGACGAGGTCGCCGAGCCGATCGATGCGGTCGGCGTGCGTTCGCGAGAGGGTTTGCCCGAACCGCTGCTCTGCGTGCTGAACGCGCGCGTGCGGCCCATCGTCGAGGGCAGGCTCGCCGCGAAGCGCTACAAGGCGAGCGGTCTTCTGACCGACGAGGGCCTCGCGGTTCGCTGGCTCCGCGATGCCCCGGCCGAGGCGCTGCGGAACATCAATTCTCCCGAGGATCTGGGTCGCTGATGTAGGGCACTAAGCCCCTGTCATCGTTTGCGATTTATGATCGTTCACTTCTCGCCTTCTATCCGGTAAATACCTTCGTCCAATGCGCGTGGGACCGCTGACGATCGATACGCCCGTGCTGCTCGCACCGATGGCGGCGGTGACGGATCTCCCGTTCCGTACCGTCGCCGAGGAGCTCGGCGTCGGCTTCACGATCACCGAGTTTCTCTCGGCGCACGCGCTCGCGGTCGGCGACAAGAAGACCAGCGCGAAGATGACGGCCTCGCTCGACGGCCGGCAGTTCGGCGTCCAGATCTTCGGCCGCGAGGAAGACAAGATGGCCGAGGCGGCGAAGATGGCCGTCGCGATCGGCGCATCGCTCGTCGATATCAACATGGGCTGCCCGGCCAAGCGCGTCGTCGCCGGCGAGTGCGGCTCGGCGCTGATGCGCGAGCCCGCGATCGCTCAGCGGCTCGTCCGCGCGGTCGTCGGCGCGGTGCCCGAGAACATCCCGGTGACGGTGAAGCACCGCGCGGGCTGGAACCAGGACAACCGCAACGCGCCCGACTTCGCGTGCGCGCTCGTCGAGGCGGGCGCGAAGATGATCACGGTGCACGGCCGCACCCGCACGCAGGGCTTCTCGGGCCGGAGCGACAACGAGATCATTCGCCTCGTGCGCGAGGCGGTGCCGCGCCACATCCCGGTCGTCGGCAATGGCGACGTCGTCGACGTCGAGGGCTTCCTCGCGATGCGCGAGCAGACCGGCTGCGATGCCGTGATGATCGGCCGCGGTGCGCTCGGCAACCCGTGGCTGTTCGCGCGCCTGCGCGAGGTGTGCGCCGGCCGTCCCGATCCGGGACCGCCGACGCTCGAGGAGCGCGTCCACGTGTTCCGCCGCCACGTCGACCTGATCGAGAAGCTGAAGAGCGGCCCGCGCACGCTGCACGAGGTGCGCAAGGCGTGTGCGTGGTACGCGCGCGGCCTCTACGGCTGCAACGCGCTCCGCCTGCGCGTGTGGGAGGCGCCCGATCTCGCGACGGCGCGCGCGCTCGTCGACGATTACTTCACGCAGCTCCTCGATCGCCAGAATCGCCTGGGCCTCTCGCCCGACGGCGAGCGCGGCACGAAGGACGCCGACTTCGCGGAATCGGAGACCGAGGCGGCCTGATGCTCCGCTCGGAAGTTCGCGCGGACGATTTCCTCGTCGCGCAGTCGAAGTCCATGAAGGCGGTCGCGGCGCAGGTCGCCGAGTACGCCGACGGCGATGCGCCCGTTCTCATCACCGGCGAGCACGGCACCGGCCGCGAGCTCGTCGCGCGCGTGCTGCATCAGAAGGGGCCGCGCAAGGGCAGCCGCTTCGTCGCGGTGCGGCCGACGTTCGAGGGCGCCGACATCCCTCACGCCGCCGGCGACGATGCATGCGAGCGCGCCCACCGCGCGCTGCGCGCCGCGAGCGGCGGCACGCTGCTCGTGAAGGACGTCAGCGACCTGTCGGGCGCGTCGCAGAAGACGCTCAAGCGTGCGATCCGCGATCGCCGCTCGGCGACGCCCGACGCGCACGACGTCCACGTCGTCGCGACCGCGGACATCGATGTCGATCGCGCCGTCGAGGCCAAGATCGTCTCGAAGGACCTCTACGACCTGTTCGCCGCGCGCCGTATCGAGGTGCCGCCGCTGCGCGATCGCGTCGAGGATCTGCCGCCGCTATTCGAGCGCTGGATCAAGCACTACAGCGCCGAGGTCGATCGCACGAAGCCGACGGTGTCGAGCCGCGCGCACGAGCGCCTCGCCGCGTATCCGTGGCCCGGCAACGTCGCCGAGCTGAAGTCATTCGCGCGCCGCCTGCTCGTGCGCGTGTCGAGGAGCCGCATCGAGGCCGGCGACGTCGACGAGATCCTGCCGAAGGTCGCCGCGCGCGTGCCGCTCGAGGACCTCGCGTTCGAGGAGATGGTCAAGTCCAAGCTCGCGGGCCTGCTCGCGCGCATCGACGGCTATCCGGTCCACGATCTCTACGAGAAGGTGCTCGCGCGCGTCGAGCGCCCGCTGTTCGATCTCGTGCTCGCGCACACCGGCGGCAACCAGCTGAAGGCCGCCGAGATCCTCGGCCTCAATCGCAACACGCTCCGCAAGAAGCTCGCCGAGCTCGGCATGAAGCAGAAGAAGCAGAAGCCGGGTCGCGAGGATCGCGCGCTCGACGAAGCGTAACGAGCCTGACGCGTCCTGCCGAGGTGGACGCTGCACCGATAGCGGGCCTCGAAGGCGCATCTCGTGCGCGCCTAGGATCGTCCTGATGTGGAAACCACGCGCGCTCGCGCTCGTGCTGTCGTTCGTCCTACCAGGGCTCGCCGCCGCCGACGGTCTCGACGGTGATCGGTTCAAGCCGTCGGTGGGTGCCGAGGGTACGTTCGCGGTGGAGCACCCATCGGTGGCTGCTCACCTCGACTGGGGCCTCGGTCTGTTCCTGAACTACGCCCGCGATCCGATCGTGGTGCGCGACGGCAACGACATCACGCAGCATGTTCTCGATCGCTCGGTGACCGCGGATCTCGTCGGCTCGTTCGGCCTGTTCGGCTGGGCCGAGCTCGGGTTCGGCTTGCCGGTCCACCTCGTGTACGACGGCGATGGCTACGCGAATGGCGCCGCGGTGCTCGCGCCCGATGACGGCGTCGGCGACCTGCGCGTCGTCCCGAAGTTCGCGCTGATCCGTGACGTGAGACCGACGCAGCGCCTGCAGCTCGGCGTCGGCGTGCCGGTCACGTTCCCGACGGGCGATGCCGAGGCCGCGCGCGGCGCGGGCGGCTTCACCGTCACGCCGGAGCTGATGTTCGCGTTTCACAGAAGCGGCATCGGCATCGGATTCGACCTCGGCTACAAGTTCCGCGACGTCCATCCCGCCGACCTGCCGTACGGCGACGCGATCGTGATCGAGCCGTGGCTCGCGTTCGCCGCCACGGACCAGCTCACGCTGCGCGCGGAGCTGCTCGCCGAGAAGCAGGTCAACGCGGCGATCCAGGGTGCCGACTTCCCGGTCGAGCTCATCGGCGGACTCGACTACCGCGTCGGCTCGGTCGACCTGTTCGCGGGCGCCTCGGCGGGTCTCACCGACGGCGTCGGCGCGCCGACCGTTCGCATCATCGGCGGCCTTCGCTATCGCTACTACGGCGACGGCGGCGGCCGCGGCGATTACTACACGGGCGGCGATCCCGACGGCGACGGCGTGCGCGGGCGGCGCGATCGCTGCCCCGACCGCGCCGAGGACGACGACGGCTTCGAGGACTGGGACGGTTGTCCCGAGGACGACAACGACCGCGACGGCATCGCGGACGACGACGACGAGTGCCCGGAGATGCCCGGCGATCGCGCGCACGACGGCTGCCCGGCGCGCACCTACGTGAAGATCGTCGACGGCAGGATCTACGTGTTCGGCAAGGTCCAGTTCGCGACCGGCTCGGCGCGCGTCGACAACCGCAGCGAGGTGGTGCTCGATCAAGTCGCCGCCGCACTGCGCGCGAACCCGCAGGTCCGCCACGTCCGCATCGACGGTCACACCGACAACATCGGTGGTCCGACGGTGAACCGCCGGCTCGCCGGGGAGCGCGCGGCGGCCGTCAAGTCCGGGCTCCAGCGGCGCGGCGTCGCCGGTGGCCGGCTGTCGACGCGCGGCGTCGGCGAGGACAACCCGATCGCACCGAATCGAACGAAGGCGGGCCGCGCGAAGAATCGCCGCGTCGAGTTCATCATCACGGGAGGACGCTGATGAAGGGTTTCACGCTGTTCACCGTCATCGCGCTGACCGGCACCGCAGCCGCGGCGCCGCCGGTTCCGGCCGACGATGTCTACGTGCCGTGGCGATGCGGAGATGGCTCGATCGCGAGCGATCCGCAGGGCGACGATCCGCCGGATTTCCTCGGCGATCTCGATCTCGTCGGAGAGACCACGGCGACGGTCGCGTCGCGCGCTTCGGACGACAACTATCTCTATCTCCGCATCCGCCTCGACGAGGATCCCGCTCCGGGCGGCGTCCCGAACGCCGGCGGTGCGTGGGGCGTCGAGCTCGATCTCGACGGTGACCTGCGCGACTACGAGCTCCTGATCATGGCGGACGCACGGCCGGCGCAGCCCGTCGTCGCCGTCTACACGAATCAGACGGTGACGCAGGCGAACTCGCCGCTCGATCCGGCAGACGCGCCCGCCGCGCATACCTACATGTTCGCCGATGCCGCGTCTTCGAAGGCGACGAGCACGACGTATGGCGGCACGCCCGACTACTTCCTCGACATCGTCGTGCCGTGGGCGGACCTCGAGCCGCTCGGCCTTCACCCGAGCACGTTCACGCGCGTGTGGGTCGCGTCGTCGTCGCGCAGCGACGCGCTCGACGGTGACTTCATGTGCCACGCGCCCGGCGACGGCGACGCGCTCGACGGCCATCCGTCGCGCGGCGGTACGAGCGACGGCGACGACACCGGTGGAGGCGGTGGCGGCGGCGACGGCCCGCGGCTCGAAGGCGGCGGTGGTTGCGACGCCGGTCGCGGCGCTGGCGCGGCGGGCATCGCGTGGCTCGCGCTCGTGCTGCGGCGCCGGCGGCGCACCTAGCGCTCGTACGCGACGAGCGGTCCATGCGCCGACTATAGGCGCTGGAGGAACGCGACGAGATCCTGCTTCTCCGCGAGCGTCAGCGACTCGACGAACGGGCTGTCCGGGCTGTCCCGGTAGATCGGCGGCAGGCCGAGTGCGGGGAACGGGAGGATGAACCGGCTGTACGTGTCGGCGACATCCGCGAGCGTCGCGGCCTGGTTGTCGTGGAAGTACGGCGCCGTCCGCGCGATGCCACGCAGCTGCGGCACGTCGAACGCCTCGAAGTCGACGGGATCGCCGGTGATGATCGCGCGGCCCGGATCGGTGCTGAACCACTGCACGCCGAGGCTCGGGCCGAAGATCGGCGCGCCGCGCTCGTCGACGGGCACGTTGAGGTCTCCCAGATCGACCGGCGTCCCGTCCGCGCGCCGCGGGATCGGGGGAAGATCGGTGACGGCGGTCTGCCGCGAGCCATCGGTGTAGAAGCGAAACCGGTAGCGTGGCAGCTCGACGTCGGCATTCCCGATCGGCAGCGCGCCGAGCTGGCCGTACCCGCTGAGGAGGCCAATGCCGATGTTGAGGAACTCGTCGGTCGGGCGAGAGGCGAGCCGCGGTACGGGCTGGCCGCCGACGATGTCGTAGATGATGTTTCCGTCGGGATGGAGCTGGAAGAACAGCTGATCGTGCACCGCGCGATTGGTGATCCGGTGCGTCGTCGCGCCGCCGTGGCAGGCCGCGCACGCCTTGTCGAACACCGCGCGGCCGCGGCGCTCGGCGTTCGAGAGCACGAGCCAGTCCTCGGGCATCGGGATGTCGGACTCCTCGACGCCAGCTTGCGCCAGCGTCGCGACAAACGCCGCGCGTGCCGACGAGAACGTCGCGAGCTCGAACTGCTCGATCTGGGAGAGGTGGGCCTGGGCGACGGTGCCGCCCTGCGCGTGCGCGGTGATCGCCGACTGCGCCTGCGCGCGGAGGTTCGTCTCGCGTCCGTCGAGCTGGAACGTCGGCCCGCTGTACGCGACGTTCTCGACGGTAGGCACGCCGCGCCACACGTCGATCGTCCGCGCGGCATTGGTGACGACGTTGCCGTTGCCGTCGATCACGTCCATGTTCGGTGGCAGCGCGAGCGTGACGCGGATGAGGCCCTTCTCGAGATGGCGGTACGTCGGCACCGCTGCACTCGGGTCATCGGCGTCGATCCGTTGAAACAGCGGATCGCTGCGGTCGAGGCTGGCGACGTGCGCGGGTGTGAGCGACGTCGCGTCCGACAACACGTGGCACGACGCACACGAGCGGCCGTTCGTGCCGGCAAAGACGTGCTCGAAGCGCTGGCGTCCGGATGCGCCGAGCTGTGCGCTGTCGTCGGTGAGATCCGGTTGGTCGACACAAGCGGAGAGTGCGAGACAGAGAACGATCGTGCTTCTCATGTGGTGCAGTACCCGCAGCCCGCGCGATCGTTCAACGCGTCAGAACGTGCCGGCTGCACCGAGTCCGGGCGCGAGCTCGATGCCATCGCTGACCATCGTCGGCATCACGTCGGTGCCGAGCAGGTCGAGGCCCTTCTGCGGCGGCTCGTCGGTCGGGGCGATCCAGGTCTTGAGGCCGTGGAGCGCGAGCGCGCCGGAGACCGCACCGAGGCCGCCGTAGAGCAGGCCGGGACCGCCGCGGCCCGTGGAGAAGCGATCGTACGCGAGGTAGCCGAGGCCCGCCGCGATCGGTGCGTTGACGAGAAACTCGCCGGCGCCGTAGCCGCGGCCGTGCGTGTCGCCGAGCTGGCCGACCCAGATCGCCGTGTTGACGCCGTACACGCTGCCGAGCACCCACGGCAGCGATGCCATCGGTGCGCGAAACTCGCTGCGGTACTGCGCGACCGTCTCGATGCCGTGGATCGTCAGCGTCGTGTGGAGCGCGGTGAAGCCACCGAGCAGGACGGTCGCGCCCGCGTTGTGATTGCGCGCGCTCTCGATCATGCCGGCGCCGAACATGAACGTGAGCAGGCCGTTCGCACCGATCTCGGCCATGCCGTAGTTCAGCGAGTCGGCCTGATCGTTCATGTCGCGATAGATGAACGTGCCGGTGCCGTACGCGTAGCCGCCGACGATGCCCGCCGCGAGCGTGTAGCCGATGACATCGAGCCACACCGGGCACGGGCCGAGCCGGCAGGCGGCGTGAGCCGACCGCGGCGTGGCGACGGCGAGGGCGAGCGCGGCGACGATGGCGATCTTGCGCATGGTCCGACCAATGAGCGAACGCCATGCCGCCGGTAAGTATTCGAAACTGCCTGGTACGAGTGGTAGATGCCGTCAGGTGCCAGAAAGGTCCGACCTTTTTCTGACACCCAATCCGGACCACAGAATCACACCTGCACCGGCGACGAGCGCGGTGCTGGCGGTGACGCCGCAGAGCGCCCGGTCGTGGTCGTAGAGCGCGCCGAGCAGGAGGCTGCCGGCCCACCACGCGACGCCGAACACGAGGTAGTAGAGGCCGTACGCGCGGCCTCGCTGCGCGCGCGGAACGATCGCGGCGATCATCGCCTTCGCGATCGAGTTCGTCGCCGCGTGCGCGACCGACCACAGCGCGACGCCACCGATCGCGAGGTACGGCGATGCGGCCGACGCGCCGAACGCGAGCGGCGCGTAAGCAGCACCGAGCACGACGAACAGCGCGAGTACACCAGCGCCGGTCGTACCCGCGGCGCGACGGCGATCGAACGCGAAGCCGGCGACGAGCGACACGACGCCGTCGAAGCCCATCGCCGCGGCGTACACGACCGGCAGCAACGCGGCGCCGACGACGCCTGCCTTGTCGAGGTGGAACGCGATCAGCGGCCAGTCGGCGAGGCCGATCGCGACGAGTGCAACGCCGACGAGATAGACGCGGTAGCGAGGACCGAGTCGCGCGGCGGGCTCGCCCTCGGCGCCCTCGTCCTCGAGCGCCTTCGGATCGGGGTAGAGCCGGCGCGCGCGGAGCAGGACGAGCACCGACGCCAGCGCCGGCGCGGCGAGGAACACGAACGCGAGCGCGAAGCCGGTCGCGGTCTCGCCTTTCCACGCGAGCACGCCGGCGACCGCGAGCGGGCCGAGCAGGCCGCCGACCTGATCCATTGCCTCGTTGATCGCGAACGCCTTGCCGGCGCCGAGGTCGGTCGCGGCAAACGATGTCAGCGTCGATTTCGCCGGCGAGCGGATCGCCTTGCCGAGGCGCTCGAGCGCGACGAGCGCGGCGACCATCGGCCAGTTGCCGGCGAGCGCGAGCAGCGGCACCGCGACGAGGTTTGTCGCATAGCCCGCGATCGTGATGCCCCAGTACGCGCCGGTGCGATCGGCGACCGCGCCGCTCCAGTACCGCACCGCATAGCCGACCATCTCGCCGGTGCCCGACACGACGCCGACCGCGGTCGCGCTCGCACCGAGGAAGCTCAGGTACGGGCCGATCGCGGAGCGCATGCCCTCGTAGCAGAGGTCGGCGAACAGGCTGACCCAGCCGAGCAGGATCACGAAGCGGCGCGCCCGTGTCTTGCGATCCTCGGTCATGGCTCCTCGCGCAGCCGCGGGTCGAGTCGCACGTAGACGAGATCGACGAGCAGGTTCGCGACCGCGATCGCGATCGCGCTCACCGTGACGACGCCAAGGATCAGCGGGATGTCGACCTCGAGCACGGCCTGCAACACCTCGCGGCCGAGGCCGGGCCACGCGAAGATCAGCTCGGTGACGACCGCACCGCCGAGCAGCAGGCCGAGGTCGAGACCGACGAGCGTGACGAGAGGGCCGAGCGAATTGCGCAGCGCGTGGCGGACGACGACATCTCGCTCCGAGAGTCCCTTCGCGCGCGCCGTGCGCACGTAATCCTCGGTGAGCTGCTCGACGAGCTCGGAGCGCACGACTCTTGCGTAGTACGCAACCGACGCGGTGGCGAGCGTTGCCGCCGGGAGCACGAGGTGATGAACACGATCGAGCACGCCCTCACCGTAGCCGGCGATTGGAAACCAGCCGAATCGATAGGCGAACACGTAGAGCGCGAGCGTGCCGACGACGAACGCCGGTGTGCTCTGGCCGAGGAGGCCGACGACGTTGGCCGCGTGATCGGGCCAGCGCCCGCGCCGGATCGCCGCGACGACGCCGAGCGGGATGGCGACGACGAGCGTCAGGAGGATGGCGGCGAGCGCGAGCTGCGCGGTCGGCCAGATCCGATCGGCGATGATCGCGCTGACCGCGCGCTTGCTGCGATAGCTCTCGCCGAGGTCGCCGTGCGCGAGCCGGCCGACGTAGCAGCCGTACTGGACGATGAAGCTCTCGTCGAGGCAGTAGTGCGCGCGCACGCGCTCGACGGTTTCGGGCGTCGCGTGCGGGCCGAGCAGTGCCTTCGCCGGATCGGCCGGGATCGCGGTCGTGACGACGAACGTCAGCGTGACGACGAACCACACGACGAGCGCGGTCCACGCGACGCGGCGAGCGATGAAGCGCAGCGCCGGGCTCATCGCGCAACCCTCCGTCCCTGTGCGTCGAGGTCGAGCCACGTCGTCGAGTAGTCGCGATTCCACACCGGGTGCGGCGCGTAGTCCATGACGTACGGCTGCACGACCTCGCTGACCATCTGGTGGTAGCCCCAGATCCACGGCGCGTCGTCGTAGAGGATGCGCTCGGCCCGCGTGTACAGCTCGGCGCGCCTGGCCGGATCGACCTCGGCGCGGGCGCGGTCGAGTAGCGCGTCGAGCTCGGGGTTCGCGTAGAACGACTCGTTCGGCGAGTTCTCCTCGGCGATCGCGCTCGAGTGGAACTTCGCGTCGATGAAGTTCACCGGATCGGGGAAGTCGCCGACCCAGCCGTCATACGAGAACGCGGGACCGTCGGGCTTGCCGTAGGCGGTACCGAAGCTCGCGAGCGACATCACCTCGATGCGCATGCGCACGCCGACCTCGGCCAGGTCCGCCTGGAGCGATGCCGCGAGCCTGCTCGCGAGCTCGTCGTTGATCGTCACGTAATCGACGTCGAGGCCGTGGGCGTAGCCGGCCTCGGCGAGGAGCGCGCGCGCCTTCGCCGGATCGTGCGGGTAGGGCGGCAGCGCGTCGTCGCGTCCGGACATCCCCGGCGGCAGCATGCCGTGCGCGGGTACCGCGTCGCCGTAGAGCAGCTTCACGACGTGGGCCTTGTTGAACGCGTAGTTCAGCGCCTGGCGAACGCGGCGATCGTCGAACGGCTTTCTCCGCACGTTCATGCGCGAGCCGTACACGTTCATGTTCGCGACATGGCGAATGGAGGGCTTCCAGGCGGCCTGGCCGGCGATCCACAGGTAGTCGGGCGCAGACGGCCGGTCGACGGTATCGAGCTCGCCGCGCTCGAACATCATGAACTGCGTGTCGGTCGGGATGTTCTCGAGCCAGTCGATGCCGTCGAGGTAGACCTTCGCCGCGTTCCAGTAGCGAGCGTTCTTGCGCAGCTCGATCCGCTCGCCCTCGCGCCACGCTGCGAGCACGAACGGTCCCGAGCCGAGCACGTCGCGGCGGATCTGCTCGCCGGCGCGCGCGACGTGGTCTCGGCGCTGCGGCGTCGTGAACGGCATCGTCATCACGTAGACGAACGCGGCGTTTGGCCTCGCGAGCCGGACCTCGAGCGTGCGCGCGTCGGGCGCGGTGATGCCGTCCTTCGCGACGTCGCCGAGCATCGAGCCGAACGGCGAGTCCTCGGTCGTCTGCGCGCGCTCGAGGCTGTATGCGACGTCGCCGGCGACGATCGGCGTGCCGTCGCTGTAGACGACTCCCTCGCGCAGCGAGAACCGATAGACGAGACCGTCGGGCGAGACCTCCCAGCGCTCGGCGAGCCGGGGCTCGATCGCCATCGAATGCGGGTCGTAACCGACGAGCGTCTCGAACAGCATGTGGACCGCGATGTTCGAGACCTCGTCGTACTCGATTGTCGGATCGAGCGTGCGCACCGGATCCTTCGTCGCGATGTGCAGCGTGCCGCCCGCGCGCGGCGACCCGTTCCCCGCGCCGCGATACTGCGGGCCTCGCGGCGCGTTGCATGCCACGAGCGCGAGGACGAGCAAGATCCTCAACGGCGCCCCCTCGGGTCGAGGTAGTCGCGCAGCCCCTCACCCAGGATGTTGAATGCGACCACCGCCAGCAGGATCGCGGCACCCGGCGCGATCGTCAGCCACGGCGCGCTGCGGTAGTAGGCGCGGCCTTCGTACAGCATGCGTCCCCACGTCGGGGTGGGCGGCGGCGGGCCGAGGCCGACGTACGACAGCGCGGCCTCGGCGAGCAGGTTCTGCGCGAACCCGAGCGCGGTGACGACGATGACGAGGCCGGCGATGTTCGGCACGATGTGATGAACGACGATCCTGAGCGGGCTCGCGCCGAGCGCGCGTGCCGCGAGCACGTACTCGCTCCGCGAGAGCGATAGCACCTTGCCGCGGATCACGCGCGCCATCGTCGTCCAGCCGACGAGCCCGAGCGTCAGCACGACCGGCGCCGACGACGCGCCGAGCTCCGACTCGCGCAGCAGCGCTGCGAGCAGGATCGCGAGCAAGAGATACGGAAACGCGAGCACGAGGTCGACGAACCGCATCAGCACGTTGTCGGTGCGCCCGCCGGCGTAGCCCGCAGCGAGCCCGAGCGAGAGGCCGATCGCGAGCGATACCAGCGTCGCGAGCGCCGCGATCTGCAGCGACGTCGTCGCGCCGGCGAGCACGCGAGCCCACACGTCGCGGCCGAGCTGATCGGTGCCGAGCAGCGCGTCGGCCGACGGGCCGAGCGGCGCGCCGAGCTCGGACAGGCCGCGATCCATGTCGCGCGCGATCGGGTCGTGGCTCGCGATCACCGGTCCGAGAATCGCGAGCGCCGCCACCGCTAGCACGAGAACCACGCCGGCGACGGCCCCGCGATGGGCAAGGAACCGTCGGACCGCTGGCGTCACCTCACGATCATAACGCGATGCACAAGCCTGCGCGTCGTCGGCGCACGCGCGCACGACAGCAGTGCGCCAAAGGCAGAGGCAAAACCCCTATTCGGAGGCCCTCGATTGTATCCACGCTCGCACACCTGTCGTCGGTGTGACCGACACAACGTCACACCGTGAAGGCATCCACACTGCACGAATTGCGACCCATGACCGACTTCCTCACGCTGCTTCAGCGAGACCATCACGATCTCGAGGCCGGCCTGGACGAGTTACTGGACGCAGTAACAGCCCCACAGATTCGCAGCGCCCTCGATGGCGTGAGGCTCGGCCTGGCCGCGCACGCCGAGGCCGAGGACATCGTCATGTACGCAGCGCTCATGCACGCCGTCGCGCAGGACGTGCTCGAGCGCGTGGTGGTGCACGCGCGCGTCGCGCATGCGGCGCAGGAGCGGATGCTCGCAAGCGTCGTCTGTTCTCTTCCGGGATCCTCGCCCTGGCGCAGCCGGGTGCAAACTCTGCGTGACATGGTTCGCCTGCACGCGAAATACGAAGAGGAGACCGTGCTCCCCCTCATTCGCGACCTGGAGCCCACGCTGTACGGATCGCTCGCAGGGAAGTTCGCGACGGAACGGTTGCGCCAACTGTCGATGATGCAGCCGTCGGCACAATTCTTCGTGCCGGAGCTGGCACAAGCGAGCTAACGATCTGTGATGTCGCATTCGCAATGTGTCCCCCGCGAGGGCGATGCCGGGGCCACGCGCCAGCAGGATGCGCTCGAGCCTGTGTCGGTGCTCGTCGTCGAGGACGAGCAGGACACGCGCGACCTGCTCGCGCTCGTCGTGTCCAAGGCCGGCTATTCCGTTCGCACCGCCGAGAACGGGCAGCAGGCGCTCGAGATGCTCCAGACGGTCCGTCCGTCGCTCATCCTGCTCGACGTTCAGATGCCCGTCATGGATGGTGCCGAGTTCCGGCAAGCGATGCGTCGCGATCGCTCGCTGCTCAAGATCCCGACCGTCGTACTCACCGGTGCGGCCGTCGAGCCGATGCTCGACATCGCCGTCGACGAAGCACTGCGCAAGCCCGTCAAGAGCGCTGACCTGCTCGCGATCGTCCGCCGTCACTGCGGCGATCCGCATTGAATGTCAGCGCCGACCGCGGAAGCGCTGCCGCGGCGCGATCGTGTCGCAATTGCAGCCGTACGCCTCGCACAGCGCATGGGCGACGCCGCTCATCCGGAGCTCGGTGTCGAGCGGCGGGAGCTCGGGATCGATGACCATCAGGTCGATCGTCGCGTGGTGAGTCGCGTCGACCTCGACGTGGACGACGGCGCCGAGATGATCGGGAGCGAGCTCGAGAACGAGCGCGTAGCCGTGCTCGAAGAGGTCGCCGCTGTCGAACTGCGCCAGCGTCTGCTTCGGTGACGCGTTGGTGATGAGGCGGGAGATCTCGGGAAGGTCGAGCAGCGTGGCGTTGCGGACGCGGCCGGTGCTCGCGCTCGGGTTGGTAGCGGACATCAACATGGCTTTCCTGGCGCAGCTTCGCGCCACGACAGCAGTATGCGATGCGACGGATGGGACGCCGAAAGGTCCCCTCAACGTTCCATCAAGGCGTCCGCGTTGAACGTGAACTGATCGCCACCTCGATGCGGCGTTGATGCGTTCGGCTCTACGAGAGGCGGCGATGCGCAGTCTTCGTATCTCGGACCGGCGCGCTGATGGTGAAGCTCTGACCTCTACTTCGCGATCGTGATGCCCGGACCCGTGTTGGGCACCGGCGTGACGCTCATCTGATAGAGCTGGTAGAGCACGTCGAACGCCTTCTTGTTCCACTGGTAGCCACGTTGCTGGCGAACCGAGTAGTGGAAGCCGTTCAGCTCGACCGATAGACCACCGGGGGAATGTCGTGTCTCGCTGATCGCGAGCGCGTGCGCCGGGTTCTCCGTGAGCTTCGGCGTCCGCGGATCGAGCGGGACGTCGTATTCCGGATCCTCGCCGAGGTCGCGGCCGAGGAACTTCAAGATCTCGTGGAAGCTCCGCAACCGAAGCACGGCGTGGATCGGGTACTCGCCACCGATGTACTCGGGACGGATATCGACCAGGACGTCGTTGAACGGAACCTCGTTGGCCTCGCCGTGCAGCGCGAACTGCTCCTCGTTGGTCAGCAGCGCCGGATCGTAATTCGTGATGATGACGCGGCCGCTGACCCGATTCGACACGCGATACACGTGGTTCATCGGGTCGTGCATGACCGTGAAGTTCTTGTAGGTCTTCTCGAACGTCTCCGGTGTCACCGCGTCCTCGGGAACCGTCCACTCGTGCTCGTAGTGGAGCGGCTCGACATAGAGCCCGTGGCGGTCCTGGATCGAGGAGATGTGGGCGATGATGCGGCGAAACATCGTGTAGCCCTGCCGGTTGGCGGGGCGATTGCTGAAGATCACCGGCGCCTTCTTGCCGGATGTCGCGACCCGGATCTCGGCGCCCAGCAAGCGCAGCAGCGCATCGACGTCGTAGCCCTGGCGAAGCAGGAGCGTCAGCTTCTGCTCCGGGAAGGGTGTGAGGAGGCGCTGCGTGAACTCGTCGCCCTGCATTGGCGCGATGCTGACCGTCGGACTCTCCTCGACGCTGCCGTTGAGGAACGGGGCCGGTAACCAGCCCTTACCGCCGGTTGCCGAGGGCATGACTCCGCCGTTCGCGGTGAAGCGATAGGTGGCGGTGACGTTCGCGATGGTCGTGAAGTGCATCGGCAGGTCAAACCGCGCGCGCGCGATGTTGAGCAGCAGCAGCTTGGAGATGCCATCGGTGGTCGTCCGGTCGTACGCGACGACGACACGATCGAGCTTCGTCGTGGTTGCACAGGCGGACAGCACGAGTACGGCGACGACGACGACGCGCGCTCCCGACCGATTCATCGCGGCTCAGGATATGCGAGGTCCGCAGTCGGGTCGTCGCTCGCGGACCGCTCCCGGTCTGCGTCGCTCAACGTACGGCGGCGACCGCGAATCCGCCCCACGCGCGTTCCTCGGCCGTGTCGGCGCCGAGTGTTTCGTGCTCGACAAGCGTGAGTCCACACGATCGAAGGAGCTCGGCAAGACGCTCTCTCGACGGAGGCGTTGCGTCGATGCCGAACTTCAGCGGCTCGTGCGCGGCTTTCGTCGTCGCTCTCGCGTAGCGCCAGTAGAGCGCCTTCGACTCGAGTGGCACGCGGGTGAAGTAGTCGAACGCGACGGCGGTGCCCTTCGGCAGCCCGGCGATCTTGCGCAGCGTGCTCAGGATCGCCTCCCTGTCGAGATACATGATCACGCCCTCCCAGACGAACATCGCGGGCTTCGTCGGATCGAACCCGGCGCGCACGAGCTCGGCCAGCCAGTCGTCCTTCTCGAAGTCGGCCGGCACGAACACGACGTCGCTCGCATCGATGCCCGCGCGGGCGAGGGTCTCCCGCTTCACCTGCTGGGTCTCGGGCATGTCCACCTCGAAGCGCTTGACCCGCACGTCGGGAATCCTGAACGCGCGCGTGTCGAAGCCTGCGCCGAGAATGACGAGCTGATCCTTCGTGTACTTCTCGACGGCGCGATCGAAGAACGGCACGCGCGCGGAGGCCTCGTACTTCGGAGGGACCTCTCCTTCGAACGGGTAGCGGAACGCCTTCGGCACGTAGCCGCTCAGGCGATGCGCGATCCGCATCGGTCCGGCGGTGAGGCGCAGCCCGAGAGGCGAGACGCCCGGAAGCTCGGCCAGGAGCCGGCTCGAGGCTTCATCCGTGCGCGTTCCCAGTTGATGCTGGAACCACCGTGCCGACAGCGGCCCTTGAGCGGTCACCGACACGCCGGACTTGCGCCTCGCGAGGAGCTTGCCCACCCACAGCCCATAGCCGACGAGGGTCACCGGGAAGAGCAAGCCGCTCACCGCGTAGTAGGTGATGCGGCCGTGCGAGTCGTGGTGCTTCGCGGTCATGACTGACTTTGCCCGATCGCGCACGTCATGCCGGCTCGCGCAAGCGATAGCCGACGCCCGCCTCGGTGAGGAGCCACTGCGGGCGCGCCGGATCG
>JABFXX010000082.1 GCA_013368795.1 Kofleriaceae bacterium
CCGGGCACTGCCTGTCGATCGGCGCACCGTGCCCTCGTCCTGATGGCGTCCGATCGCCCGGCTACGTCGTGAGCGATGGCGGGGCCGCTCGCCTGCGTGTGCTGACAGCGGCCGCGAGCTCGCACCTGCCGGTAACGATCTGGCAGACGCGGAATACCGGAACCATGTGCTGGCTCTGCAGCGCGAGAGAAGACGAACGGAGCTACGTCTGCTCCAGCATCGCGTGCACGGCGTGCGGCAGCGCCTCGGGGCGACCGCGCGAGCCGTGCGTCGCGTTGTGGGTCGCGAGCAAGAGGCGGCGCGTGCGCGTGACGAAGTCATCGAGCGGGACAAATGTCGCGCGGGCAGCCGGCGTTTCCGACGCCCCGCTGCAGTGCTCGTTCGTCTCCAGCGCGTGACCGGTGCGACACACGGTCGGGCGCACCGGATAGACCGTGCAGTCGCCGTCGCGGTTGAACGCGCACAGCACACCCTTGCGCCACGCCTCGACGTGATGCGCGACGTAATTCTTCGCGTCGGACGCGTACTGCTCCGACAGCTTGGCGACCGTGTCACCGATGCGTTCCTTCCACGCGGGATACGCGGCGACGAAGGCGGCGCGGATTTCGGCGTTCTCGGGCAACGCGAGCCAGCGCGCGACGCGAGCGGCCTCGGGGCGGAACACCATGATCGGCTCCTCGCAGCAGCCAGTGCAGCCGCGCGTGCACGCGAGCGTCGTGCCGCTCTTCGCGATCGCCGCGGTGCGCGCGTCGACTCCCTGCTCGACCTGATCGTGGACGAACGCGGCGACCTCGGCGGCCTCGTCGAGCTTCAGCTTGCGCGGGAACTTCTTGTGTGTCGCGTAGCCCTCGAGATCGGCGGCGAGCTGTTCGATGAGCGTTTCGACGGCCACACCCGACGGTAGCAGCGGTCAGAAGCTCGTGTCGCGAAGGTCCGCGCGGATCGTTCCGCCGCCGAGGTCGACCATCTCGTAGCGCACGAGGCCCGTACCGCGGCAGTAGATCCAGTACGTCGTGTACGAGACGTTCTGCGTCACCTTCCAGCAGTCGGTGTAGCTGCCGACGGCGCCGGCATCGCTGTAGCTCATCGTGAACGTCGCGCTGCCATTGGTCGTCGTCCACGTGTGACCGGCGGAGACTGGCTCGTCGAGCGAGCGCATCCAGCCGGTCGGTCCCCAGTCGAAGTACTCCTCGACCTTGTCGCCAGCGATGCTGGTGTGGCCGGTGAGGCCGCAGAAGCCCTGCACCTCGAACGTCGCCCGCCCCTCCGTCGTGCCGGCGGAGAGGACCTTCATCTGCCGCATGCCCGCGGGACACGATGGATAGGTCGACGTGACGTCGTAGGTCCACGTGCGCCCGACCTCGAGCGGGTAGAGCCTGTCATCGGAGGCCGAGCCCGAGCCACCACCATCGGTGCCGGTGGCACTGCCATCGGAGCCGGCATCACATGCTGCGACGAGGAGGAGAACGAGCGGGAGTCGGGTCACGCAGAAGGGAGCCGCACCGCACGTTCCGGTCGCACGAAATCGACGGGCGCGGCTAGTATCGCGGCGTGACAGGGCGGATTCCCGGCGAGTTCCGGTACTGGGATCATCTCGGCGATCGACGCGTGCGTGCGATCCGGTCGGTTGCGCGGCGCGTGCTCGGCTTCGATCCCGCGCCGCCCGACGACGTCGTGCGCACGATCGCGGCGATGTACTACGACGCCGATCCCGCGTGCGAGGCGTTCGTCGACGACGTGTATCTGAAGGATGGGCAGAAGGCGGGACGCGCGATGCTCGAGCAGGCGCTCGAACGCGGCGTCGAGGCTGTGCCCGATGCGCCGGCTTCGCTGCGCGCGCTGTTCGCGGATCTCGAGCAGGATCCGCCGTGGCTCGACTGGGACACCGTCGAGCGCGGCGCGCGCGCGTTTCGGCGTTATGGCGCGGCGATGTTTCGGTTCGCCGGCGCGATCACGCTCGAGGGCTACTCGGAGAGCTCGGTCGCGAAGCCGCTCGCGTTCACCGGCGCGTACGCGGGCACGACGACACGGCGACGGTTTCTCGAGACGGTCGCGTTCTGGATCGCGGTGTCGGAGCCCGGCGGGTTGCGGCCCGGTGCAGCGGGGCGCGCGTCGGCGATGCGCGTGCGCGTGATGCACGTGTTCGTGCGCCGCAAGTTGCTCGCGCATCCGAAGTGGGATCTCGAGGCGTGGGGCGTGCCGATCAGTCAGGGCGATGCGCTGCTGACGCTGATGGGCGGCAGCTTCGCGCCCGGCCTCGCGCTGCATCTGCTCGGGTATTTGCCGTCGAGGGCGGACATCCTGGCGATGATGCATTTCTGGCGATACGTCGGGCACATGATGGGCGTGCGGCCGCGCTGGTATCCGGCGACGCTGACCGAGGCCGCGCAGCTCGCGTTCGTCACGCTGGTGAAGGCGGCGCGGCGATCGGGCGAGGACGGGCGTGCGCTGTGTCAGGCGTACGCGTCGGCATTCGCGCCCGACCGAGCGCTGCCACTCGCGCGGCGGCTGCGCGACGAGCTCGAGCACGGCATGCACCTCGGGTTCACGCGCCTGTTCATGACGCCGCAGTCGTACAAGCACAATGGGCTGCCGTCCGCGGGGCCGTGGGTGCTCGCGCCACTCGCGACCGCGCCGCTCGTCGCGACGGCCGAGGTGATCCGGCGCGCGATCCCGGCGTTCGAAGGCGTCGTCGATCGAGCGGCCCGCGCGCGACGTGCGCGATGGTTCAGCCGTCACATGGGCGGGCGAGCGGCCGAGTACGCGCCCGTCGAGCAGTTCACCCGCTAGGGTTGCTGCTGCCACGGCCACGCGAGCGTGCCGTCGGCGGCGCCCGTTCCGGAACGGAGCGACGCATTCGTGAGCTCGTCGAGCCAGGTGCCGTAGTCGCTGCCGGGTTGGGGGAGCTGGAACACGGCGAGCCGGCCACCGACGGACTGCGCGAGACGACGTCCGTCGGGCGAGAGGTTGACGTCCGGCATGCCCGCGAACAGCCGCGGCAGCGTCCACTTCGCGAGCGACGGCACGTCGACGAGCTCGATCTGCTGGGTGACCGAGAGACCCGCGAGCAGGCGGCCGTGATCGCCGACGACGATGTTCGACGTCATCGGCACGCGCCGCGGCGTCATGTCGCCGGAGGAGGGAACGAAGTAGAGCTCCTTGTTCGCGAGCGCGACGAACACGCCGGCCTCCGTCGAGGTCATGTTGACGATCGAGCCCGCCGGCTCGGCGACAAAGTGCGCGAGCTCGTGGACGTCGCTGCTCCAGCGCAGGAGGCGGTTGCCTGCCGCGATGAGAACATCGCCGTGCGCGTCGCAGACGATGAACGAGTCGCGCACGATGTCGACGCGCGCGCGCTTCACGTCGCTGCCGTCGATGCCGAGCATCGCGAGCTCGCCGGCCTTGGACAGCGCGGCGAAGCGCTGCGTGCCGCGGACCGGTGCGAGCGCTCGGATCTCGCCGTCGAGCTGGAGGAGCTCGCGCGGTGCCGCGGTGCCGACCTTCGCGAAGATCCGGCCCGCATCGCCCGCGAACGCGATGCCTGCGGGTGGGACGAGGATGACGGGGCCCGTCCCGACCTTCACGTGATCCTGGTGCTTGCGATCGGCCGAGATGATCACCGCGGTGCGTGCGGGCTGGCCCTGAGGGTCGCCGTGCTCGATCACCGCGAGCACGCGGCCGTCGTCGCCGACATCGACGCCCATCGGCATGCCGAACGGCTCGATCGGCAGCGCCTGCTTCTCGCCCGTGTCGACGTCGATGATCGTCCAGTCGTCGCCGACGCTCGCGATCAGGACGTGGCGATCGTCGATGAAGTTCGCGGACAGACCGTCGACAAAGCGCGGCAGCACCGTGGCCGCATCCCACACGAGCAGCGCATCGCCTGCGGTCGCGACGAAGCGAGAGTTGCCGCGCGCGGTCGCGACGCGCGGAGGGCCGTCGGGCCTGGACGTCAGCGGCAGCACGAGGTGCGTGTTGTCACCGAGCAGGTGGAGCTTGTTCTCGTTGGTCGTGACGACGAGCACGCCGGGCGACGCCTCGGTCCCGAGATAGACGCCGTCTCCGAGCTCGGAGCGCCAGAGCCGCTTGCCGTTCCAGTACAGGACCGAGCGGAACGTGAACATCGCGAGCCGGTCGGCGACGTAGGAGAAGAAGTGCACGGCGTGGGCGTCGTCGACGGGGACGTCGACCTTCGCGAACGCGGGAGACCTTGTCGGCTCGACCTCGACGATCTCGTCGTAGAACGAGACCGCGAGCTTGCCCGCCGGTGACATGCCCATCGCGAGCACGCGGCCGGAACGCTCGACGAGCAGCTTGCCGGTGCGATCGATCGCGACGAACCGAGCGCGCTCGAGATCGAGCTTCTCGCCGAATGCGAGGTAGCTGCCGTCGGGCGCGAACGCGAGGTCGCTCTGCGCGTTGCCCGAGGTCCAGAGCGGCTGCATCGTCCGCGCGCGGATATCGAGCACGCCGACGTTCTTGTGCGCGTCGACGTATGCGACCGCATCGCCGGCCGCCGACGCGACGACCTCGTCGAGCTCGACATCGCCGATCGGCGCGAGTGCGCCCGAAGCCGGCTCGAACAGCGCGGCCGGCTGCTTGTCGCGCACGAGCAGCAGCTGGCGATCGCCGTCGACCCACAGCGCGCGCACGTTCGGGCCGACCTTCTTCGTGACGACGGCGCGGCGCAGCTCGAGGTCGACGATCTGCAGATCGCCGTCGCGATTCGTCTGCACGAGCCGCTTACCATCGCGCGTGAGCGCGAGCGTCAGCGTCGGTCCCGGCAGCGTCGGCAGGCCCCACGCGACGCCGCGCGCAACCGCTGCCTTCGCGAGCGCGCGCGCCTCGTCGAGCACCGGCGGCGACGACGACTCGAGCTGCTTGAGCGTCGCGATCGCCTCCGTCGGGCTCTTGTCGAGCAGCGTGCGCGCGTGCGCGACGAGCAGCTGGTCGGCGCGCAGCTTCGCCTCGGCGGCATTGTGCTCCGCGGTCGTCCGCTCGAGCTCGGCCTCGGCACGCGCGGTCCGCGCCGCATCTCGCTCGGTCAGGATGCGCGCGACGCTGACCCACGCGAGCACGGCGACGGCAACCGATGCGGCGGCGGCGACCGCGAGCGCGGCACGGTGTCGACGCGCGAACCTCGCGAGCCGCTGAAACCGCGTGTAGCGGTGCGCCGCGACCAGCCGGCCGGTGAGGAACGCGCGAACGTCCTCGGCGAGTGCGCCCGCGCTGTCGTAGCGGTCCCTCGCCTCGGGCGCGAGCGCCTTCGCGATGATCGTCGCGAGCTCGGCAGGGACGCCGGGCGTCGCCGTCGTGATCGGCACGATCTCGTGCTTCACCGTCGACGCGATGATCTCCGTCGCGCTCTTGCCGCGCACCGGCGGCTTGCCGGCGAGCAGGTGATAGAGCGTCGCACCGAGCGCGAACACGTCGCCGCGCGGGTCGAGCTCCTCGCCGCGCGCCTGCTCCGGCGCCATGAAGCCGGGCGTGCCGAACACCGAGCCGATCACCGTCTGCAGCGAGTCGGCCGCGCTCGGCACGATCGGATCGATTGCGTCGTCGTCCGCCTCGCCGACGACCTTCGCGAGGCCCCAGTCGATCACGACGGTCTCGCCGAGATCACCGACGAGAATGTTCTGCGGCTTGATATCGCGATGGATCACGCCGCGCCGGTGCGCGTGCGCGATCGCGTCGATCGCCGCGGCGACGTTCGGCAAGAGGGCGAGTCGCTCGTCAAGGCCGCGTGCGCGCGCGATCAGCTGGTCGAGCGGACGCCCGCCGACCTTGCGCATGACGTAGAACGGCCGGCCATCGCTCGTGCGACCGGCGTCGTAGAGCGGGACGATCGACGCGTGCTCGAGGCGCGCGGTGATCTGCACCTCGCGCTGGAACCGCTTGACGACGTTCGTGCTGCCGCTCGGCAGGACTTCCTTGAGCGCGACCGTGCGGCCGAGCTGCGTATCGAATGCCTCGACGACGCGGCCCATGCCGCCGCGGCCAAGCTCCGCGCCGAACCGGTAGCGCGCTTCCGACGGCGGGAGGCTATCGCCGGTCTTGGCGTGCTCCGGCGGCGAGCTCGCCGGGATCGTGTCGGCGAGCTCCTTCGACGGCCGCTGCGGAGCGCTGTCGGGAGCATCGGTCGGCAACGTCGGCTCGTCCGACCGCATGCCCCGAGTCTATCAGTCGATGTCCCAGTCGATGTCGCTGATGCTGGGGTCGTTGCGGATATCGACGGCGCGCGTGCGCTCGTCGTTCTTGCTTGCGGGCGAGCGCGACGGCGGCGGCAGGCGGCTCGGCCCGCGCGAGCGCTTCGGCGGCAGCGAGCCGTCGACGCTCGCCATCCGCGTCGCCTCGTCGTCGTCGAAGCGATCGTTGAACAACGGCGGCGATAGCTCGGTGTTCGCCGGCAGGAACTTCGGCGGGTACTCCGCGTCGGGACCGGTCACCGCGTTCTCACGCGCGGTGATGTCGTCGGGGCGGCGTGTCGACTCGATCAGGTGCGAGTCGATGTCGCCCATGCGCGTCGGCTCGTCGAACAGCGAGCCGCGCTCCTGACCGCGGGCCGGCTCGACGCGACCGGGGCCGGGAGCCGCGCGCACGGCGGCGAGCAGCTCCTCGTCCTGCATCGCGCGCGTCGCCTCGTTGAACGGGTTGGGCAGCGGCTTGCGCGCCGCCGTCGAGCGAGGCACCGGCGGCGGAACCGTGGCGGGCTTGCTGC
>JABFXX010000280.1 GCA_013368795.1 Kofleriaceae bacterium
AACAGAAGGAGCAACAGCGAACGCACGTGATCCGTTGGAGCAAGTGGTGCGCCAGCGCAAGCACGCGAATGTACGCGGTGCAGTGCCAACTGCGTTGGCGTAATCACCAATGACGTGGCGACCGCGATGCGACTACCATCTTTCACGAATCACCTCACAAGGTAATAGGGAATGACCTCGCGTTTCCCAAACAGTCCGCATGTAGCCAGCGACATCGTGATGAGCAATGAGTGTCGCCAGTCCGTCACCGTGCTCCTCGGCGCGGGCGACGCGACGTTCTCGTGACAGCGAACCGTTGGTGCCGATGGCCGGGCCGGAGCGATCGCCGCAGGCGATCTGAACGGCGATGGTCGAATTGACATCGTCGCTCGCACGCAGGACCGAGCGATCACCGTGATGCTCGGTCTCGAATACTGATCGACCGGCGAGCTCACCAGGAATGCGGAGCACGCGCACGTTCGGCTCCGCCGTTCAGTTCGGCTAGCGATTCATTGTTCCCAGATCAGCAAGCAGCTACGTCCAACGGGTGCCGTCGTCATGGATGACTCGTGAAACAGCTGATTTGTTTCGCCTCTCTCCTGGTGTTCGCAGGGTGCAGCGGTTCCGATAACGACGGCGCGACGCCGCCTGATGCCGCCGTAGCCATCGACGCACATGTCGATCTGCCGTGCCCTGCCAACACGGTATGCCTCGAGCCGTTCCTCGTCACCGACAAGCCCGGCACGCCCGGACGCCTCGCGGTCGTGTGGTTTCAGCCGATGCACGTGCAGGGCTTGCCGTCGATGCCGACCGAGGTCGCGTACGACGTGCCCTACGTGCCGGGCCAGTCGCGCTATGACATTCCGCTCGCGCAGGTCAAACCGCCGATGAGCACGGCCGTGGTGCTGTGCCAGTGGGAGATGGGCGTGTGCCAGCAGATGGCGAACCCACCGCCGATCGCGTTCGCGCTGCCCGTGATCCTCGACGACACCAACGGCAACGGCAAGATCGATGGCACGGAGGTAACGTTCTACGGCAACCACGGCATGGGCATGGCGTTCTTCGCGTGGAGCTTGCGCGCGCATCCGCTCGGTGATCCGGCGCTGTTCCAGTACGGATCCAACACGTACCTCGGCAACATCTTCACGGCCGGAATCGCAGCGGGCGTGCACGGCTATGCGATCCAGCCTGGCTCGAGCTTCGAGGACAAGCTCGCAGCGGCCGATACGGCGTCCGGATCCGATCTCGCGATCTGTCCGAGCCAGGGCACGAGTTGCCAGGTGAACGCCCCACGGCTGGTCGGGTTCGAGAATCCCTGAGCAAAGCGATCGATCTGGAGCCGTACGCGCAGTGGTTGACCAAGCCCGTCATGGCGAAGGCGGCGGCGAAGTCACAGAAGACCACGAAGCCCACGAGTTGGACGTCAAAGGCGATAGGGAAGGCAAATCCAAACGGGCGCGGTGACAGCCGAGGCGTCAAACACCGCCGACGATCCGAGTGAGCGAACAGCTTCCGTGCGCACGCACGTCAGGCGGTTCAGCACATGACATGACAACTGAAGACGCGCGCACGTGTTGGTATCGCAGATCACGAGTCATCAGTGCCACTGTCGCAGTGATGCACCACTGTGAATCGTGTGAGGTCGTGTTCGGCGACGGCGTGGCCGGCGATCAGATACGAGTCGGATCATGACCCTCACGAGGCGAGTTGGGATCGTTGTTTCGACGTTGACATTCGGCTGCGCGGCGAGCACGGAAGATCCACCCGATGCGACCGCGCGCGTCGCTGCGACGGTCCACGGGACCGGGACCCTATTCGGCATCACGAGCACGGGGATCGTCGCGCAGCCGATGGATCTGTCGGCGAACACGTTCGCGACATATGCGCGCTCGCACGGCGAGACGGTGCGCGAGGTGGGTACGGGCACCGCCGAGGGCACATTCACGGTGCCGGTGGCGGCCGGTGCGAGGACCTGGGACCTCGTGACGAATGTGGGCGGGATCACCACGGTCGCGGTCGGCAATGCGCGCGAACCCGACGTAGATCAGTACCAACTCGGTCGGCTCGACACCACGCTGGCGTCGGCCGGAACCGACGTCGCGCTCGAGGTTACCGGGCTCAGGCCGTGGGCCGAGGGCGATACCACCCAGATCGTGGTCGGGAACAACGGCGCCGTCGTGTTCTCGCCGGAGACCTTCTTTGCCACGCCGCCCGCCAACGGCGACAACGCGTTCACCGGTCAGATCTATGATTGGAGCCTGCAGAGCTCTGCGCTCGTCGACGCGGCGGCTGGCGACACAGCGGTGGTCGCGCAGCTCGTGAACCACACATCGGGGACCGAGACGTACCAGGGCGTCGAGCGCAGCGGCGTGGCGACCGCGTTCACTCAGACCGACGGCGCACCGTCGACCTTGACCGCAACGCTGGACGCGGTCCCGGTCAAGTCACTGTCGCTCCACTGGCACGGCTCACAGTTCGACCGGTTCGCCGACGACGTCGGGGTAGGCGCCGCCGCGATTCAAGGTGGCGTCCTCATCGATGCCCTGCCCGACGCCGCGCAGCTCGGGTTCTACACGACTTCGCCGGACCTGATGCTCTACTTCGCGTCCACTCCTGAGGCCGACCTCGACGTAACGGTTTCGTACGGCAACCCCTACGCGAATCAGGGCACGCCGTGGGACGAGTTCGCGATCGTCCAGTACGCGCTCGTGGTGCCGGTGAGTGGCACCAACCCCGCGTTCACCACGGTCGCCGGGTATCAGGGGAACGTCGCACTCGGCCAGCTCGGCGGCGGCATCGTCGAGCCTCTGATCTCGCCGGTGCGCAGGGTGACGATCGCTGGCCGCGACGCACGCACGCCGCAGACCGGGGTCGGCCCGTCACCGACCGTGCGCTGGCACGCGCCAACGATCGGCCACGCCACGCAGTACATCATCGACCTCAGGCAACCGATCGACGCGTCGCGCTCGAGGCTCGTCGGCCGCTTCGTCACAAAGGACCGCGAGCTCCAGATCCCGAGCGACTTCCTTGTCAGCGGCACGACGTATTTCATGCGGATCAGCGCGTTCGACTTCGGCGATGTCGATCGCACCGCAAGCCTGTTCGGAGATGGGCTCCCGGCCGCGGCATTCACGTCGGTCACGGCCGCGTTCACGCCGTAGACCGGCTCAAGAAGACGGCGTGACCCACAGCTCGTCGACGAGCG
This sequence comes from Kofleriaceae bacterium, assembly GCA_013368795.1. Lineage (GTDB taxonomy): Bacteria > Myxococcota_A > Polyangia > Haliangiales > Haliangiaceae > JABFXX01. The sequence continues at coordinate 3,185 of JABFXX010000280.1, forward strand.
CGCGGCGCAGCGCGTGCTAGTCAGGGAAGCGTTCCCGCGTCCGACGCGAATAGCTGAAGCAGCCGAGCCAGGTCGGCGTGCCGGGGTGCCTGTTCTGAACGATCGAGAAGGATGAGACGTACGTCGGTCATCACGATGCGTCGTGGCCGGGCGAGACCCGAGAGTGGCGACTACGCGCGGCGCTCGTCGAAGTCGATCAATCCCAGTCGCTTCCAGCCGGTACTGAGCAGCCATGTGGTCGGGCGACGTGTTGGCGCCTCGAGCTCCACCAACTCCTTCTTCCACCACGTGTCTGCGACGATCGGGCGCTTCCAGCCGCCAAACCACGCGGCGCTCGACCACGGATCGATCCAGTTCTTCGCCGCGTACTTTTCGGCAGCGTGATGGCGGCGATTGAGCAGCACATAACGCAGCGTGTTCCTGACCTGCGTCGGCGTGGTCAGGATGCGCGCGTGATAGCCCTGCACGCCCAGGGCAAGCGAGCGTTTGCCAGCGGCCTCGATGACGAGGTGTAGGAGATTGCCGAGGACGTTGTACTCGACGATGCGGAAGTCCGACTTCTGAGACTCGCGGATGACAGCGCGGATCCGCGGCTGCAGCCAGTCAGCGGCAATGTTCGGTGCGCCCTCGATTGTCGGCAGCGTGACGTGTTGCGGGAAGCGGCCGGCGAACTCGGGACGCGTATCGTGCGAGACCGCGCCACGCTTCTTCTTGCGACCTGCCTTGGGGCGCCAGCCGCCATGCGTGCGCTCCGGCTTGCGTGCACTCTCGAGCGAGAGCTGGACGTGCTTCTTCCTCTGCACCTTGCCCGCCATGATTTCCGCACTAATTTGCACGAGGCTCTGACGGCGAATCCTCGTCGAAAAATCAAACCAAGGGCATCGAGAGACGTTCGAATGTCCGGTGTGCGGACACCATCATTGGTCCATTGCAGAGGGGCAGTCGTGGCTGAAGTCCGGCATGGCGAGAGGTACGGCGCGGCCAGGCAGCTACTGGCCGGCCCACCTGGTGCGCACCGCGCCACCTTCGCCTACGTCGGGACGCAGCAAGAAACAGTTCCCATCCGCTCCCTCGAGCAGTCGATCGAAGTACAGCTGTCACCATGACTCGATCCTCTCTCCTTGCGGTGCTCGCGCTATTCGGCGCATGCGGTGACGACGGCGGCTCGAGCCAGGGCGTCGACGCACCGTCGCCGATCGACGCATCCTCGATCGACGCACCGCCCGAGCCGAAGCCGAGCTTCACCGCGAATGCACAGGTGAGCGGCAGCCTCGCGATCGAGGACGCCGGGATTCGCGCAACGTTCGTGACAAACACGGGCACCGAGTCCTCTCGTGTGACGCTCTCGCTCACCGAGCAGAGCTCGTCCCAGAGTTGCGCGTTCACGGTGCGCCCGAAGTTCGTGATGTTCGATTCCGGGTCGACGTCGACGCGGTCGTTCAAGACGGTGTTGATCGACTTCGCGACCAGCACCGTCGACGACGACAAGTGCAAGTGGGACGACGCGCACGTCCTCCAGCAGCTCTCGTCGCAGTTCGGGCTTTACGAGATCGGCTTTGCGCGAGCGACGGTCGCCGGGGACCGGCCGCGAGTCGACGTCTTCCTGGACTCCGTACAGCCGTTCCCGAATCAGACCGCAAACATCACCCTCCCGGGCGGCGGTCAGGCGTTCGCGATGGCGGCCGATGGGACGGTCAATACCGCCACGCTCGTCGAGCCGATGGCCGGCACCCTGCTCCCGGCACTGTACAAGTGGTAGCTAGCTCTTGATCGCGATGTAGCCCGGCTGCGCGCGGACGCGGCCGAGCCATTGGTCGATGATAGGCGGCACGTCGAACCCGACCTGTGCCGCCGACTGCGTGTACGCGAACAGCGCGATGTCGGCGATGCCGTACTTCTCGCCGGTGAACCACGCGTGGTTTGCGAGGTGGCCGGCCATCACGCCGAGAGCCGCGTGACCGCGCTCCTTCCACAGCGCGATCTCGTCGGGCCGCTTGTTGTGGAGCCCGCCGTAGAGCGTCCAGAACTTGAGGACGGCGACATAGGGCTCGTGGCTGTACTGCTCGAAGAACATCCACGACAGCGCGCGCGCACGGACGAGCGGGTCGGCAGGCATGTACTCGGTGCCGTCGGCGAGGAAGCACAGGATCGCGTTGCTCTCCGGCAGGTGCGTGCCGTCGTCGAGCTCGAGCAGCGGGATGCGGCCGTTCGGGTTGCGCGCGAGGAACTCGGGCCGCCGCGTCTCCGAGGGTTTCGCGAGGATGTCGAGCTGCACGTGAGGGATCGCGATGCCGAGGTGCGAGAGCATCAGCGACACCTTGTAGGCGTTGCCCGAGGGAATCGATGACTCGAAGAGCCGAACCGGTCTGGCCATGCAGCATCGTAGCGCGCGTCACCGCCCGGGCATGCGGTCGCGCACGGCCTTGATCGAGTCATGCGCTTCGAGGTCGCGGTCGAGATCGATGCCTTCGCCGGCGACATGCGAGATCGACTGCGGGTCGACATCGGCGATTCCGGACCTCGTCGCCACAACGCGAAGATCTTCTTCGATGTCGGCCTGGGAGATTCCGAGATCCTCCCCTTGCGGTGACGGCTCCTCGGGCTCGCCGTGCCGTCGCAGGTAGCGGCTGATCTTGTCGAAGAACTTCATGTTGTTTCAAAAGAGCAACGTGCGTGCCGTCCGCGCTAGCCTCGCCGCATGACGCATGCGTTGAGCTTGCGGGGGCTCGGCAAGGACTACGGGACGCGCAAGGCGGTCGGCGCGATCGATCTCGATGTCGTTCGCGGCGAGTGCCTCGGTCTGCTGGGGCCCAATGGGGCCGGCAAGACGACGACGATCTCGATGGCCTGCGGCGTGATCACGCCGAGCCGGGGCACGGTCGCGATCGGCGGCACGGATCTGAAGAAGGATCCGTACGGCGCGAAGGCCAAGCTCGGGCTCGTCCCGCAGGAGCTCGCGATCTACGAGGAGCTGTCGGCGACGCAGAACCTTCGCTACTTCGGCGCGCTCTACGGGCTCGGCGGCCAGGTGCTGCGCGAGCGCATCGACTGGGCACTCGGCGTCGTCGGGCTTCGCGATCGAGCCGGCGAGCAGGTCGCGAAGTATTCGGGCGGCATGAAGCGACGGCTGAACCTCGCCGCGGGCCTCTTGCACAAGCCGGAGCTGCTCGTCCTCGACGAGCCGACGGTCGGCGTCGATCCGCAGAGCCGCAACCACATCTTCGCGACGGTGAAGCAGCTGCGAGAAGCCGGGATGACGATCATCTATACGAGCCACTACATGGAAGAGGTCGAGGCGCTGTGCGACCGCGTCGCGATCATCGACGGCGGCGCGATCGTCGCGACCGGCACGGTCGGCGAGCTCGTCGCGCAGCATGCCGGCAAGGGCATCGAGCTCGAGCTCGCCGGCGACCCCGCGCAGCTCGACGATGCGGCCGACCGCGCCGCCGGTCACGGCGAGGTGACGCGAGAGGGCGCGGCGCTGCGCGTCGTGCCGCGCGAC
>JABFXX010000371.1 GCA_013368795.1 Kofleriaceae bacterium
GAGCGAGGCGCAGCGGATGACGTGAGTGCTCGGCCGCGGCGCGGCGGTGACGTGACTGCTCGACCGCAGCGCCAGCGGACGTGCGTGGTCACGCGCGCCGCGACGGATGAGCCGACGCCACGGCGACCGCGGTTAGCCGCCGCTCGTGCCGATCGCGAGGCGCGTCAGGCCAGCCTGCTTCGCGCGCTCCATGATGTTCACGACGCGACCATGCGCCACGCCCTTGTCGGCCTTGAGGACGACCTGGGTGTTCTTGTCGCGCGAGAACGCGGCGCGGAACAGATTGTCGATGTCGCCGTCGCCGATGCGCTTGCCGCCGACGTCGACGTCGCCCTGCAACGGGATGACGATGACGAGCGACGCCTTCGAGGTGTCGATCTCCTGGGCCGCGCCTTGCGGCAGGTTCACCTTGAGACCGGAGCGCTTCTCGGCTTCGGTTTCGGCCTGCGCGTCGGCGACCTTCTTCTTCTCCTGGCGAGCCTCGACCTGCACGGCGAGCGCGCTCACCATGAAGATAATCACGAGGACGAGGAAGACGTCGGTCAGCGGCGTGATGTTGATCTCGGCGAAGATCGATTCTCCGCCGCCATCCTCATCACCCGCGTCTTGATCAGGCAGCTTCCCGATCGCCATCGCCATCACCCTTTGCGCGGGCCTTGTCGGCCTTCGCGTCGGTCTTGTCCTCGGACTTGTCACTCTTCTTCGCGCGCGTCGGCTGCGAATCACCCGGTTGCTCGAGGAGGAGCTCGAGGAACTCGTCGGTGAGGAGCTTCATCTCGGTCGCGACGCGGTTCGCACGCTGCGAGAAGAAGTTGAAGAGGATGACGGCTTCGACGGCGACGAGAATACCGGCGGCGGTGACGATGAGTGCCTCGGAGATCGGTCCGGACACCATCGAGAACTTCACCTCTTCGTCGCCCTTGAAGCCGCCCATCGCGGCCATGATGCCGACGACGGTTCCGAAGAGACCGACGAACGGAGCCGTCGCGCCGATCGTACCCAGCATCCACAGGCGCGAACGCAGGTCCTGGTTGACGCGAAGCCGTTCGCGGTGGACAGCGGTGAGGACGTGCTCGGGCTTCGCGCGGCCGAGCCGCTCGTAGCCGACGAGGAAGACGTCTGCGATCGGCGACGGCGACCGCTCGCACGCCGAGCGACCCTCTTCGAGGGCGCCGCGCGACAAGCAGCGCGTGACCGTGTCACCGAGCGCGCGGGCGCGGGTGACGAACTTCCACTGAGCCACCGCGCGTTCGATCGCGACCGCCAATGCGATCACGGAGAACGCGACGACGACCCACATCGCGCCACCACCGTGGTTCAAGAGATCCCAGATCGAATGATCCATGCCGTACCTTTTGTCTTTGATAGCACGAGCCCTAGGCCGGGCTAGGGCGCAAACGGCGCAGGGCCGTTGAAGTTCACCAACATCGGTGACGTAAGTGCCGCGAGTGCGTTGTCGATGTCAGCACCGAGACGCACGGGGCTCGCTGGAGCTGCGAGGCTGGTCTTCAGCGAGGTCGGGAAAATTCCCCGCTCGCCGCGGACGCGTAATGCGGCGCTTACCGAGATGTCGAGCGGGACGTCGGCGCACGCGTCGAACGCGCGATCGTCGACCACGACCGTGACGTGGTCCTTACCGACGACAACGGGAGTCGAGCTCGCGATCCGTGCGAGCGACGAGTCGACGATCGAGTCGTCCGGAACGCGGACGTCCATGGCTGCATCGAGGATCTGGTGGTCGGCCTTCACGGGAGACGGGATGGTGAGGGCAACGCTGTCTGCAATCGGCACGACCTGCGAGCGGCCCACATTCTTGACCGCGGCTCGGAGCGTGCGGTTGCCTGGCGCGTGGCAGCGCTCGCGGGCTGCGAGAAGGTCGGGCGTACAGGCGTCCACGGCGCCGATCGTCTCCATGTAGGCGAAGTCGCGGCGGCGAACGCTTTCCGGGGTTCGCGAGTCGGGACGTCTCGACGCTACGGCCCGCAGGGAACCGAAATGACGGAAGCGACGCGAAAGCACCGGATTGGCCGCAATGGTAACCCGCACGCCAGACCGATTGGTCGGGCCTTCCTCGAACCAAATCCGTGGTATGTCGCGGGCATGAGCCGCATGGTCAAGTGCGTCAAGCGTGGGGAGACCCTCCCCGGCCTTCCCTACAAGCCGTTCAACGACGCGCTCGGCCAGCGCATCTACGACAACATCTCCGCCCAGGCCTGGCAGGACTGGATCGAGCACTCGAAGCGGATCGTCAACGAGTACCGCCTCGACCTCACGACCAAGAAGGCGCACGAGGTCCTGAAGGAGCAGTGCGAAGACTTTCTGTTCGGCGCCGGTGGTTCGGCCCCCGCCGAGTACGTGCCCGAGAAACCGCACGGCCACTGAACGCCGGAACGAGCGTGACCGACGAACGCGTCGCGCTGTTCCGTCACCTGCCTCGGCTCGCCGCACGCGTGCCGATGGCGCCGCTCGGTCACTGGCCGACGCCGCTCGACGAGCTGCGCGTCGATGGCCGGTCGCTGTGGGTCAAGCGCGAGGGTGACTCGTCGCCGCTCTACGGCGGCAACAAGGTTCGAACGCTCGAGGCGTGGCTCGGCCACGTGCGGGCGCGCGGCGCCGGACGGATCTGGGCGATCGGCGCGTACGGCTCGAACCACGCGGTCGCGACCGTGCTCCACGCGCGTGCGCTCGGCCTCGATGCCGGCGCGATCGTGTTCCCGCAGCCGGCGTCGCCGTGGGCGATCGAAAATGCGGGCGCCCTGATCGCGAGCGGCTGTCCGATCGTGCGCCTGCGCAATGTCGTCGAGGTGCCGTTCGCCGGCGGTGCCGTCGCTGCAGGCGCGTGGCTCCAGCGACTCGTCGGACCGCGACCCGCGCCGTTTCTCGACAACGTGGCGCTCGGTCAGACTCGCTGGTCGGCGCTCGAAGCGCGCCTGCGCCGAACGCTCGCGAGTCTCGTCGGCGACAACGTCCGCGACTCGGTCGTGATGCCGCCCGGTGGCGCGACACCGATCGGAACGATCGGTGCGCTGTCGGCGGCGTTCGAGCTCGCCGATCAGATCGCCGCCGGCGTCGCACCGCCACCCGTACGCATCGTGCTCGCCGTCGGTAGCACGTGTACGACCGCCGGCCTTGTCGCGGGTCTCGCACTCGCACACGCGGCCGGTGCGTGGCGCTGGCCCGTCCCGATCGTTCACGCCGTGCGCGTGACGCCGTGGCCGGTGACATCTCGCTTCCTGATCCTACAGCTCGCCGCGACGACACTCGCACGCATCGCCGCACTCGGCGGCCCGCACGTCGAGCTCGGCGGACATCCGCGCCTCGTCGTCGATGGCGGCGAGATCGGCCGCGGCTACGGCCGGCTTACCGCGCGCGCTACCGAGGCGATGTCGACGATCGCGCACGCGACGCCGCTGCGGCTCGACGGCGTGTACTCGGGCAAGGCCGCGGCGGCGCTGCTGCGACTGCATCGCGAGGGCGTTGGACCGCTCGTGTTCTGGGCGACGAAGTCGTCCGTGGAGCTCTCGATGCCATCGCTCGACGCGATGTCTGCCGCACCCCGCGCGCTCGCGCGCTGGATGGACAAGCGCTAGGAGTGGAACTGCGCGTTCCTCGTTCCTGGATGCGGCGACCTCGCGCTCGACGTCGTGCTCCGCCGATCGATGCTCCCACTCGCCTCCGCGGTGTTTTGGTGCCAATGCCTTCAGCGCGGCCTCCAGACGCCTCCTCGCAGCCGCGAGCCGGGTGCCAACGCCTTCAGCGCGGCATCCACACGCCTCCTCGCAGCCGCGAGCCGGGTGCCAACGCCTCAGCGCGGCATCCACACGCCTCCTCGCAGCCGCGAGCGGGGTGCCAACGCCTTCAGCGCGGCATCCAAGCGCCTCCTCCAGCCGCGAGCCGTTGCTCCATGCTGGCCAGCGTACCGCAGCGCTGCGTGGGCCGACGCTCGCTACTTCGTCGTCGTCGGCGCCGGCGCCGACTGAACCTCGTCGGCGTTGACGCGCTTCTGCGCGCGCGCCTTGCCGCTCTTCTCGGCGTCCTTGTCGCGCTCGGTGTTGATGTACGCCATGCACGACTTGAGATCGCGATCGGTCGACATGAACTTCGAGTAGTAGTCGGGCGCGTCGTTGGAAACCTTGAGCGCGAGCTTCGCGGCGCCGCGGCAGTCGCCTTTGCGGACGAGTGCCTTCGTCGCCTCGTGCTGGCCCTTGGCCCACGCGACGAGCGTCGAGTCCTGCCGCGGCGGCGTCGTCGTCTGTGCAGGCGCCTGCTCGGCCTTCGAGGGCGCCGACTTCGTCGCGACCTTGCCGTCGGTCGGCTTCGCCTCGAGCGTGGGTGCTGCAACCGGCGGCGACGTCGGCGCCGGCTGTTGCGCCACGGACGCCTTGTCGTTGACTGGCGGTGGCGGAGGCGCCGCGTACCGACCGTTCGTCGCCGACGGTGCCGTCTTCGGCGCGGTCGCGTAGTTCGAGCTGCCGGTCGACGTCGTCGCGGCACCAGCGCCCGGCGCATTCGCGCCGCCGCCTGCCCCTGCACGCGTCGAGTTGCGCGCGACACTGTCGTCGGCGTCGAATGTATTGCCCTTCGCGCCGCCGACGACACCGCCCGAGTCCTTCGCGCTCTCGAGCTCCTTCGGCTCGGGGGTCGCGGTGCCGACAATGATGCCGCTGCTCACGCCCTTCTTCTGTGGCGCGGCGGCTGGCTTCTTGGCGCGATCTTCGCCGGCCCAGCGTTCGGCGGCCGAGTCTTCCTTCGCGAGCTTCTCGGTCTGTGCCTGCTGACGCCGTGCGGTCTCTGCCTGCTCGCGCTGGTAGGCCTGCTGCTTGGCGTCGGCGTCGCGCTTGCGGAACTCGGTCTCGGCGTTCTTGTCGTAGAGGTCTGCGCGATACGAATCACCTGTCGCCGCGGTCTCGTTGGGCGCCGGCTGATCAGCGGGCGCTGCCGCGGCGGAGCCCGCTGCGGCACCCTCGGCCTGGCCGGTCGCGCCCGTCGGAGCGGCGCTCTGCGCGGCAATCGCGGGCGCGTTCTCGTTCTCCTGGCGCTCGCGCAGCGTCTCCTCGCTCATCTCGTGGTGCGAGACGTAGTTGGCGCCCTTCTTCACGTAGAGCGTGCTGGCGACGCCGATCACGAGCACGAGCATCGCGGCGGCGGCCATCGCGGGATGCGCCATGAACGACCGCGCGAATCGCGCGAACCAGCTTTCCTTCCCCTCTTCATGCACGACGCGCTTCGGTGCGCGCCGGTGTGCCTCTTGAAGCAGCAGCGCCGAGAGGTGCTGCGGCGGATCGACCTGGAGCTCGAAGATGCGGCTCTCGCGGACCGCCTGGCGTGCGGTCTTCAGGTCATCGAGGGCGCCCCGGTCTGTCGGGTGCGACTCGAGGTGCGCCGCCAGCCGGGCCTCTTCGGCGGGCGTGAGCTCGCCGTAGAGAGCGCCGATCAGCAGCGCGTCGATGTCCTGACGATCCATGACCTTCTTGTCCTTATACTACGTGTGTTCCACCGGAGCGATACACGAGGCATTCCGAGCGCTTGGCACTTACTTCGTGCCGTCTCGGGCCATCGATGTCGTCGCTTGGTGATTACAAACGTCGGACGTCGGCGATGGATCTAACGTGGTGCTGTAAATGCACTACATCGCGGGTCGCAGGGCCAAGTACTAGTCTTTGTTGGGCTCGCAGCCCCACTGGATCGACTCGATCGTCCAGGCATCGTCTCCGCAAATCTCCGCGGAGGCCTCTGCGGATCCCCCGGCTCCCTCGTTCAGCTTCAACTTCTCGGACTTCTGGTGCACCGCGCGCCGCTTGTTCGAGTCAGGGGCGCACACGACGCGCCACGAGATCTTGCAGTCGACCGGCACCTTGCAGCTGTTCTGGATCGCCAGCTCGACCTTGTCGTCGGCCTTGTCCGTCTGCTTGAACGACGTGCAGTCCGACAGCGATTTCGTCGCGGTCTTCGCAAATGCAGCAGGCACACAGATCGAGATGGCGAGGGCGCACATCGCCCATCGCGCCCAGCGGGTGGAACGCATGACTCCTCCGGAATGTCGTCACCGAGCCCGACGCCGCGCGCACCCTGCGCACAGCCGATCGAGCGCGAACACGAGCACACGCACGGTGCTCGCGCCTCGGCGCGCTGCAGTCAGCAGCAGCACCGTCGGCTCACAGCACTAGACACCGACCTTGGATTTCGGTTTCGGATTTTTCGGTTTCCGGACAAGTCCACGCGCTCACGCGCTCACGCGCTCACGCGCTCACGCGCTCATGCGGTCACGCGGTCACGCGGTCACGCGGTCACGCGGTCGGCGCCGGACAACTCTGGGTTCGACATTCATTTTCGATCACCCGGACAGTTCTGCATCGGCCGGAGATCAGCCCGGACAACTCCGCGTTCGACATTCAGTCTCGATCGCCGGACGGTTATGCCTTTGCCGGACATCAGCCCCGCGCCGGACAACTCCGCGTTCGACCTTCAGTCTCGATCGCCGGACGGTTATGCCTTTGCCGGACATCGGCCCCGCGCCGGACAACTCCGCGTTCGACATTCAGTCTCGATCGCCGGACGGTTCTGCCTTTGCCCGACATCGGCCCCGCGCCGGACAACTCCGCTTCGACATTCAGTCTCGATCGCCGGACGGTTCTGCATTTGCCCGACATCGGCCCCGCGGGACAACTCCGCGTT